>JAVXCW010000005.1:0-79738 GCA_036659275.1 Bacteroidales bacterium | reverse complement strand
TATTATTCATAAACATATAATAGTTTCATATAATCTTGCTGCATCTTTAATATTTTAGCTATATATTTAAATAAGGCAGTTCTATTATAAACCTTGCGCCTGTGGTATATTTTTTATCTATACTAATACTGCCATTTAACTTTGACATTATTAGTTTACATAAATACAAACCTAATCCACTTCCTGATACAAAAGCATTGAGCTTAAAAAAACGGTCAAAAACAGAATCCATATTATTCAAAGAGATGCCGCAGCCTGTGTCTGTTACACTTACACATAACTTTCTATTTAATTTATCAACATTATATATGATTAAAACCGACCCGTTTTCCGTAAACTTATAAGCATTATCTAACACCGCTCCTATTACCAATCCAAAGTATTTAGGATGAGTATAAATTGTAACATCGTTTGTTGGTATATCAAATATATACTTAACATTAGGTTTTGGAAAAGTTCTTATACGCTCCATCTCCTTTGTAATAATTTTATTAAGGCCAACATGTTCACAAGGTAAATTCTCCTGAGAGCTATCAAGATTTGCAATTTCAAACATATTGTCAATTAAAGAGGTAAGTATAAATGTATTCTTTTTAATTAAATCTGGAAATTCTTTACGGCTATCAATATCTAAAGAATTATCAAACATAAGATTTGAAAAGCCAACAATTGCATTTAAAGGAGTTCGTATTTCGTGACTCATTGAGCTTATAAAAGCACTTTTCATCCGCTCACTCTCTTCTGCTTTTATATTAAGCTTATGTAATTCATTTTTTAGATATTTTTCCTTTTTAAATACACAGAATAGATACACGCACACAATTACAACCAATATTAGCCCAATAGCTAAAACAACAAGTAGTATCCTTTTATTATGTATCTCTGCCTGTGCCTTTTCATAATTAAGTTTGTCAACATCATATTTAACTTGTAACTCATTTATCTTTAATTCGTTTTCATTTGAAATTAAAGAGTCCTTAACGTGGATAAACATTTTCATGCTTTCTAAAGCCTCTTTATTCTTTCCCATAATCTCATATACACTACAGCTTACCTCATAAAGCTTAGGCAAATTATAAGGTGCCACCTTATAAGCTAATTTAATAAGACTATCATTAGCACTCTGAGCTTTGGCATACTCCGCTCTATGAAGATAATAATTATTCATAGAAATATACCTGTTGTATCTATCTTTTAAATTTGTTGAGTTTTTAGTTAATTCTAGCAACTTTTGCATATATAGAGCAGTCTTTTTATCGGGCAATACACTTATGCAAGATATTATATACGAATAATATTGTATTAATTGAGAATTAATATTATAAAAAGGTCTATTAGATTTATAATATTTTTCATAATATAAAATTTGCATTTTAAGAACATTCTCAAGAATTTCCACTCGCCTTTCTGCCTTTCCTACCGCTAAATAGCAATTTGCCAAAATTCTGGTTGTCATTAGTCTAAACTTAAGTGCAGGCTCACCAGTAATTTTATCACATAAATCGTATGCCGTCTTTAGATATGGCAAAGCCTCTTCATATTTATTGTGCTTTATCAATCCACTACCAACAATATACGCTTGCCCTATTTGCTCATATAAACTTTGCGCCTTTCCACTGGAATTATCAAAATTTACATCTATATTAGATTTTTTGTCTTTTTGATATATCTCCGCATTAAAAAGGCACATTTTAAGATATGCATTCCACTCAATAGTTTGTTTATTACCGGTATATCCTTCTATTATTTTAATATAATGATGTCCTGAATCTATTTGATTATTTCTAATATATGCTTCGGCTATTTCACCAAGCATATTAACCTGCAATTCACGGTTTAAAGTTTTAAGTGCAATGGCATAAATTTCTTTTAAATATAGAATAGCTTGTGGTGTCCCTAAATATATATCAGCTAAATCTCTGTATATATCTGCTTTTTGATTAATATTAGCCAATTCCAATTTTTGCAATAAACTATCCGTAGCCCTAATACACTTATCATCTATATTAATTGTTGTATTTGAATTTGCAGCAATAGTTGAATCATATATTAACACACATAGTAATATAGTTATAATAAATCTCATTGCAGTGGTTTAATTAAAAATAGTTAAAGTATAAATAACTTTCAAATATACATATAATAAATTAAAAAAGACCGCCCAAAAAATGGACGATCTTTCTTTTTAAGTAAATAAAACCTTAAAGTTTTACTCTTTCATGTGTATCCTTAAATATAAATGACCAAAGTTTCCACTAATAGTGTACCCTTCTGGAACATTCACAATTTTAATAGGAAGTAAATATTTTTCTCCCTTTTTAAGAGTTGATGTATTTACGGTCATATTCTCTTCTACTAATTGTTTCCCTGCTTTAATAACAGTTGCCGGAAGTTTATAAGTACCGGCCGGTAGCAAAACGTATTTTTTAGTTGTTGACGCAAGCCCCGCATTATATGTAGCAACCATCGATTCATCTACACCTAGCTTTACATCTATATCATTTTTGTTATCCGAAGCATATGAAATAGTGTAATTTACTCTTAATACATAATCTTGATTCTTTGTAGGGACAACTCCATCTCTTAAAATATAGTGTGATTTGTAAGGCATTTCTATAACCACACCAGCCTCACTCCAATCAAACAAAGGATCATCTTTTAAACAAGATGATGATGTTAATGTAACTGCAACCAAGCAAAGAAACAGCATTATTTTATTTGTTATTGTTTTCATTATTTAGCGTTATTTATAGTAATTATAAGTAAAGTTCTGTTCTCTCAACAACATCATTTTTGATGTCCCAAAATAGACGGCTATTATATACGTCAATATCTGGTTGTAAGGCAATGTTTGGCGCATTAAGTGTCCTTTCTGTTTGTGGATACGGAACACGGCATATAATCTTTGATTGTTGTCCTTGGTTAGATGCCTTTAATTTAGGCAAATCTGTCCTCCTTTGTTCAAACCAAGACTCAAGCGGATTATATCCAAAAAAGCTAAGCCATTTTTGAGAACAAATAGCCTCTAGTTTGCGATTGTTATTGCCCATTTTATCCCAATTAACAAAGTCATTATTTTGAGATAAAAAAGCTTTAGCAGCGCTCTCAGCTGATCCTTTAATTGGTTCAGCCATATTCTTTATTCCATACCTTTCGGTAGGCTCTTGCATAGCAATCTCGTGTCTCTTAATAGCAGATGTTACAGCTTTTTCATAATATTCTTTTGCTTTAGCATCTCCCCCCGGAATCATTCCCCTAAGAGCTGCCTCAGCCAAGAAAAACCCAACCTCAGAACCTGCTATAAATACAGAGGATCTTAACCTACCCGAAGCTTTATCTGCACCACCGGCAAGCACACCTGTACCTGTCCAACTTGTATAGTACCTCCCCGGAGGATCTGCTTGTCCATAAGGAATACCAACATATGGTTCATCTTCAAGTCCATAATTTGAATATATTGCATATCCGTCTTCATCATCCCCTAAGATTCTTCTTGGATCTATATAAGCTCTCAAACGAGGATCGTTATTAACACGTAACATATCAACCAATACAGATGTAGGCATATACTGCCTGTGATTCGAATTTTCATCTCCCTGTGTATCCCATCCGTAATTTTCATAAAAAATATTCATTTTATCTGTAGCAACATAATAGCCGGGATTAGCCATCACATTCTCATCTATTTTAAGACACTTGTCTTCAATAGCTGCAACTTTAGCACTTACATCCTGCACATTGGAAATGCGCATTAATAACCTTAATTTAATGGTATTTGCAAATCTTAGCCAAAGAGGCAGATTCCCTGCACACATAATATCTGCCTTCTTAAGTTTTGACTGTAGAGTGCTATTATAATTAGCAACCACAGCCTCTAAATCAGCTATAGCCTCATCAATCTTTATAATAAGGTCTGCATAAATAGCTTTAGCATCATCATACTTTGGTTGTGGATATTCACGTGGATTACAGGCCTCCGTATAAGGAATGTCTCCAAATATATCTACCAATCTCTGATAATTAAGAATAGACAATGCTAACGCAATTCCTTTTTGGGCACGGTCGCCACTCAGCACTGCTTTATTATAAATTACTTTAAGATTAGCATTTACCTGATAATATGTAGACCACCAAGCATCCACGTTTTGAGGCATTATATCCCCTGTTAAAAATGTATAATTCCCAGAAAATTCTCCAGATTTAGTTAAATGCTGCGAAACCAACATAGCATTTGAACTATTAACATGATTGTTTATCATATCAAATTGACAAGCAGGCAAAAGCAGCTCACCAGTAACGTCATTAACATCTGCATGATTTAAATCTTTATTAATATCTAGCCAGTTTTTACAACCAGATACACATAATGCAAAACACGTTACAATTAATAATATATATTTTTTCATTTCTAATATATTTTAAGTTAGAATGATAATGTTACATTAAATCCAAATGTTCTTGATCCCGATTGAGCATTTGCAGCAACACCGGGAGCATTGGATACTCCAGTTCCAGACCAGTTTTCGGGATCTCCCCATAAATTAGTTGAAGGAACCCACATAAATAAATTACGTCCAACAAAACCTACCGAAATCCGTTGGAAGAATTTGGTTTTGTCCAATAATTTTTCGGGTAAATCATAGCTTATTGAAAGTTCACGCAATTTCCACGCAGCCGCACTTACAACACGGCTTGATATACATGAGTAGTAATTTGATGCCCAAAAACTTTTATTACCAGAGTTAACTGTAATATTCTTATTTTCCTCATAAGAAACATTACCACTAGCATCTTTAACCGCTATAACTGAATTAGGAAATACAAATCTTTGACGCCCCATCATTGCAGATGTATAAGACGACCCTGTAAATAACATCATAGTTTCTTGGCCAAAGCTAGTATAATGTCCTCCTCTATAATCAAACGTAGCTGCCAAAGAGAAGCCTCTCCAACGCATTACTGTTGATAGCCCAATACGTATTTTAGGCTCGGTTGTTCCTATTTGTACCATATCTCCAACAGACGGTAAACCGGTAGTTGGGTTAACAATTACTCTTCCTTGGGGATCTCTTTTATAATCTGAGGCTTTAATCATTGGATAATTTTGTCCAAGAATAGCAAAAATAGGAGACTCAATAGCCAACTCTGTTAGATCTCCATAAAGTTCAGAAACATTTGTTTTAGAAAAAGTTGCGTTGGCATTAATATTCCAACTAAAATCTCCAATTCTAATTAATGGGGTAACTTTTAAATCTAGTTCAACACCTTGTCCGGTCATTACACCGGCATTTAAATATTTACTATAAGCTCCCGTTGATTGAGGTATATCTACATTTACAGTTTGGTCCGTAGTTTTCTGATGATAGTAAGCAGCTTCCAAAATAACCCTATCCTTTAATAAACCTAACTCTACTCCAACCTCAAACTCAGTAGTAAACTCTGGCTTAATATCTCTATTGCGAATATCTTGACCAATGTAATAACCTGTTAATGACCCAAATGGGAAACTACTATGTACATTTGCTATATCATCTAAGTTATATGTTCCTATATTTACAGATCCAACTTTTGCGTAAGTTCCTCTAAGTTTTAAATATGACAACCATTTGTTATGTTTAATTGCAGGCAAAGCATCTGAAAGCATAACAGAAAGATTTGCACCAGGATAGAAGAATGACCAATTTTTTGGAGCAAGCAAAGATGTCCAGTCGTTTCTTCCTGTTACTTGTAAGTAAGCCCAACCAAAAGCCGAGAAATCTATACTTCCATAAATAGATTGTTGTCTCGATTGGGTATATCTATTATCCCCCTCTAGCTCACTTATTCTATTAGATACATTAAACAGTCCGTCTAAGCCCATTGATGAGGCTCCAACAGACTTATACTCACTATAATTATCATTCATAGACCATCCCAACATCCCTTTAATTTGGAATTTATCATTAAATTTATGCTCGGCAAAAGCCATAGCATCTATATTTACTCTATTGGAATAGTTTGATGAAGTTGTTAATGCTGTATAGACATCACCAGATGAGGCATAACTTCTTGTATTTTTAGCAAAATCTGAATAATGCCAAGCATTCTGTTTATTGTTTTTATTTGAAATTCCCAAATTTAATCCGGCACGCCCTTGGAATTTTAGCCAAGGTAATGGCTTATATTCTAAATCTGCAGAGGCTGTTATTCTGTCCATCCTTGCCTCTCTTCTATATAAATCAACTTGTGCATAAGGATTTAAATAATAAGAGTTAATCCAATCATTGGGATTTGCACCCTCTACATTACGCCAATCTTTATATGCTGGAAGATCTATGTTTCCGGGAGTATTCCATAAAGACTGCATACCATTAGAAGAAGAATTATTCATATCTGTTTTAGTATTGGAATAAGAAAGATTGCCTCCAACTCTAATTTTCTTATACGTACGAGACGCATTAAACCTTATGGTTTGGCGCCTATATTCATCGCCTGTAATTGTGCCTGTTCTATGTGCGTGTTGATATGACATAAAAAAATTCCCGTTTTCTCCACCGGACGAAAAAGAAATATCATTTTGAAGTCCAATACCTGTTTGATAATAGCCTTCCCTTGCACCGTCCTTAAAATCATAAGTTCCGGTTAATTGTTTCTCGGTAATATTATCAGGTAAAAGAATAGGCTGTCCTATATCAACTATTGAGCCGTCAAATTCAGGCCCATATTGTTGATTCTCATCAGCAATATAATATCCAAAGCCTGTTGTTCCATTCTCTGCTCCACCGCCAAATCTTTTTTGATATTTAGGGAAATATGACATTTTATCAAAAGTGGTGGTTAAGGAATAAGTTACCCTTGGGCGCCCTACTTCTCCCTTTTTAGTTGTAACATACAGTACCCCATTTGCGGCAGCAGATCCATAAAGAGCTGCAGCACTACCTCCTTTTAAGACAGAAATATTCTCAATATCGTTAGGATTCATTGTTTGTAAATAGTTAATTGGTGTAGGAACACCATCAACTACCAATAGAGCTTGGTTATCTCCTTTAAATGAACGGCTGCCACGTAAATTAACA
This sequence comes from Bacteroidales bacterium, assembly GCA_036659275.1. Lineage (GTDB taxonomy): Bacteria > Bacteroidota > Bacteroidia > Bacteroidales > UBA932 > Egerieousia. The sequence goes on along the minus strand of JAVXCW010000005.1, from coordinate 72,683 downwards.
CGTACTTCGGCGTCCAATGATGCAGACGCAGTACTTATTTGCAAGCCGGAAACTTTGCCTATAAGTGCTTGTGTTGCATCCATGTTTTTAGTCTTGGTTAAATCATCAGATGATACTTTAGCCGTAGCGTATCCAATCTCTTTTGCTTGCCGTTGAATACCCAAAGCTGTTACAACAACGTCATTTAAAGAAATTGCATCAGGGTTTAATTTTACATTAAATACTTTTTGCGTTCCAATTGGGATTTCTACGGTTACATATCCCATTGAGTTAAAAATAAGGTGGGTTGCATTAGCCGGAACATTCTTTATAATGAACGTACCATCATCTAGAGTATAAGTACCTAGAGTGTTGTAACCTTTTACTAAAACAGATGCAATTGGAATAGGTTCTCCTGTATCAGCCGCCAAAACTTTGCCCGTAAGCGTTTTTTCTTGAGCAAGAAGTTCAGAACTTAATACGGAAAAAAATAGCATCACCAGTGTTGTGAAGAATACTTTTTTCATTTGTTAGTTAAATTAGTTAAAGTTTGATTAATTTATTGGTTAATTGTAGGTTTTTGTACAATTTTAACAAATGTAGTAATAATTTATAAGTATGATATATTTACGCACATAAAAAAAATTATTTTAGAAATATCTTTTATATGATTTATTTAGTGCATTTTATATCAAATATGATTTATTTAATAGATAATTATATTAAATTACTATAATATTATTAGATTTACTTATAATATATAACTTATATAAAAAAGTATATTTATTGCATTTTTATCGTTTTTTACAATAAAATACAATTATACTTATAGTTTGTAAGTAAAATATATGCTATAATTTTTACAAAGTTTTAAAAAATATATTAAAAAACGGCTAATTACGCTATACAGCAAGGGTTATCCAAACATTTAGTAAAATGATTTAGCGCCTGCTGTCTATTTTTACAATTTTGAGCACTCAATTATTACTTAATACATATAATATGTAACTATATAGCTTAAAAGTTATATAATTAGTGCTATTTTTGATATATAATTGCATATTTACAACATTAATTATATAACTAACTTACACATTGTAACAAGAGAGAAGTGTAATAAAAAAAAAGACCGTCCAAAAAATGGACGGTCTCTCTTATTAAGTAAATAAAACCTTAAAGTTTTATTTTTTCATATCTATTCTTAAATACACATGGCCAAAGTTTCCACTAATTGTGTAACCAGCCGGAACACTTGCAATTTTAATAGGGAGTAAATATTTTTCTCCCTTTTTAAGAGTTGATGTATTTACGGTCATATTCTCTTTCCATAATTGAGTTCCTGCCTTAATAATAGGGGAAGGGAGAGTATATGTAGTAGCCGGAAGCAAAACATATTTTTTAGTTGATGAGGCAAGCCCTGCATTATATGTAGCAACCAAAGATTCGTCTGCAGCTAATGTTACAGGAATATCTACAGTATTATCAGAAACTTGAAAAACTGTATAATTTACCATTAGGGTAAACTCGGCATTTTTACTTGTTACCACATTAGTAGCAAGTAAATAATGTGGCTTAACCGGTATCTCTATAACTGCCCCGGCCTTATCCCATTCAAACAACGGATCATCCTTTAAACAAGAAGAAGACGTTAATGTAACTGCAATTAAGCAGATAAGGAGTATTATTTTATTAGTTATTGTTTTCATACTTTTAGCATTATTTATGGTGATTACTGGTAAAGTTCTGTTCTCTCTACAATGTCATTCTTTTTATCCCAGAAGATAAGGCTATTATACACATCAACCTCGGGTTGCAAAGCCACATTAGGCGCATTAAGATTTCTCTCTGTCTGTGGATATGGTACTCTGCAAATGATTTTTGATTGCTGACCTTGATTAGATGCCTTTAACCTAGGCAAATCGTTCCTCCTTTGTTCAAACCAAGACTCCAATGGATTATATCCAAAATAGCTGAGCCATTTTTGAGAACAAATAGCCTCAAGTTTCCTATTATTACTAGTCATTTTATCCCAATTCACAAAATCATTATTTTGAGACAGGAATGCCTCAGCAGCCTCTTTAGCTGTACCTGTAATAGGAGGTGCCATATATCTTAGCCCATATTTGCTTACAGGATCTTGCATAGCCTGCTCGTGTCGTAACATAACAGATGTTACGGCATCTTCATAATATTCTTTTGCCTTAGCATCGCCACCCGGTATCATTCCTCTTAAAGCCGCTTCTGCAAGGAAAAACCCTACTTCGGACCCTGCTATAAATAAAGATGATCTTATCATGCCTTTTTCTTTATCTGCTCCTCCGGCTAAAACGCCGGTACCGGTTCTAGTGCAATAATGTTTTCTTGGAGGATTTGGCTGCCCATAAGGAATTCCCACATAAGGTTGTTTTCCTAGTCCAAACTTTGTATAATTTGCAGAGCCATCTGTAGGGTCGGCTAAATTAGGCCTAGGATCTACATATACCCTTAAACGCGGATCATTGTTATTACGTAGCATATCAACCAATGCAGATGTTGGCATATATTGCCTATGGTTACTATTTTCCGAACCTGTCTTCTTCCACCCATATTTTTCATAAAAAATATTCATTTTATCTGTCTCTGCATAATAGCCCGGATTTGCCATAACGTTTTCATTTAATCCAAGACATTTACTTGCAATGGCAGCAACTTGTGCACTTACATCCTGCACATTTGAAACTCTCATTAACAATCTTAACTTAATAGTATATGCAACCCTTACCCAAAGGCCTAAATTACCTTGACACATAATATCTGCTTTGTCTAATTTTTTTTGCAAAGCGCTGCTGTATCCTTTAGATCCGGCCTCCAAATCGGCAATTGCTTCACCTGCTTTTAAAATAAGATCTGTATATATAGTTGCTGCATCGTCATATTTAGGTTGAGGATGGCTATATGGATCACATGCTTCGGTATATGGAATATTACCAAACATATCTACCAATCTTTGGTAATTAATAATAGATAAAATTTGAGCTATTCCCTTATGTACAAGATCTCCACTCTTTACAGAGTTGTTATAGATTAACTTAAGGTTATTATTTACCTCGTAGTATGTATTCCACCATGAGTCTACATTCTGTGGCATAATATTACCGCTTAAGAATGTATAGGCTCCGGAATATTCTCCTGATTTAGTTAAATGCTGCGAAACTAACATAGCATTTGAGCTATTAATATGGTTGTTTACCATATCATATTCACATGCGGTTAATATTAACTCGTCGGTAACATTTTCGGCACTAGCTGTATTAGGGCTCTTATTAATATCTAGCCAATTACTACAACTTGACATGCTCAATGCTAAAAACATTACAATTAATAATATATATTTTTTCATTGTTTATAATTTTTTAGAATTAGAATGATAATGTTACATTAAATCCAAATGTTCTAGCTCCCGATTGTCTACTAGCCGCTAATCCCGGTGCATTTGAATTGGTAGAGCCTCCCCAATTTTCGGGATCTCCCCAAAGATTAGTAGAAGGAACCCACATAAATAAATTACGTCCTACCAGACCAACCGAAATACGTTGGAAGAAATTAGTTTTATTTAAAAGTTTCTCCGGTAAATCATAACTTATTGACAATTCGCGGAATTTCCATGCAGCAGCACTTACAACACGCGCAGCAACACACGATCTATAGTTAGATGCCCAGAAATCTTTATTACCCGAATTTAATGTAATATTGGTATTTTCTTCATAAGATACATTTCCACTTGCATCTTTAACCTCAATAACCGAATTAGGTAACACAAATCTTTGACGTCCCATAAGTGCGGTAACATAAGAAGACCCTGTAAATAGCATGTCGCTCTCATGATTAAAGCGAGTATAGTGACCACCTCTATAATCAAATGTAGCACTTAGAGAGAACCCTTTCCAACGCATTACGGTTGATAGCCCTATTCTTACTTTAGGTTCTGTTGTTCCTATTTGTTTTAAATCGCCTAACTTAGGTAATCCTGTAACAGAATTAACAATTACCCTTCCTTGAGGATCACGTTGATAATCTGTAGCCTTAATCATAGGATAGTTTTCACCCAAAATTGCATATATAGGATCATCTATAGATAATTCTGATAAATCGCCATAAAGACTAGAAACTTTTGTATTTGAGAAAGTTGCATTTGCATTAATATTCCAACTAAAATCTCCAAATCTAAGAAGTGGGGTTATTTTTAAATCTAATTCTACCCCTTGGCCTTTCATTACACCTGCATTTAGGTACTTAGATATTGCTCCTGTCGATTCTGCAATATCTACGTTAACAGTTTGATCAGTGGTTTTTTGACGATAGTACGCTGCTTCTAAAACAACTCTATCCTTTAAGAAACCAATTTCGGCACCTAATTCAAATTCTGTAGTAAACTCGGGGCCAATATCTGCATTACGTATATTTTGGCTTATCTTATAAGCTGTTAATGAGCCAAATGGAAACTTACTATGCACGTTTGCCAAATCATAAAGATTATAAGTACCAATATTAACAGATCCAACTTTTGCATAAGTTGCCCTAAGTTTTAAGTAAGAAAGCCATTTATTCTGTTTAATTGCAGGCAGAGCATCTGATAACATTACAGAAAGATTTGCTCCGGGATAAAAGAATGATCTATTTTGTGCTGCAAGCAAGGATGTCCAGTCGTTTCTGCCGGTTACTTGTAAATATGCCCATCCAAAAGCAGAAAAGTCTATACTAGCATAAATAGATTGCTGTCTCGATTGAATAAATTCATTCTCCCCATTAAGTTCACCTACCTTATTGCCAATATTAAATAAGTCGTCTACCTCCATCATTGGAGCATGTACCATTTTATATTCGCTATAATTATCGTTCATAGACCAACCTAACATTCCTTTAATTTCAAAATTTTTATTAAATTTATGTTCAGCAAAAGCCATTGCATCAATATTTACTCTATTATAATAACTTGATTTTGTTTTTAATGCTGTATAAATATCCCCTTTTGCCCCAGTTGACCTATTGTCCTTTGCTAAATCCGAAAAATGCCACGGATTAGTTCTCTCATTATTATTAGTAACTCCAAAGTTTAATCCTGCTCTTCCTTGGAATTTTAACCAAGATAATGGTTTGTACTCTAAGTCTGCAGAAGCGGTTATCCTATCACTACGCGATTCTCTTCTGTATAAATCTAGCTCAGCATAAGGATTCTCATAGTATGAGTTACACCATTCATTTGGGTTTGCCCCCTCTACATTTCTCCAATCTCTATAAGCAGGAAGATCTATATTACCCGGAATATTCCATATCTCATACATAGCATCACCGGTATTATTCATATCTGTTTTAGTATTAGAGTAAGATAGATTTCCCCCTACCCTAATCTTTTTATATGTACGAGAGGCATTAAATCTTATAGTTTGACGTCTGTATTCATCACCTACAAGTGTCCCTTTTCTATGTGCATGCTGATAAGACATAAAAAAGTTTCCGTTCTCGCCACCTGAAGAAAAGGAGATGTCATTTTGAAGACCTATTCCTGTTTGATAAAATCCTTCTTTAGCCCCATCCTTAAAGTCATAGGTCCCTGTAAGTTGCTTTTCTGTAGTAGTTCCGGGAAGCCAAAAAGGCTGTCCTACATCAACGAGTGAACCGTCAAACTCTGGACCATATTGCTGATTCTCATCCTTAATATAACGTCCAAAACCGGTGGTTTTATCCTCACTACCAGCTCCAAATCTCTTTTGATATTTTGGAAAATAAGACATTTTATCAAAAGTTGTTGTTAATGAATAAGTTACTCGCGGACGACCTATCTGCCCTTTTTTGGTAGTAACATACAATACCCCATTTGCAGCAGCAGAACCATATAATGCAGCAGCGCTACCACCTTTTAATACCGTTATATTCTCAATATCATTAGGGTTCATTGTTTGTAAGTAATTAAGAGGTGTAGGAATACCGTCTACAACCAATAAGGCCTGATTATTTCCTTTAAATGAACGATTACCACGCAAGTTAACTCTAATGCCGGCATCTAAAGAAGCAGATGATGAACTTATTTGCAGGCCTGAAACCTTAGCAATAAGTGCTTGTGATGCATCCATATTTTTTGTTCTTGTTAAATCCTCAGATGACACTTTAGCTGTAGCATATCCAATTGCTTTTGCTTGTCTTTGGATACCTAATGCGGTTACAACAACGTCATTTAGCGAAATTGCATCCGGATTTAATTTTACATTAAAGACTTTTTGAGTTCCAATAGGAACTTCTAAATCCATATAGCCCATTGAATTAAAAATTAAATGAGTTGCGCCGGCAGGAACATCCTTTAGAGTGAACGTACCGTTGTCTAAGGTATAAGTACCTAGAGTGTTATAACCCTTTACTAAAACAGATGCTACCGGAATAGGCTCTCCTGTATCTGCGGCAAGAACCTTACCTGTGAGTGTTCTCTCTTGAGCGGTAAGTTGAATGCTTAATACAGAAAAAAATAGCATCACCAATGTTGTGAAGAATAGTTTTTTCATTTTTTAGTTAGTTATATTAGTTAATTTAGTTAAGTTTTTATTAAAATAACTATAGGTTTGTTATTTTAACAACACAAATGTAATAATAATTTCACAATTATTAATATAATACTAAAATACAAACAAAAAAAAACGCCCAAATATATGGGCGTCTAATTATTATAATTAAATAACTTTATTAAATTTTACTTTTTAACTAATGTAATTGTTGCCTGCTTAAAGTTTTCTGCAACCTTTATATTAGAAGTAAGATTTAGCACTAATTTATTTGATTTGCTATCAAGAGCAGCATAATTTACTTTAACTACAAGATTGGCAGTAAATTTTCCTCCTTCTATAACAGCAGAAACAGGTACAGTTGCAATATTGGCCGGCATTTGAGATTCAACTGCAATATTAGCGGTTACAGCGTCCATAGCTCCTGTAGAAATTAATTGGATAGGAATAGTTATTGTACCAGTTGTAGAAGTTACATTAAAACTATACTTTGCCAAAGAAAAAGCTATCTGCGCATCTCCATCATATTTCTTTTGTTCTTTTTCACAAGAAGATAAAAATATCAAGCAGAAAACTGCAAGTATTGTAAATATATTTTTCATATTATTTTTCCTTTATTTTTTAATAACCGGGGTTTTGTTTAATGTTAGGATTGGCATCAATTTCTGATTGAGGAATTGGCATCGCTAATCTTGTATCGGGATATGTTACTACTGTATATAGAGTATTATCACTCCTAAGGCCACTATTAATATCCATGTGATTTCTCTTTAGATCAAAAAGGTATTGTCCTTCATAAACAAGTTCCTTACGTCTTTCAAGAGCAATAGCATCTATTAGAGCCTGTCCTGTTAAAGTTGTTGCAACTACGTTAATATCTGCCCTACGGCGTACTTTATCTAAATATTCTATAGCTGTGGTTTCGTTCTTAGAAGAGCCTAAAACACAAGCTTCTGCGTACATTAAATACACATCACTAAGGCGCATTACCGGAGAATCTGAAAGGCCTGATGTTGCATCTCTTCCTGGATATTTGTTTACAAAAATAGAGCCTTTTTGAGTCCCTTTTCCATCCATAAACCAACCATTACGAACATCAGACTTTGTATATAAAGCTTTTATTGATTCAGGAACTCTTAAATCTCCATAACCTGCCTGTATAAATATATATCCTAAGCAAGATGTTTGGCCATAGTCATCGGGACGCGAGTTAAGAGCAAACATAAACTCTGTATTTAATGCTGCATCATAAGGTTTTCCCCAAGCTGGAGCAAACTCTGCATTAGGTAATAGCTTATAACCACTATTAGTAACTATATCACTCAATACTGTTTTAGCCTTATCATAATCTAGCTGAGTCATATACACTCTTGCAAGAAGAGCTTTTGCGCTCCAATAGCTAATTCTGTATGGAGCAAGACTTTCTGACTGCCCTTTTAAAAGTTCAATAGCAGCATTAAAGTCATTTATAACATTAGTATATACTTCGGCTACTGTATTTCTGGTAGGTTTTTCAAGAATTATTCTTTTGCTCATATAAGGTATTCCCAAAGAGTTCTCGTTGCCTTTGTACGTTTGTGCATAAAAACGAACAAGATCAAAATGAGCCATGGCTCTTATTGCCAAAGCTTGGCCCTTAACCTCTGCTTTTTGAGATTCGGTTGCATCTAATTTATCTATATATTCAAGCAAATTATTAGCCCTATTTATTGCAATATATGCTCTTTGCCAAAAATATTCCATATCACCGGTTGACGGTGTTACTGTCCACTGAGCCTCAGAAAGAAAACGATTTGAATTATTGGGGGAAATAATTATGTTATCGGTGTATACATCACCGTATACAATATAATCTCTTCCATAGTAAGTATAATTCTGAAGCGCATCATATATTCCTGTAAGGGCATATTTAGCATCATCGTAATTTGTTATTGCTACATCTTCGGGCATATATGCATAAGGCTTTGTAGACAAAAACTTATTGCAAGAGACCATTATTGTAGTCAAAAAAATTGCGCTAATTATTTTTAAGTTATTTTTCATGATTTGTGTCGTATTAAAATTTTAAGTCAATACCAAATGTTATTGTTTTTGCATTAGGGTACCCCATGTAATAATACCCCGAACGTCCTACCTCGGGATCGGCATCTGGAAATTTGCTAGCTGTAAACAAGTTAGATGCTTGCCCATAAATACGTACTCCTGTAAATCCTATTGCGTCTAGCCATTTTTTAGGTAACGTATATCCTACAGTAATATCTCTTAAACGAATATAAGAACCATCAAAGATAAGTCTATCTGTTGCAACGCCATATACAGCACTTGAATAGCCATAATAAGCTTTGGGGTATTGTACTATATCGCCTTCTTTACGCCAACGGTCTGTTGATACAGATGAGTGTTGATTATATAGTCCTCTATTACCTAAGCTAGTAGCATTGCCCCATGATGAGTCATATATCTTACCGCCATAAGTATAATAGAACATTAGAGCTAAGTCTACACCATAGAAATTAAAGCGAGTAGTTAAACCTCCATAAAATTTAGGGGCCGCACTAGCTCCCATTTGTCTTAGTTCCCCATAACCATTTGTTGTATAAATAAGTTCTCCATTTTTATCATAATACATAGGGCGGCCATCTGCCGGGTTAACACCAGCCCAAGGGCGTGTGTAAAATGTTTGAATATCGTATCCAACTTGATATCTCCAAGGAGAATTATCTATAGGTGCATCATCAACTAATTTTGTGATTTTGTTTTTATTATGGGTAATATTAAAATCTACATTCCAACTAAAATTCTTGGTTTGGATAGGTGTTGCATTTAATGAAAGTTCAATACCTTTATTGTTGATAGCACCTACATTTGATGTTATTTTTGAGAACCCGGAAGTAAACGAAAGAGGCATATCCAATAATAAATCTTTAGTATCACGGTTATACCACTCTATTGAACCTCCTATTCTACCGTTTAAGAAAGCAAAGTCTAATGCTATATTAAAAGATTCACTCCTCTCCCAACCTAAATTAGGGTTAGCAATTTGAGAAGGGTAAATACCGGCACTTCCATTATAGTTGGAGCCTGCGCCAAATAATCCTTGCGCTGCGTAGCTCCCTATCCCAGACGAATTACCTGTTGTTCCATAACTAGCACGTAGCGTAGCCGATGATAACCATTTAAGATCCTTAGCAAAATTTTCTTGTGCTATTTTCCAAGAAGCTCCAACCGACCAAAATGTACTCCAACGATTATCTACCGATAATTTTGATGATCCATCACGACGAATACTAGCCGATACAAAGTACTTATTGTTATAATTATAGTTCCCATTTGCAAAAAAGGATGCAAGATTAGAGCCATATCTGGTTCCTTCAATTGCATTATTAGTTGCACCTGAGCTTAGTTGATGATAATCTCTTCCCGGAAAATCTTGTTTGGTTGCATCAACATTTCTATAGTCGGAGCCCTGAGATTCTTGACCTATCATTAAATTCATACTATGGTCTCCAAATGTTTTAATATAGTTAAGAGTTACAGTCTCATTCCAGACAAGGTTTTCGCCAACACTTGTCTCCGAAGTACCTCTTAAATAAGAGCTTGAGTTTCCTTTAGGTCTTGGATCTTTCCAGTCAGATTCCGTTAAATAAAAATAATCTAGACCACCTACTCCTTTAAGAATTAAGCCATCTATTATTTCCCACTGTGCCCCTAAATTTGATATTGCCCTTGCAGTACGAGATGAGAAATCATCATACTCCTGATTGGCAACAAAGTTAGCATTAGCGTATGTAACTGTATTATCTATATTGAGTCCGTTTTCGGGATAGTGAGGTATCATTTTACCTCCTGAATATAAGAATGAACCGGGTGTAATTCTAGCCGGATCTATTGGAGCATACATTAACGATGCAAAAACAGGATTAATATAATAGCCACTTGTTGTCATAGGGGATTGTTGGTCATTATACGATAAATTAATACCGGCAGTAAAACTAAGTTTATCATTTACTTTATGATCTACTGTTATACGACCAGAGTAACGAGTTAAATCTGTCTTTTTTACAATACCCTGTTGGTCCATGTAAGATAGAGATGCAAAAAATTTAGTTTTCTCATTTCCCCCACGTGCGCTTAAGTCTATAGCGTATGTGGGAGCACTATCATTGTACGCATCTTTAGACCAATCATAATTGTACAAATCTTGTTGTGCATTTCTTACAGGAAAGGTTTTGGCAATGTAACCGTTTATATCTTTACCATTAATATTTATGACACCATCCTTAAAACCGGCATTAGCACGAGCGTCAGTTAAGAAATCTATATACTCATCTTTATTTAGAGTATTAAAATTCTTGGTTGTTCTAGAAGAAAAGCCGGTACTCATCTTTAAATTAAACTGTGTTTTTCCAGAAGCTCCTCTTTTAGTTGTAATTAAAATAACACCATTAGATGCTCTAGACCCATAAATAGATGTTGCAGCAGCGTCTTTTAATACCACCAATGTTTCAATGTCATTAGGGTTTAAAGAAGATAATGCGTTAATATTATCGGAACTGGCAGTGCTTGCTGTTTGTGTCATATTACCAAAGTTACCGGTAGCAATAGGAATACCATCCACAACATAAAGGGGCGATGTACCTCCTTGAATAGAACCTATACCACGAATTGTTACGCTTTGTCCTGCACCCGGTTGTCCTGAATTGGAAACAGACATAACTCCGGCTGCATTCCCTTGAAGAGCTTTTTCAAAAGAACTTACAGGAATTTGAAGTTTGTCGCTTTTAACAACTGATGCGGCACCGGTAAATGTTCCTTTTGTAGCAACACCATACCCCGAAGTTACAATAACTTCATTTAACACATTTGCAGATTTTAATGCTGCATTTACCACCGTTTTCCCTTCTACAGGAATTTCAACGTTATCATATCCTATGTATGAAAAAACAAGGACAGCATTGCTTGCACAGCTAATGGTATACTTACCATTGTCGTCGGCCATGGTACCGGTGTTTGTACCCTTGACTTGAATGTACGCACCTAAAAGGGACTCTCCCCCGGCAGCGTCTGTAACAGTTCCCGTAACTGTTATGTTTTGCGCAAATGCAAAACTAGCAGCAAATAACGAAATTACTGTTAATAATAGTTTCATCCTTTTCATGAAAATTAGATTAGATTAATATAAAGTTTATTGTAGGTTTTTATTGGGCGCAAATATAATTAAGAATTAAAACTCACAATACGCCGGCATATACGGGAGATTTGGCATATAAAACTTATAAATTTTTTTATATATATATTCACTATATCTTTTGAAAAGTATAGTATTATCAAAATTTAACTATTAAACTATTGAAAAAATTAATGAAAAAATTAAAATATGTAAGATGAAAAATATCTGTTTTTTATTGAAAAATTATTATTTTTTATTAAAATAATTAAAATTTAGACAAAAAAAAGACGTCCAAATATAAGGACGTCACAGTATTGAAATAATTGTATGTTTAAAAAAATAATCGCATTTTTAGTGCTATGGATTCATTAAATCTGTATTTGTAAAATGTAATATCTCGTAAATAGATTCAATGGCTATTGCGGCAGGACCTGTTGGGTCTATCATCTTAGACTTATTATATGCATTTATAGCTTCGCCCCATAATTGCTGACGCCTATATATTCCCCCAAGCAAATACCATGCATACGAATTACCCTGCTCCTTTTTAAGGAGATCATTAAGCTGATTATATGCCTCATCCGTTTTTCCTTCTCTTAACAGAGCTTCTATTTCTAACGTAGTTAGAATCTTTGATATTGCTTTATTTTTCTCCATAATAAAATATTTAAACCATTCCCGAAAATCCCATAAAAGCCATTGCAAGAATACCAGCCGTAATAAGTGCTATTGGAATGCCTTTAAATGCTTTAGGAACATTTGAGAGCTCTAATTGTTCCCTAAGACCGGCAAATAAAGTCATTGCCAAGCCAAAACCTAACGCACTTGCAATTGCATATACAACAGAAGCGGCAAGCCCAAGCATATGAGGATCTCCTCCAAATGTAAACTCTTTAGAAACCACAAGAATAGCAACTCCTAGTACAGCACAATTTGTTGTAATAAGAGGAAGAAAAATCCCAAGAGCCTGATACAATGCAGGACTTATCTTTTTAAGAATTATCTCTACCATTTGTACAAGAGCTGCAATAACCAAAATAAAAGTAATGGTTTGCATAAACTCTATCCCCAATGGTACAAGAATGTAATTTTGCACAAGGAATGTTACCAGTGTGGCAATTGCCATTACAAAACAAACTGCCCCCGACATTCCAACTGCCGTAGAAACTCTATTTGAAACGCCCAAAAACGGGCATATTCCAAGAAATTGCGATAACAATATATTATTAACAAATACCGCCGAAATTATAATTATTATATATTCCATAATATGTTATGTTCTATTTAAGGATTAATTTTTAGCTTTAAGCTTGTTAAACAGCACCATTAGGTAACCAAGAGCAATAAATGCACCTGGGGCAAGTACAAATGCAAGCATACCATCGGCATCAATAAGTTTATGTCCAAACACAGACAAGCCACCCAATAATTCCCTTACGAAACCAAGCACCGTTAACGAAAGGCAAAAGCCAAGCCCTATTCCAAGCCCGTCAAATGCAGAACTAATAACTCCATTTTTAGAAGCAAATGCCTCAGCTCTACCAAGCACTATACAGTTTACCACAATAAGTGGAATAAACAACCCAAGCGTCTCATAAAGAGCAGGCACATAAGCTTGCATCACAAACTGCAACACAGTTACCAACGCTGCTATCATTACAATATAGCTTGGAATTTTAACTTTTGCCGGGATAAACGGCGCCGTAGCAGAAATTACGATATTTGAAAGAACCAGAACAAACATAGTAGCCATTCCCATTCCCAAACCGTTAATTGCCGATGTAGTTGTTCCCAATGTGGGACACATACCCAAAACAAGAACAAATGTAGGATTTTCCTTTATTATTCCTTTTGTAATTAAACCAAATTTGCTCATATTATTCCTCCTTATTTTTATTCACCGATAGAAAAGCATTATACGCATTCTCCACCGCATCACAAAACGCTCTTGATGTAATTGTAGAAGCCGTTATTGCATCAACATTACCACCATCTTTTTTCACCGATAGTTTAAAATTACCATCACCGGGATTCTTTCCTTGAAACTGTGTAATAAAAGGCCCTGCTCCATCACTTATTTTTGCCCCTAAACCGGGAGTCTCCGCATGTGAAATTACTGCAATATCTTTTACAGAGCCATTAGGAAGAAATCCAACCATAATAGTTATTCTTCCACCAAACCCTTTTGTAGTTGCAGCCTCAATTGCATACCCAACAATATCGTTTCCTTTTTTTGCCGGATAAACTGTAGCTGCCTTAGTTCCCTCACCAACAGTAAATTTTTCTGCAGAAGGGGTATTATCAAAATCCGGAACAACGCCGCCAATGGCATTGTTTATCTTTGCAACCTGTGCTGCATCTATAGGCTCCTTGGTTACGGCATATATGCCACCCAATACAGCAGAAGACACTAGACACACCCCAAAAAGGGTTAATACCATATTTTTAAATGTAGATTCTATTGCCATTACTTTACCTCCTTGCCAAATCTTTTAGGTTTAAAATACATATTAATAAGAGGAACAGTCGCATTCATTATTAAGATAGCAAACGATATTCCCTCGGGATAAGCACCAAATTGACGGATAAGAATTGTTAAAACACCTATTCCAACGCCAAATATTATCATTCCCTTATTACTCATTGGAGAAGTTACATAATCTGTAGCCATAAACATAGACCCCAATAATATACCACCTGTTAAAATATTAAAAATAGGATCGGTAAATTTATCCCCATTACATAACCATAATATGCCAGAAAACACAAAGATAGATCCAAAGATTGCAAGTGGAATATGAGGCTTTACAACCCTCTTTATTAACAAATACACAAACCCAAGAATAAGAGCTATGGCAGAAATTTCGCCCGACGAACCAACTCTAGTAAAAAGCATTTGAGTATATGAAAAATCGTTTTGCGCATATATTTGGCTTATAGTTTGTCCTTGTGCCAATCCCTCTTTAACTATTCCAAGCGGAGTAGCACCAGATGCAGCATCTATTGTTGCTCCAAAGAAAGAAGCAGGAATAGTCCAATCTGTCATAATTACAGGAAATGAAACCATAAGAAATACGCGCCCAACCAAAGCAGGATTAAATAAATTTTGGCCAAGTCCTCCAAAAGACATTTTTGTTATCCCTATTGCCACAATAGCTCCAATAAGCATAATCCACCATGGCGCATTTGCAGGAACATTTAGAGCTAATAACAAACCGGTAACAACAGCCGAGTAATCACATATTGTAATTTTTGATTTCATTAAGAACTTCTCAATGAGATACTCAATAGCAACACAAGAGATAACCCCCACCAAAACCAATGTTAAGGCAGAAAAGCCAAAAAAGTATATAGAAACCGCTACTGCAGGCAGTAAGGCTATTACCACATCTCGCATTAAGTTTCTGGTATTTTCCTTCCCGTGAATATGTGGTGAAGGTGATACAAGCAGTTTATTCATTATTTATTATTTTTAAATTCTTAAGTAGAGTTAATTATTTTTTTGGACGGCTACGCATAATTTTCATAACATTGCCTTTTGCCAACCTTATAGTATCTAGCAACGGAATATATGCAGGACATGTAAAAGAGCAACAACCGCACTCTATACAATCATAAACCCTTGCAGCCTCAAGATCATCCATACGTGATGCTCTCCCCAATTTATTTAACAAATATGGCTCTAGTCCCATAGGACAAGCTTCAACACATTTGCCACACCTTATACAATTACTCTCTTGTAATCTTTTTGTCTGCTCTTCTGCTAAAAAAAGAATAGCTGAAGACCCTTTAAGAGTAGGAGCATCTAAGTTTGCAATAGCTTTACCCATCATAGGCCCCCCACTTATAACCTTTGCCGCATTTTGCGGTACTCCGCCAACAGCAGCTACAATTGCACTTATAGGTGTACCAACTCTATGCTTGTAATTTTTCTGAGCTCCACTAATCTCTCCTGTTACAGTTAACACCCCCTCAAAAAGAGGTTTATTTTTTTGTACAGCCTCATAAACAGCAAGAGAGGTTCCCACATTCTGCACAACCGCACCTGCGTCAATAGGCAAGCCCATTGAAGGAACTTTACGTCCAACTACGGCATCAATAAGTTGTTTCTCTCCCCCTTGCGGATATTTTTTCTGTAAAGTAACAATTTTAATCTGTGGATATTTAGATGCAAGTTCGCTTAATATTTTTATAGCCTGCGGTTTATTTTCTTCTATACCAACAAAACCTTTAGTAACACCAAGTGCCTTCATCATAATAGAGGCACCAATAAGAATTTGCTCTGGCATCTCTAGTATAACCCTATAATCACTTGTAAGATAAGGCTCACATTCTGCCGCATTTATAATAAGGAACTCTGCCTTTTTACCGGGAGGAGGCGAAAGTTTTACATTAGTGGGAAATGTTGCCCCCCCCAATCCAACAACGCCACATTCCTGTATTTTAGCAATAATAGCTTTAGAATCTAATTTTATATCGCTCACAATATCACTAGAACAATCTATTGTATCTACCCACTCATCTCCCTCAACAGTAATAACAACGGCTTTACAAGAATTACCGGCAATATCCTTTATAGTTTCTATGGATTTTACAGTTCCCGATACGCTAGAATGAACAGGCGCCGAAATAAATCCGCTGGCCTTTGCTATTAGCTGTCCAACTTTAACTTTATCTCCAACTACAACAATAGGCTCTGCCGGAGCACCAAGATGCTGGGACATAGAGATATATGCAACTTCCGGAATTGGGAAGTTCTCAATAGCGACATTCGCCGATATTTTACAATCGTTAGGATGAACTCCACCTAAAGAAAATGTTTTCATACTTCTATTCTTAATTTATGCTTGGTTATTAACTTGCTCTATTGGTTTTTCTTCTGCTTTTTGCTCTGTAACTTTTGGTGGCTTAGGCGGAAAATTAATTGCGTGGATAGCTCCCGTAGGGCACTCTGCAACACATTTTGTACATAATTTACATTTATTAAAATCTATGTACGCCAAATTATTCTCAATTGTAATTGCATCAAAAGGACACACCTTAGCACATTTGCCACATCCTATACAAGCAGCCGAACATGCTTTTTTAGCAATTCCTCCTTTGTCTTTATTAACACAAGATACAAAAATTCTTCTCCCTTTTATCCCTTTATTTCTAAGTTCTATTATCATTTTAGGACAAGCCTTTACACACGCACCGCATGCCGTACATTTATCTTCATCTACTTGTGGAAGACCGGTCTCTTTATTAATAGATATTGCACCAAAATTGCAAACAAGTGTACAATCACCTTGCCCAAGACACCCGTATTTACAACCGGTATCACCGGAATATAAGGCATTCATTGCAGCGCAAGAAGCAAATCCATCATAATTATTTATTTTTGGACGATTAGTACATGTGCCATTACATCTTACAACGGCAATCATAGGAGCTTTTTCGGTAACCTTAAAACCAAGGGCGTCAGCAACATTTTTCATTGTAGGATTCCCCCCTACAGGACAGAATAGATTATCCAAATTAGTGGCTTTTACACACGATTCGGCAAAAGCTCTACATCCGGCTTGACCACATCCGCCGCAATTTGCACCGGGCATAAGAGCTTCCACAATATCTATTCGCGGATCCTCTTCTACCTTAAACTTCTGTGCCACAAAATACAGCACAACAGCCAGCAAAAGCCCTAAAAGACTTAGACTGGCCACGGTAAAGATAATAGTAGTACTCATTTTTTTATTTTATAATTTTTTAGCTATTGTAAACATAAAACCATTCGCTATTTTGTCTCTAAATATATAAATTATAAAATAATAAATACAGACAGCCAAAATAGAAATAAGCCCAATCCACAACTCATGCAGACTAAGGCTCGACAAAGTTAATAAAAAAACCAATAAGATTGTAACAGGAATTACATATGAAATCCACACTGCCTTAAACCCCATAGAACGCTTTATAGCTACATACACCTCCTCGCCAATACTATATTCTCCATTATTATAGTAAGGTATATCTACTATTTTATCTTTAGCATCACTTACCGAACACATTGATTTTGCGTGACATGAAGCACAAAGAGATTTATTTATAATCTCAACTTCTATTTTTAAATTGGTAATATTAATAATTTTTCCAACGTGTTCTATTTCCTTTTTCTTATCCATTTCACAACATAATTGATAAATATTATTTTATTTTTGTAAGAGAATAATTACATAAAGACATCCTCTATTTAATTTTACTTGTTAAAGAATACTTAAGATTAACCCATTTTGAGAGTCGTCCCGATACTTTTCCAACCAATATTGGTGATTCAAATAGCAGTGGTATTTTGTTATTATCGTCTGTAACCCACACTACCATCTCCTCTTTACCTGTAAAAACGCTTCCTGCAACTAATTTTACTGCAAATTTAAGTGTTCTAAACGTGCCTATCCCAGATATTTTTTTTATTTCCTTACCTTCATACACATAATAAAAATTAAAAACATCATCATCTATAGCAAATGAAATGGGCTGCTTAACCCCTATTGGTGTTGCTTCAAAATTAATATTTCTTACATTATAGAAAAGAGCTACCAAATCAAATGTATGCTCTTTACCTGTAAGAATAGTATCCTTAGGCAAATCCTCGTATCTCTGTATTCTTGCTTTTATGTTATAGTCTGTATTATTAAAATAAAAAGTATTCCTCATTCTATACTTACCCTCATACGTATCTCTATAAAAATAATAAGGTCTCATTGGATATTCATAAAACTTACTTTCAAAATGTTCTCTAACCTTAAAAAAGACATCATAAAATTTATAAGTCCTCCCCTTTATTATACTATGGAATATACCATTATTATACGTAAGACTTGTAACAGCTTCTCCTACATCTGTATTAACGCTACCCCATCTGTAATTAATAACATAAGTTAAAGATTCTCCATCTTTATATGGAGAATTAGCTCGCTGTGCCTTAATAGGCCCACATAATAGCAACATTAGTAAGGCAAAATAAAATGTTCTAATATTAAAATTCATTATTCCCTCCAAATTCATTATTTCCAAAATCTCCTACAGAGTTCATTTTTGAGCCATAAGATACAGATGAGTCTGCATTATCAGAAGGCATATCTAATGACGCATCTGTTATATCTACAAATTTAACCTCAGAGCTTCTAAATCTCATTTGCACATCACAAACCGAACCATTACGGTGTTTTGCTATAATAATCTCTGTTAAACCAACTTGTGTTGGATCCTCTGCCATGCCGTAGTAATCTGGTCTATGAATAAACATAACAATATCTGCATCTTGCTCAATTGCTCCCGATTCTCTTAAATCGCTCAATTGTGGTCTCTTAGATCCCCCTCTGGTTTCTACGGCTCTACTTAACTGAGATAGTGCTATTATTGGTATATTTAATTCTTTTGCAATAGCTTTAAGTGATCTGGAAATTGATGATACCTCTTGTTCCCTCATTCCCTTAAGCTCTGGAGGTCCTGTCATTAACTGCAAATAGTCTATTACAACCATTTTAACCCCAGCCGAAGCAACTAGTCTCCTAGCTTTAGATCTAAATTCATAAATTGATAACGATGGAGTATCATCTATATATAACGGGGCTTGCGATAAAGAGTTTAATCTGTCGTTAATTTGTACCCACTCATGTTCTACAAGTTTTTTACCACCCCTTATTTTTTCTGAAGATAGCCCTGTTTCACTAACCATAAGCCGTTTTACCAATTGTACCGATGACATTTCCAACGAAAATACAGCAACAGGAACTTTATGCTCTACTGCCATATTCCTAGCCATTGTAAGGACAAATGCAGTTTTACCCATTGCCGGACGTGCTGCAATAATAATAAGATCTGATGGTTGCCACCCGTAAGTAACTTTATCTATTCCTGTATATCCACTTGGCACTCCGCTTAATCCGTCTGTTCGCTCTTGTACTGCATGTAATTCATCAATAGCCTCGTTTATAACATCTTGTACAGACTGAGTTTCTCGCTTCATGTTTCTATCGGCGAGATTAAATATTTTTTGCTGTGTTGAGTCTAATAAATCGTCTACCGATAAAGTATCATCAAAAGAATCCTTTTGAACCTCATAACTTATAGAGATTAATTCACGCTGTATATATTTTTGTACTAGAATTTTAGTATGATAGTCTAGGTGAGCTGCCGCTCCTATTCTTAAACTTAGCTGGCTTAAATAAACCGGCCCGCCAATTTCTTCTAAATCATCTGTGTTTTTTAGTTCTTGCGAAACTGTAAATATATCGATAGGGGCATGTTTGGCTGCTAAAGCGGAGATGGCTTTGTAAATTTTTCTGTTAGATTCTTTGTAAAAGCACTCAGGCACAAGAACATCTAACACATCGGCAACTGCATTTGGCTCCAACAATAATGCTCCAAGTACAGCCTCTTCTATATCTATAGCTTGAGGCGGTTTTTTGCCACTTTCCAATCCAATAATTTCTACATTTTTTATTTGATTGGAGCCTTGAGCTCCTTTTTTACCAATCATCTTTGCCATTTTTCTAATGCTTTTTGGTTTTACAATCTATTCAATGCCCTCTTTATAGCATTAATAGCCATATCTATCTCTTCATTGGAAATACAAAGTGGAGGGGCTATTCTAAATGAAGTTGGTTGAAAAAGAAACCAATCTGTAAGCACTCCTTCTTCTAAAAGTAAATACAATATTTTTTTGGCTTTTTCGCTATCTTTTAAATCTACAGCAATAAGAAGCCCTGCAGCCCGTATCTCTTTTACGTGGGGACAATTTTTAAGTGCCTGTATAAAACGTAAAGATTTTGCCTCTACTTGGTCTATCCATTTTTCTCTAAGCAATATTTTTAGCGACGCTAAAGCCGCTGCACAAGAGACAGGATGTCCGCCAAATGTAGTTATGTGTCCTAATACCGGATTACTTTGCCATGCTTCCATAAGTTTATCAGAGGCTACAAGTGCGCCCAACGGCATTCCTCCACCCATGGCTTTTGCCAATGTAATAATATTGGGAACTACATTATATTTTTGAAATGCAAACATTTTACCGGTACGGCCAAATCCCGTTTGAATTTCATCAAAAATAAGTAACGCCCCAACTTTTGAACATTGTTCTCTAAGTGTAGCTAAAAATTCATGAGTTGGAATTTGCACTCCACCCTCACCTTGCACAGGCTCTATAAGAACAGCCGCCGTTTTAGTTGTAATGCGATTAATAGTTGCTAAATTATTAAACTCTATATGGTTTACATTTGGCAACAGAGGACGAAATGAGTTTTTAAACTCTTCGTTACTCATCATACTTAACGCACCGTGGGTACTTCCATGATACGCATTATAACAACTTATTAGTTCCCTGCGGCCTGTAATACGCTTTGCTAATTTAAGAGCTGCCTCGTTTGCCTCACTACCAGAATTTACATAATATACACTATTAAGACTACTAGGGAGAATAGAGGTAAGCAGTTGTGCATAAAGCACCTGTGGAGCCTGTATAAATTCTCCGTAAACCATTAAGTGGGAATACTTTTCTACTTGCTCTTTTATAGCATCAATTATTTCTCTATTTGCGTGCCCAACGTTACTTACAGAAACTCCAGATATTAAATCTATATATCTTTTCTCGGTAATATTTTGCCCACTTCCTTCTTGAGAATATAAAAAAACACCCTCCGCCCTATGGATATTTATTCCCAAAGGTAAAGAGGATGTCTGTGCCACATGTTTAAAGAAAAGCTCCCTTAATATATAAGGTTTCTGCTCCATAAACTATTCTTGTTCAAACTCAGAACTTACAAGAATTCTTCCACAATACTCGCAAACTATAATTTTTTTGCTCAATACAATATCCATCTGTCTTTGAGGAGGAATCTTATTAAAACAGCCACCACATGCATCCCTTTTTACAGTTACTACTGCAAGTTTATTTCTTGCATTTGATCTAACTTTTTTATAAGCATTAAGCATCCTTGCATCTATTTTAGATTGCAAATCTGCCGATTCTTTTAACAAAGCCTCTTCTTCTTTTTTAGTCTCTCCTACAATATTGTCCAACTCTTTCTTCTTTGTTACAATATCTTCTTCTCTTCCTTTAAGAGTAAGCACGGTAGATGCCAAATTCTCTTTTTTCTCTATAAGGAGTTTTGTATTATCAATAATTTTTTTATCAGACAATTGAAGCTCAAGCTCTTGAAACTCAATCTCTTTTGATAAGGAATCATATTCTCTATTATTCTTTACATTATTTCTTTGAACTCCGTATTTTTCTATAAGAGCTTTCCCTGTAATTAAATCCTGCTTCTTTTGAGTAATAAATGCATCAATCTCTTTAATTTCTTTTTGAAGATTTGCAACCCTTGTTTGCAAGCCTAAAATTTCATCCTCAAGATCTTGTACCTCTAAAGGAAGTTCTCCTCTAAGAAGATAAATTTTATCTATCCTACTATCCGCTTGTTGAAGCTTGTATAATAAACGAAGCTTTATCTCCATACTTACATCTGAATCTAAATTTTTTGAAATTTGCAAAGATGTAAAAGTCTCTCCCTCCACTACTGGAGGTGCAACTGTCTTATTTTTTTTACTTGTAGCCATAATTCAACTTTAATGATAATATATGGGATTATTATTTTTTGTACTAATTAAAACGGTAAAGGTAGGAAAATTTTTGCAAATAATATTTGAGAATAATTTTACGACACCATATTCACTACCATAATGGCCTATATCTATAACTGTAAAGCCTCTCTCACAATAAAAATTATGATACGTAATATCTCCGGTTATATACACTTGTGCTCCCCTCTGCATTGCATCTTTTATATATGAGCCGCCACTTCCGCCACATACGGCAATCCTTGTTATCTCTTGCTCAAAAAGCTTTGATGTACTTATGTTAGAGAGAGCAAACCTCTCTTTAACTAATTTCACAAAATCTAAAACTACAATTGGCGTTTTAAGATTTCCTACTATTCCAAACCCCTCTTCTGTTAAAGGCATACGTTCAATTAACTCTAACTTATCTGCCATAAGCCCACTCACTCCCCCAATTGCCTTATCCATATTAGTGTGCGCAGAATAAATAACAATGTTATTTTTTATAGCCTTCTCAATAATACGACCTGTAAAATTGCAAGGAGTTATATTTTTTATATTTCCAAAAATAAGTGGATGATGTGTAATTACAATATCACATTTTAGTGTTATAGCCTCATTAATAACATCTTCGGAGCAATCTAATGCAACAAGAGCTCTCTTAACCTCTTTATTACTATCTCCTACAGAGAAACCACAATTATCCCATCCCTCTTGCATAGAAATAGGAGCAAGCTGCTCTATTGGCATTACAAGTTCACGCGCTGTTATCATTGCTCTTCTTGTTCTACCGAAATTGTCTCTGCAACATTTTGCAATTTTTCTTTTATAGCTGTAAGCCGCAATATAACATCAACTCGTTTATCCACACCTGTAATATTATCTTTCATCCTCTTTGCTGCTCCATCTAAAGTCATCCCCCTCTCCTTTACAAGATAATATATGACCTTAAAATTTGCTAAATCTTGTGCTGTAAACAATCTATTCCCTTTCTTATTCCTAGCAGGCTTTATAAATTCGGGGAATTTACCTGCCCAAAAACGAATTAATGATGTATTCTCACCAAAAATCTCAGACACTTCACCTATAGTGTAGTAAAGTTTTTCTATTGTTTTTTCTTTATAAGGCATAATATATTGTTTTGTAGTTAATCCAACGACTGTCCCGTATTTGCAGTTATGGCAACCATCTCTTTAAACAAAGCCGGCGTAAGATCTGCAAAAAAATAATTTACGGGGTCCATATTCTTTCCATTATAAACTATTTCATAATGAAGATGCGGGGCAAATGAGATTCCCGATAGTCCTATCCTACCAATTACCATGCCTTGAACAACCCTTTGTCCCTGCCGCGCCAAAATGTCACCAACTTGCATATATTTTGTAACATACCCATTACCATGATTTATAGTAATTGTATTCCCCTCTTTTTTCCCTTTTCTCGAAATCTGCTCAACAACGCCATTAGCAGAAGCAAGAATATCTGTCCCTGTTGCCCCCAATAAATCTATCCCATTATGCATAGCAACTGTTTTATAAAAAGGATTAATCTTCTGTCCAACAGATGCCCCTGTTTGCCCAATTGAAAAATCTCTAATTGGAACAATAGAAGGGATATTCATAACGCCATCGCTCAGCTGCGTAAAAGCACTATTAATAAGCCTAATAGCACTATTAATAGCAGTTGCTTCCATCTCTACTAATGCAATTCTGCCACCGGAATATTCAATAATTTTATCATTTCGTGTAGTATCAATTCCACTAAAAAAACCCGTCACGTCATTTGTGCCATGAGACAAAGCCGGAGGATTTGCATTAAATATCTTCTGATACACTTCCCTATCTTTATGCTGAAGATTTTTTACTGTATTATCTAGTACAACTATTTTTTTTTGTAACTTAGAATACTCCTCTTCCATAATTTTATTTTCTCGCGCAAGCCGTCTCTCCTGTTCTGTACTTAAGAAAAGAGAAGAAACAAGATAATAAAGAATAGCTAAAAGGACACTAACAATAAAATATTTTACAATTCTTTTAGCCCAGCCATTTAAACCTATCTTATCCTCAACAAATTTTAATTGTTCTCTATTGAATCTGTATCTGCCCATTTATTATTAACCCCTATTCTTACCCTTTGGCCTAACCATTGCCATA
This sequence comes from Bacteroidales bacterium, assembly GCA_036659275.1. GTDB lineage: Bacteria > Bacteroidota > Bacteroidia > Bacteroidales > UBA932 > Egerieousia. Next base: position 48,252 of record JAVXCW010000005.1, on the reverse strand, counting down.
AACTCATCCTTTTTTATATCTTGATTATAATAATTAAGAGGATTTACCCTATTATTTTTATAAAGCACTTCATAATGCAAGTGCACTCCCTTTGAACGACCCGATTCTCCCATATCTGCAATTTGATCACCTCTCTTAACAACCTCTCCCACTTTTACATGAACTCTACTTAAATGGGCATATCTGGTTTTATAACCAAACCCGTGATCTATAACAACTTCGGTTCCATACCCAAAGAAATTAAACCCTATTTCAATAACCTTTCCATCTCCTGTGGCATAAATAGATTCTCCTTTTCTCCCCGATAAATCTACCCCCGTATGCATTCTTGGCGACCTTGTAAACGGATCGCTTCTAAACCCAAAGAAGCTCGATAATTTTGTTCTATCAAGCGAAACAGGGGGAATTGCCGGTACACACAAAGCCATATCTCCGGTTCTTTTTGCAAGAATAGCCACCTCGTCATAAGAACGAGATTGCACAAATGCTTTTTTGTAAAGCACATCCATCTTTTTTTCAATATCAATAAGAAATTTTGTACTCCCTTTATTCTCAAGAGCTGCATATCTATCAACTCCACCAAAACCGGCATTTCTTATATCTTGAGAAATTTCCTCCATACCAAAAATTGGACGGTAAACATTATTGTCTCTCATTTGCAATTCTAGCAAAATAATATTGTTTTGTTCAAATCTTTTGTTCAACAATTCTAACTTTGAGTGCAATTCAACCGATTTTTGCCTAAGACTTATAGTTTTAGGGGGCTCCAAATTAAGATACCCGGTATAAAAAGCATAGTACCCCAAAAAGGCTATAAGGCTTAATAAAAATAGCACAAAACCCTTTGAGAACCGCTCTCTAAGTGGGATTCTGTGTACTTCATAAGCCAGCGTTTCGGCGTTAAATTTATACCTTTTCTTTATAGACATTATATAAAAATTCTACATTAGTGGATGCAAATATAAAAAATTAAAATTAAAAAGTTATTTTTGTATCCAATTTATTAAAGAAATATTATGACATCAAACGAAATAAGGAAATGTTTCCTAGACTTTTTTAACTCTAAAAATCATACCATAGTTTCATCTGCCCCCATGGTTGTAAAGAATGATCCCACTCTAATGTTCACAAATGCGGGGATGAATCAGTTCAAAGATTGGTTCTTAGGAAATAGTGTAATACAACATAAAAGAGTTACAGATTCTCAAAAATGTTTACGGGTAAGTGGAAAGCATAACGATTTAGAAGAAGTGGGGCACGATACTTACCACCACACAATGTTTGAAATGCTTGGAAACTGGAGTTTTGGAGATTATTTTAAAGCAGAAGCCATAGATTGGGCGTGGGAACTCCTTACAAAAGTTTACAAATTAGACAAAGACAGATTATATGTAACAATATTTGAAGGATCGGAGGCAGATGGCATAGGTAAAGATGTAGAAGCAGAAACAGAATGGCTTAAACACATTCCAAAAGAGAGGATAATTTTAGGAAACAAAAAAGACAATTTTTGGGAAATGGGAGAAACAGGACCTTGCGGCCCATGTAGCGAAATACATATAGATTTAAGAAGTGATGAAGAAAGAGCTAAGTTACAAGGAGTAGAACTTGTAAATAAAAGTCACCATCTTGTTATTGAGATTTGGAACCTTGTATTTATACAGTTTAACCGAAAAGCAAACGGCTCACTAGAACAACTCCCACACAAACATGTAGATACCGGTATGGGGCTAGAACGCTTATGTATGGCACTACAGGGTAAAAAAAGCAACTATGATACCGATGTTTTTCAAAGGATGATTACTACTATTGCACAAATAAGTGGTAAAGAATATACAGAGGAGACACAAATTGGGGTTGCAATGAGAGTTATATCAGACCACATAAGGGCTATAAGTTTCTCTATAGCAGATGGCCAACTCCCTTCAAATGTTAAAGCCGGGTATGTAATAAGACGAATTTTAAGAAGAGCAGTACGGTATGCTTATACTTTCTTAGATATGAACGAACCACTTTTGTATAGGCTTGTTCCCACCCTTATTTTACAAATGGGAGATGCTTTTCCAGAGTTAAAATCGCAGCAAGTTCTTATTGAAAAAGTTATAAAAGAAGAAGAAGAGGCATTTTTAAGAACCCTAGATAAGGGAATTAAATTAATGGATGCTCTTTTAGAAAAATACAAGGAGACAAAAATAATACCCGGCGAAGATGCGTTTACTCTTTATGATACATTTGGCTTCCCAATAGACCTTACAGAGCTTATAGCTAAAGAAAATGGATATGCAATAGATTTAAAATCTTTTGACATTGAACTTGGAAAGCAGAAAAGCAGAAGCCGCAATGCAACTTCAAAAGAAGAGGGAGACTGGATTGAGGTTAGCCCATATAAGGAACCAATATTTACCGGATATGAAACAACTCACGAGGATGAGATAAAAATTCTTAAATACAGAACAGTTAAAACAAAAACAAAAGAGACTTATCAAATTGTTTTTAATAAAAGTCCGTTTTATGCAGAGAGTGGCGGGCAAGTTGGAGATAGCGGATATATTCAATCTACATTGGGCGAAAAAATTACCGTTCTAAACACCATAAAGGAAAATGGGTTACCAATTCATGTTACCAATAAAATCCCTGCTAATACAACGGACTCATTTATAGCACAAGTAGACCAAGCTCGCAGACAGTCTATATCAAATAATCACACTGCAACTCATTTGCTCCATTACGCCCTTAGAAAAATTATCGGGACCCATATAGAGCAAAAAGGATCTGCTGTAAATTCTACTTATTTTAGGTTCGATTTTTCTCATTACGAAAAAATAGATAATGACACACTCCGCGAAGTAGAGAGAATGGTTAATAAACTTATACGAGCTAATTCACCTAAATGCGAATTTAGAGATATTCCTATTGCCCAAGCAAGGGAAAAGGGAGCAATGGCTCTTTTTGGAGAGAAGTATGGTGATAAAGTGCGTGTGCTAAAATATGGAGATTCTATTGAATTATGCGGGGGAACACATGTGGATGCAACCGGTTGTATTGGATTATTTAAAATAACAACTGAATCTGCAGTAGCTGCCGGAGTTAGAAGAATTGAGGCTACCACAGGTCAATGTGCAGAGGCTTATGTAGAAAACCTAGAGGAGACTATGACTAGTATTAGGACCGTATTTAATAACTCCCCAAATATAATTAATAGCATTTCAAAATTACTTGAGGAGAATGAAGTATTTAAAAAGAATTTTGAAGAAGCGTTAAAAGAGAGAGCACTATCTATAAAGAAAGGTGTTGTTGAAAACGGACGCGTTTTAAATGGAATAAATGTTCTTACTATAAGTGGCGATTTCTTCCCCGATGTAATTAAAAACGTGGCATTTATGCTCCGTAATGAGGTAACAAACTCTGTGTTTATAGGAACTACAGTATATAATAATAAACCTACTTTAACCCTTATGTATACTAACGATTTAGTTGAGCAGGGGGCAAATGCGGGCAAAGATATACGCAAGGCAGCCAAGTTTATTAATGGTGGCGGTGGTGGACAACCTTTCTTTGCAACTGCCGGTGGCAAGAATATTGAAGGGCTATCGGATGCATATAGTTGCTTAGTAGAATTAGCAACCAATAATAACTAATAGTACAGCATATAAAAATAATTTTGAAGAAACTCGATTTATTTATACTAAAATCTTTCTTGGGACCGTTCATTATGACATTCCTTATTGTGTTGTTTGTCTTAATGATGCAGTTTCTATGGCTATATATAGACGAACTTGTTGGCAAGGGGCTAAGTATTGGAGTTATAATAGAATTCTTAGGATGGGGTAGCGCAACACTGTTTCCACTTGCTTTACCACTTGCTACTTTGTTGGCATCTATTATGACTATGGGAAGTTTTGGCGAGAATAATGAACTGCTCGCCATGAAGGCGGCCGGTATATCGCTTCCTCGCATATTAACCCCACTTACAGTAGTGGCTGTTATGATAAGTATTGCAGCCTTTTTTGCTTCAAATAACCTTATCCCGGTTGCTTATAATAAAATATATACCTTAAGGGATGATATAGGTAAAACAAAGGAAGAGATAAAAATTCCTACCGGTATATTTTATAATGGAGTTGAAGGATATACTATAAGGGTTACCAATACCGATGACAATAATATTATGCATAAAGTTATGGTGTACAATCATAGCGGTGACAAAGGTAATATAAGTCTTACAGTTGCCGATAGCGGAATTGTAAAACTCACTTCAGATAAAACAAGTCTTATATTTACCCTTTTTAATGGTACTAATTACGAGGAAGATAACAAAAAGGATTATAGTGATACTCTTTTCTCTTTGCAAAAAATAAACTTTACAACACAAGAGGTAATAATACCACTTCAGAATTATGCTTTTAAAAAATCAGATGACGATAAGCATGGTAGCGAGGTTATGACAAAAGGGCTTGCAGAGCTTAAAGTTGACAAAGATTCTCTAACTACTACATATAATAGTGTGCTTAATAACCAAACTAGACGGGCTATTTATTCTAGTAGCCTTGCCCACTCATACCAATTAGATACCACAACAAAGAAAAACTATACTGGGGAGTTTAATGCCGATTCTCTTTTTAGATGGAAAGATATACAAGAAGAGGCCATGGCATATAGAAATGCAATAACAGCAATAGATGCACAAATTAACAATATAGAATTTTTTGACAATGAATTACTTCAATCTGCATATCCACTCCGCAGAACTATTATAGAGAGTTACCGTAAGTTTACATTATCAATAGCTTGTATTATATTTTTCTTTATTGGGGCACCTCTAGGTTCAATAATAAGAAAAGGAGGGCTTGGAACGCCGGTAATTATTTCAATGCTTTTCTTTGTAATATACTGGGTTGTAGATATAAGTGGAAAAAAACTTGCAGATGATGGTGCAGTATCCCCTTTTATTGGAACATTTATTTCTACTTTTGTATTGTTACCAATGGGTGTATTTCTTACATGGAAATCCACAAAAGATTCTGCATTATTTAATGCCGATGCATATATTATTTTTATAAAAAAATTATTTATGCGAGCCAAAAATACTAGGAATAAAGTTGAGAGAAAAATTAGAAAACAAAATATATAATTATGACACCTATTAAGCCGCGTATAGTATATATGGGAACTCCCGAGTTTGCGGTTGCTCCTCTTTCTAAACTTATTGAAAATAATTTTAATGTAGTTGGAGTTGTTACAGTTCCCGATAAACCTAGCGGTAGAGGATTAAAACTTAATGAGAGTGATGTAAAAAAATACACTTTGTTAAATAATCTTACTCAAAAAGGGGTATGCTTAATGCAGCCTGTTTCACTAAAGGATGAACAATTTATTAAGCAACTGCAATTACTTAATGCCGATATATTTATAGTTGTTGCTTTTAGAATGTTACCCAAGGTTATATGGAGTATGCCAAAATTAGGAACTTTTAATTTACACGGCTCATTATTGCCACAATACAGAGGTGCTGCTCCTATTAATTGGGCTATTATAAATGGAGAGAAGGAGAGTGGAGTTACTACATTTCTTATTGATGAGCAAATTGATACCGGTAATATTTTAATGCAAAGAGACTGTACTATTAGTGATAGAGAAACTATTGAAACACTATATGATAAATTAATGGTTATTGGGGCAAATTTAGTTATTGAAACGGTAAACGGCCTTGTGGAAGGCACATTGCATCCACATCCGCAACAAGGAGAAATTAAAGGGGCACCTAAACTAACTAAAGAGACCGGGAGAATACAGTGGAACATGCAAAATAATACGCCATATAGTACTGCAATATTAATTGACAGGCTTACTAGGGGGCTTTCTCCATATCCGGCAGCTACAGCAACTATTAGCAACGGAGAAAAAAGTTTTGATTTTAAAATTTTTGAAGTTGAAATTGCAAAAGAGGAGAAAAAATATGACGGAAAACAAGATTACGGCAAAATAGTATCAGATAATAAAACATACTTGCATGCTGTGTGCGGTGATGGATCTATTTTAGCAATTAATAATATCCAAATGGCCGGAAAAAAAAGGATGAGTATAAAGGAGTTCCTTATGGGATTTAGGAATATTGAGAGTTATAAATTTATTTAGTAATTAAAAAATGCAAATAGTTATTTTAGACGATGGAGATTTTCCTACCGCATCGTATCCTTTAAGTATACTTGTAAAAGCAGATAAAATTATCTGTTGCGATGGTTCTGTGCTTAAATTATTAAAATATAATAGCAAGTTGGTTCCCAACTATATTGTAGGGGACATGGACTCTCTGCCACAGCAATATAAAGAAAAATATAAGGAGATTATTTACTCTAGTAGTTGCCAAGAAACAAACGATCAAACAAAAGCATTTAGTTTTGCATTAGGACTTGTTCCACAAGGTAAAAATGCTAATATCCATATTTTAGGGGCTACAGGGTTGCGCGAAGACCATACATTGGGAAATCTCTCACTCTTAATGGAGTATGCCGTTTGTGGAAATTACATTGAGCCTTTTAAAAATCTTATGCACAATGGCGTAACTGTTGATATTATTACTAATTATGGAATATTTTCGCCCCATTTTAATACGTTTACGGCAAAATGCGCAAAAGGGCAGCAAATCTCAATTTTCTCATTTGATCAATTATTAAAAATAAAATCGGCTGGATTATTATATCCAACCGATAATGTAATTTTTGATTTATGGTGGAAGGCCACTTTAAACGAATGTACCGGTTCCAAATATACTCTTGAATTTAGCCATCCGGCCAAGGTACTTCTTTTTGAAAATTATAAACAAATATAGCCAGCTAAGACGCTATAAACATCCCAACCATTGCGGCAGACATAAGAGCTACTAATGTTGCACCTAATAACGCACGTAAGCCGTATTGCGAAAGGATAGGCCGTTTTTCGGGGGCCATTCCGCCAACTCCGCCAATAAGAATTCCTATAGAGGCAAAATTTGCAAAACCGCAAAGAACATAAGTTGCCATAATTATAGATTTAGGAGACGAAAACACCCCGGTTTGTATCATGGTTGCCAAGCTCTGGTATCCTACAAACTCTGTAAGAATAACTTTTTCGCCCAAAAGTCGCCCCACTAAATCTATATCTGCCGCAGGCACACCCGTAAGCCATATTACAGGATAAAACACATAGGCAAGAATAAATTCCAAAGATAAATCTGAATATCTCCCCCCTGTTACAGATGCTATAGCATTATCAATTGCAGCAAAACTAACAAAATTTAATATAGCATTTACTCCTGCAATAAGAGCATAAAATACTAATAACATAGCAGCTATGTTTGCAGCAAGTTTAAGCCCCTCTGTTGTGCCATTTGAAATTGCATCTAAAACATTTTTGCCAATTTTTTCGGTAGATACCTCTACAGAATTATCAATTTCCTCGGTTTGTGGTTTAAGAATTTTTGCCATTGCTATAGCCCCCGGAGCAGCCATAACCGAAGCCGAAAGAAGGTGCTTTGCAAATTCTAGTTCCATAGCCTTATCTCCACCCCCAAGCATTCCAATATAAGCGGCAAGCACTCCGCCGGCCATTGTAGCCATACCGGCAGTCATAACAAGCATAAGCTCACTTTTAGTCATTTTAGGAATATACTCTTTAACCATAAGTGGGGCTTCTGTTTGTCCAAGAAAAATATTACCGGCACACGATAACGATTCGGCTCCCGATAGTTTCATAAATTTTGTAAGCACCCAGCCCATTCCCCAAACAACTTTTTGTAGAATACCCAAATAAAAGAATAAACTAGTTAAAGCAGAGAAAAATATAATTGTAGGGAGAATTTGCAATACAAACACAAAACCGAATTTATTAACATCCATCATTGAGCCAAATAAGAAATTGGATCCTGCTTTTGTCCACTCTAAAACTGCCACAAAACATTTTCCCAAAACTTCAAATACAGATTGAACTGCCGGGAAAAGCAACATAGATATTGCAATTATAAGTTGTAAAGCAAGTGCCTTTCCAACTGTTCCCCAATTAATTTTTTTTCTATCGGTACTAAATGCCCACGCAATAGCAACAAGCACTGCCATCCCCAATATTCCTTTAACAATAGACCATATATCAAATGTAAAAGTTTTACTTGTAAGAATTGATTTATACGGATTTACATCCGCCTCTTGCGCAAAAAGGGCAAACCCCACAAATAGCGCAGCCATAAGTAGCCAGAATTTCTTCATTTATTTTTTTTATAAGTTAAATATTATCAAATTTTGCAATTTCTTTGCTTAAAAGAGCAGCCTTTTCGTAATCCTCACTATTAATAGCCTCTTTTAACTGTTCCTTTAGCTTTACTAAATGCGATTCGGTTTTAACAACTTCGTTAGAAAACAATTCCATTGTTGTAGAGTACTCTTGCATAAGCTCCTCTGATATATATATTGGACAAGCAAAACTCTTTGCAAGAATAATCCCATCTATAAAAGAAGCCTCTTTTATAACCTCTTTCTCCCCATCGAAAAGCAATAAATTAGCTATAAAATCTTTATTCTTGCTATCTCTAACAACAGAAACCTCAAGTAATTCTATTCTAAAATCTTTTAATGTAATTGAGAATAATTCCTGTGTAGAAATAATATCATCGGGTATTTTTTTAAAATTAGAAAGAACCGCATGCATATCGGGTGGCGTAAGGGGAACAGGAAGACATATATCCATTCCCTCTCTGTAAAGGAAAAACATAAAACTCCCTCCATCTTCTGGGGAAGCAGTAAGTGCTCCTATATCCAATCTTACTCTTTTCATAAAATAATAGCTTTATAAATTTGCATCCTGTTAGGTATAATTAAGTGTACAAATGTAAGTAATCTCACACAATTATTAATATATATTACAATAACTTAGATTAATTTTTACTACTTTTGCGCTTTGTAGGCGGAGATATTAATTATGATTTTTGAAAAAATAGCACAAGACGCGCAATCGAATGCAAGATGCGGACTTATTTATACCAACCATGGAGTTATAGAAACTCCTATTTTTATGCCTGTTGGAACAATAGGTTCTGTAAAAGGAATCTATCATAAAGATTTAAAAGAAGATATTAATGCACAAATAATTCTTGGAAATACATATCATCTATTTTTGAGACCGGGGCTTAATATAATAAATAAAGCAGGCGGTTTACATAAGTTTATTTCGTGGGACAAGCCAATGCTCACCGATAGTGGTGGATTCCAAGTATTTTCATTGGCAGCTAACAGAAAAATAACAGAAGAAGGATGCACTTTTCGTTCTCATATAGATGGTTCTAAGCATACTTTTACTCCCGAAAACAATGTTGATACCCAAAGAATGATTGGGGCCGATATAATTATGGCTCTTGATGAATGTACTCCCGGAGATGCAGAGCATAGCTATGCTCTTAAATCTCTTAAACTAACACAAAGATGGCTAGAGAGATGCGTAACACACTTTGATAATACACAGCCACTTTATGGATATAAACAATTTTTTTTTCCTATAGTACAAGGGTGCGTTTATCCCGATTTAAGAAAGATGGCAGCAGAGCACGCTGTATCTCTTAATAGAGACGGTTATGCAATTGGAGGTCTTTCTGTTGGGGAACCTACAGAAAAAATGTATGAAATGATAGAGGTACTGCACCCATTATTACCTTTGGATAAACCTCGTTATCTTATGGGAGTTGGTACTCCTGCTAATATATTAGAGGGAATTGCAAGAGGAATTGATATGTTTGATTGCGTTATGCCTACCCGTAATGGCCGCAACGGTATGTTATTTACTTGGGAAGGGATGATTAACATAAGAAATAAAAAATGGGCAGAGGATTTTAGCCTAATAGATTCACTTGGTACTTCTTTTGTAGATAGGACTTACACTAAAGCATATTTAAGACATTTGTTTGTTGCCGGCGAAATGTTGGCAGCTCAAATTGCAAGCGAACATAATCTTGCATTTTATCTTAGTGTTGTAAAAGAAGCCCGCATGCACATAAAGGCAGGTGACTTTGCAACTTGGAAAACAGTTGCGGTTAAAAAGCTTGAAACAAAATTATAATTGCGGTCCATAAATAATGAAATATAATTTTCACATAACAACTATTGATAGGTATATTATAAAGAAATTTATAGGTACTTACTTTTTTGCGTTATTATTAATTATCGGGATAGTTATAATATTTGATATAAGTGAGAAAATTGATGATTTTGTAGATAAAGAGGCCCCTTTACGCGCGATTGTTTTTAATTATTATGCAAATTTTATCCCGTATTTTGTAAATATGTTTAGTCCGCTATTTGTATTTATTACGGTTATATTTTTTACTTCTAAACTTGCTGCTAATAGCGAGATTATAGCAATGCTGGCAGGTGGTGTTAGCTTTAAAAGACTTATGTATCCCTATTTTATATCTGCCGCAGTAATTGCAACATTTAGTTTACTACTTAATTTGTTTGTTATTCCCCCTGCTAATAAGGGGCGATTAGATTTTGAAGCAAAATATATTAAAGGGACGTTTCAGAACACCAGTAGAAATATGCACTACCAAATTTCTCCCGGTACATTTATGTATGTAGAGTCTTTTAGTACATGGAATAATATGGCATATAAGTTTACATTAGAGACAATTGACGGGCATAATATAAAATCTAAATTAAGCGCCGAAACCGCACAGTGGGATTCTCTAAAAGGGTGCTGGACACTAAATAACTACCACCTTAGGGCCTATAAAAATAATAGTGAAATTATAACCACCGGACAAACCATAGATACAACGTTAAGTATTACTGTAACAGATTTTTACAGGAGAAAAAACAGCGTAGAGTCACTCAATTATTTTCAGTTAAAAGATCTTATAGAGACTCAGAAAATGAGGGGGGATCAAATGATAAAATACGCCCTTATAGAAAAGCATACCCGTTTTGCAATACCATTTTCTGCATTTATTTTAACTCTTATTGGTGTGTCGTTATCTTCAAAACGGAGACGTGGTGGAATTGGTATGAATATAGGAATTGGAATTGCCCTAAGTTTCTCTTACATACTGTTTCTCCGTTTTAGTCAAATGTTTGTACATACTGGTACACTTCCCCCTAGCATAGCACTTTGGCTTCCAAATATGATATATGCAGTTATTGCTATATTCTTATATAGGATTGCTCCCAAATAGTTGAGATTGCACACAAATAGCAAACCGATAATTCTCTATAATTAATTAAATATAAGGGTGGCTTAAGTGTTTTTATACCTAAGCCACCCTTATTATTAAAATTATTAAACTTTTAGTACTCCCCGTTTGCAAGTTTTCTTTTACAAGCAGCAAGCATATCGTCAATCATTTCGTTAAGACCCCAATCTGGTTTCCATCCCCATTCTGCACGTGCACACGAATCGTCCATTTTATTAGGCCAAGAAGCAGATATTTTATCTTTTACAGGATCAATTTTGTAATCCCATGAAAATGCAGGAATCCGTTTTTTAATTTCTGTAAACAATTGCTCAGGCATAAAGCTCATTGAGGTAATGTTAAAACTGTTTCTATGGATAAATTTACTTGGATCTGCATCCATAAGCTGCGTAGTAGCTTTAAGAGCATCGGGCATATAAAGCATATCCATATATGTGTTCATAGGAACCTCACATGTATATTTGCCTGTTTTTACTGCGTGGTAGAATACTTCAACTGCATAATCTGTTGTTCCGCCACCCGGAAGACAACCATTTGAAATTATACCGGGGAAACGGACGCTTCGGGTATCAACACCAAATCTTGTGAAATAATAATCGCTTAGCATCTCACCTGTTACTTTACAAACTCCATAAATAGTGTTTGGCCTCATAACTGTATCTTGAGGGGTGTTATCGTGAGGAGTATTATCACCAAAAGCCCCAATTGAACTTGGTGTAAACAATGCGCTACCATATTCTTTAGCTATATTTAAAGAATTAAGCAGAGCCCCCATATTAATTGTCCACGCCAATTGAGGGTTTTTCTCTCCGGTAGCAGATAGAAGGGCAACAAGATTGTAGATTCTATCTATCTTATTCTCTTTAACAACCTTTGCAAATGCTTCTGTATTTAGTGCATCCAATGAGATTGCACGCGCATTTTTAGAAAGTTTTTCTACTATCTCCGGCCTTAAATCGGCTGCAATAACATTATCATGGCCATATGTTTTCTGAAGGTGTGGAACTAACTCTGTCCCAATTTGGCCACCTGCACCAACTACTAATATTTTTTTCATTTATTTTATGTAAAAAACTATATTTTAATAAAGTTTACAATTACAAAAGTAGCAATTTTACACAAATTATGTGTTTTTTATTGTCATTTATTATATGTTAGTTATCCAATAAAAAAAATTGGTACTTTTGTCCCATGCAAGAAATTATTAAAAATATATATTCACTATCTAGTTCACTAGGATTTGTAGACTTTGGCATTGCTAGTGCTAATGAGTTAGTTACAGAAATAGAGCATTATAATAATTCTATGAAAAATGGGTATTTTGCAGATATGAATTATTTATCAAAAAATTTAGAAAAGCGGTTTAATCCTAAGTTACTTTTTGAAGGAGCAAAAAGCATTTTAGTTTTTTTGGCTCCTTATGGAGATGGAAATAATAGCAATATTTGTAAGGATACACCGCTTATTAATGTTGCCTCGTATGCTTGGGGAGAAGATTATCACTTGGTAATAAAAAACAAGTTGCAAATAATCCTTAATAGAATAATTACTCTTGCAAAAAACTATAAAGAGGAAAATGATTCCACGCCAGATACAACTACGGGTAGAGTGTTTACAGATTCTGCTCCCATATTAGAACGGGCATGGGCAGTAAAGGCCGGGCTTGGTTTTATTGGTAAAAATAATTTTCTTATAAGTCGCAAAGTAGGAATTCGTACCCTAATAGGGGTTATAATTGTAAATATTGAGCTTCCGCAAAGCATAAAAACAGATGATAAAAATTACTGTGGAAATTGTACAAAATGCCTTGATGCTTGCCCTACCGGAGCGTTGTGTGCCCCATATAATTTAGATGCCCGTAAATGTATTTCATATAATACAATTGAGAATAAGCAACTCTCACAAATATTAGAGTTGCAAAATGAAAATAAAAAATTTCTTAATTTTAACGGGTGGTATTTTGGTTGCGACGTATGTATGAATGCTTGTCCATGGAATAGAAAAAATATTACGGGATGGCCAGAGTTGCTAACAAATAAGCAACTCCTTTCAACAGCTACAAATGAATGGTGGAAAAATTTATCGGGAGAAGAATTTAAAACAATTTTTGCCTCTTCACCTTTTATGCGCACAGGGTTAAAAAATATACAAGCATCACATATATTAAATACACGGCAAAACATAAATGAATAAACTTAATGTATTATGGATTTTACTACAAAAATAAATATCCCTGCTGTAAAAGATAGGATAACATATAAAAACAGTATTGTTATGCTTGGCTCTTGTTTTGCCAACGAGATAGGCCAATATCTTAAAGATTACCAATTTAACATAATGATAAATCCTTTTGGCACATTATATAATCCTAGTTCAATAGCAAATTCTATTGAACGGCTCTCTACATGCACCCTTTTTACAGCTAATGATGTAATTGAAAGTAATAATATTTTCACATCGTTTTATCACCATAGTTCAATATCACAAGCAAGTGTAAATGAGTTTTTAGAAAGGGCAAATAATGAGCTTATTAATAATAGTGAGCTTTTTCACAAAGCAGATACAGTAATAATTACGTTGGGCACTGCATATATTTACAGACATATTGCACGCAATATAGTTGTTACAAATTGTCATAAAATTAAAGCATCAGAGTTTGAGAGAAAACTGTTAAGTGTTAAAGAATGTGTTATTGAGCTTGAAAAAATTATAACTGCGGTAAAATCTTTTACACAAACTATTAATACAAAGCTTATTTTTACAGTGAGTCCTATTAGGCACATTAAAGATGGAGCTCACAAAAATCAAATAAGTAAAGCCACTCTTATGTTGGCAATTGAAGAGATTCAACAAAAATACGATTTTATAAGCTACTTCCCTGCTTACGAAATAATGATGGACGAACTACGCGACTATCGCTTTTATGCATCTGATATGCTCCACCCGTCTCCGTTAGCTATAGAATACATTTTTGAGCGATTTAAGGAAACTTTTATAGAACCTCATACCCAAACTACCATGCAAGAAGCAATTCGTCTAACAAAGGCTCAAAATCATCGTCCGCTGTTTCCCGATAGTAAAGAATATGCTAAATTTAAGCTAAAATTAGAACAAGATTTAGAAAATTTTAATAAACATATCAAATAGTTTCAAAACAACAAAACTAAAATAAACAACAAAAGCTGCCGAAAAATACGACAGCTTTATGTTTTGGCGGTTACCCGCCTATTGATTCTTTTATAGCTTATGCTAAATTATTCAGCCTTTGGAGCTTCAGCTTTTGGAGCCTCCACTTTTGGGGTTTCACTTTTTACAGCCTCTGCCTTTGGAGCATCAGCTTTTTTAGCACGACTTCTACGGGTTGTTGCTTTCTTAACATCCTTCTTTGTTGAAGAAGCTAAAGCCGACTCGTTAAAGTCTACAAGCTCAATAATTGCCATATCAGCAGCATCACCTACGCGGAATCCTGTTTTAAGAACTCGTGTATATCCTCCCGGACGATCTGCTATTTTTGGAGCAACAGTTCTAAAAAGCTCTGTAACAGCCTCTTTTTGTTTCAGATAACTGAAAACAATACGTCTAGAGTGAGTGCTGTCGTCTTTTGATTTGGTAATAAGCGGTTCTAAATACACACGTAATGCCTTAGCTTTAGCAAGTGTTGTCTCAATGCGTTTGTGTAGCAAAAGAGACGATGCCATATTTGCCAACATTGCTTTACGGTGACCACTTTGTCTACCTAAATGGTTGAATGACTTATTATGCCTCATTTTATATTACTTTTTTTCAATATTATACTTAGTAACATCCATGCCGAAAGATAATTTTAATCTCTCTATCAACATATCAATTTCTGTTAACGATTTCTTACCAAAGTTCCTAAATTTCATAAGATCGGCACGTTGATGCGAAACCAGGTCTGCAAATGTCTCAATCTCAGCAGCTTTTAAACAATTTAAAGCTCTTACAGAAAGTTCCATATCAGACAACTTAGTTAGAAGTAAATGGCGCATGCGCAATGATTCTTCATCAAGCTCATTACTAACCACCTCCGGTACTGTCTCCAAACTAATTTTTTCGTCTGAGAATAACATAAAGTGATGAATCAAAATCTTAGCAGCCTCCTTAAGAGCCTCCTTTGGGTGAATAGATCCATCTGTTGTAATCTCCAAGTTTAATTTCTCGTAGTCGGTTTTTTGTTCTACACGCCAATTCTCAACATTAAACATAACGTTTTTAATTGGAGTAAATATAGAATCAATTGGAATTGTACCAAAAGGAGCACCGTCCACTTTATTCTCTTCAGCCGGAACATAACCTCTTCCTTTACCTATTTTAATATCAATAGAAAGCTTCACCGATGGCTCCATAGAGCAAATGTGAAGATCGGGATTAAGTACCTTAAATGAAGATAAATGCTTGGAAATATCCTCAGCAGTAAAATCTTGCTTACCACTAACAGTTACGGTAACCACTTCGCTATCTTCTCCTTCTATCATTCTCTTAAAACGAACTTGCTTTAAGTTAAGAACAATATCAATAACACCTTCAATAACACCGGGTATGGTGGCAAATTCATGGTCTACACCATGAATTTTAATTGAAGTGATAGCAAAACCCTCAAGTGAAGATAATAGTATACGACGTAATGCGTTACCAATTGTAATACCATAGCCAGGCTCCAAAGGTCTGAACTCAAATTTACCAAAGGTATCCGTTGAGTCGAGCATTATTACCTTATCCGGTTTTTGAAATGCTAAAATTGCCATTTTTATTATGTTTTATTAGTGTTACGCTTAAAAGCAAGCTTATTATTTAGAGTACAACTCAACTATAAGCTGTTCATTAATAGTCTCCGGAATCTCTGTCCTCTCTGGAAGATTAAGATATTTTCCGGCTAGTTTTGTAGCATCCCACTCTAACCATGAGTACCTATTAGCAGATGCAGCAAGACTTCCTTGAATAACTTCAAGGCTCTTGGATCTCTCACGAACTCCAATAACATCACCTGGTTTAATTAAAGTTGATGGAATACTGCAAAGCTCACCGTTTAGTACAATATGACAATGGTTAACCAATTGTCTTGCAGCCGCACGGCTAGGCGCAATGCCCATTCTATAAACCAAGTTATCTACACGAGACTCTAAAAGGAATAAAAGATTCTCACCTTTTTTACCTTTCATTCTAGCAGCTTTCTCATATAAATTACGGAACTGTCTTTCAAACAAGCCGTATGTATATTTTACTTTCTGCTTTTCTTTTAACTGAACGCCATACTCAGAAGTTTTCTTTCTTTTCTTAGCTAAGCCATGTTGTCCCGGAGGATAATTTTTGCGTTCGTAACTTTTATCGGGGCCAAATATTGGCTCTCCAAATTTGCGGGCGATTTTAGTAGAAGGCCCAGTATATCTTGCCATATTAAATTAAATTTAAATTATTAGGAATTATACTCTACGGCGACCTTTAGGTCTACAACCGTTGTGAGGAAGAGGAGTAACGTCAATAATCTCGGTTACTTCTATACCTGCACCATGAATAGTACGAATTGCAGATTCACGTCCGGCACCAGGGCCTTTAACGTAAGCCTTAACTTTGCGTAATCCTAAATCAAAAGCTACTTTTGCACAATCTGTAGCCGCAACTTGAGCTGCATAGGGAGTATTCTTTTTAGAACCCCTAAAGCCCATTTTACCGGCCGATGACCAACTTATAACCTGTCCTAAGCTATTAGTTAAAGTTACAATTACGTTGTTGAACGTTGAAGAAATATGAGCTTCGCCATACGCTTCAACCTTAACAACTCTCTTTTTATTAGATGCTGTTTTCTTTGCCATAATCTTAGGTTCTATTTAGTTGCTTTTTTCTTATTAGCTACTGTCTTCTTCTTACCCTTACGAGTACGAGCATTGTTCTTAGTGCTTTGACCTCTAACAGGTAGTCCAATTCTATGACGAATACCTCTATAGCAGCCAATGTCCATAAGACGTTTAATGTTCAACTGAATGTAAGAACGAAGTTCGCCCTCAATTTTATACTCTTCTGCAATAGTTGCTCTAATTGCAGTGATTTGGTCATCTGTCCAATCTTGCACTTTAGTATTAACGTCAATACCGTTTTTACTAAGGATTTTTTGGGCAGAGCTGCGACCAATTCCAAAGATATAGGTTAAACCTATCTCTCCACGTTTTTTGTTTGGTAAATCTACTCCGGCTATACGTGCCATAATTTATTTTTTTCTTTATTGTTACAATTAGAAATTATCCTTGGCGCATTTTAAATTTAGGATTTTTTTTGCAAATTACATATAAACGACCTTTGCGTTTAACAATTTTGCAGTCCTCACTACGCTTTTTAATGGATGCTTTTACTTTCATTGTATTTAGTTTTTATTTGTATCTGAAAGAAATCCTTCCTTTAGTTAAATCATAAGGAGACATCTCAACTCTAACTTTATCGCCAGGCAAAATACGGATATAATGCATTCTCATTTTACCGGATATATGAGCAATAATTACGTGCCCATTATCAAGTTCAACTCTGAACATTGCATTAGATAATGATTCTATAATTGTACCGTCTTTTTCTATAGCAGATTGCTTTGACATAATTTACTCCCTATAATTTCTATTTTATTAATCTTTTGTTTCAATATATTCAAATGTGGTTAATATTTCCGAATGCTCGTGTCTTACAGCCACCATAAATTCAAAATGTGCTGAATTTTTTTGGTCCGCTGTGCTCACAGCCCATCCGTTTTCATTAAGATAGATCTCCTTTTTCCCCGCATTTATCATGGGTTCAATACAGATAACCATCCCATCTTGAAGTTTTTTTCCTTGCCCTGATTTACCATAGTTTGGAACCTCTGGACTCTCGTGTAAATTTTTGCCTACACCATGTCCAACCATTTCCCTAACTACTGAAAAACCATATTGCTCAACATACTGCTGAATTGCACTGCCAATATCTCCTATCCTGTTACCGGCTATTGCCTTTTGAGCCCCCAAATATAGTGATTCTTTTGTAACTTTTAAAAGTTTTGCAGTTTCTTCATCAATTTTACCTACAGGAAAAGTGTAGGCCGAGTCTCCATAAAATCCCTTATATATTGTACCGCAGTCTACCGAAACTATATCTCCTTCTTTAAGAATGTAGTCACTTGGAAACCCATGAACTACTACATCATTAACAGAAATACATAAAGTATAAGGAAAACCACCATAGTTTAAAAATCCCGGAACCGCACCATTATCTCTAATATAAGTTTCTGCAATCTTATCTAATTGTTTTGTTGAAACACCAGGTACAATTGCTTTTCCTACCTCAGCTAATGTTTTGGAAACCAAAATTGCATTTTCTTTTAGGATTTTAATATCATCCTCGGTTTTAAGTCTTACCATTTCAAATGAACTATCAAAATTTACATTCCCGAACGGCCTTTTAGACGTCCTGTCTTCATTAAACCGTCGTAGTGGCGCATTAGCAAATGACTCTCTATTTGCTGTAATGTATCCAGAACAACACCAACAAGGATTAACAAACTTGTTCCACCATAAAATTGTGCAAACTGATTATTAATACCTAGTTTCATTGCAAATGCAGGCATAATTGCTACCAAAGCTAGGAAAAACGAGCCCGGTAATGTTATGCGTGACATAACTGCATCAAGATACTCAGCGGTTTTCTTTCCCGGTTTAATACCAGGTATAAAGCCACCGTTTTTCTTCATATCTTCTGCCATCATTGTTGGATTTACTGTTACAGCGGTGTAGAAGTAAGTAAAAGCAACAACAAGTGTACCAAATATGAAATTATACCAGAATCCTGTATAGTTACCTAAAGTGGCGGCTAATCCACGGGTAGCATCAAAACTGGCAAATATAAGTGGAAATAACATCAACGCCTGCGCAAAGATAATAGGCATCACACCAGCCGCATTAATCTTTAACGGAATGTATTGACGAACTCCACCGTATTGTTTATTTCCAACAATCCTTTTTGCATATTGTACAGGTATTTTTCTAGTACCTTGCACGAGCGCTATTGTGGCGACAAATACAAAGAACAAGATAATCATTTCAACAATAAGCATTAAAGCACTACCTGTTGTTTGATTAAATCTAGTTCCAAACTCTGCAGCCAAAGCATATGGCAATCTTGCAATAATACCAACCATGATTATAAGTGAAATACCGTTGCCTAAACCACGATCTGTAATACGTTCACCTAACCACATAATAAACATGGTACCTCCAATAAGAACTACTGTAGCAAATAAATTAAAAGAAAATCCCTTAATTAAAAATGCTGCTTCTGGCAATTGTGTATGCAAATTTGTTAAATAAGCAGGTCCTTGCAATGCAAGAATTACAATTGTAAGATAACGAGTCCATTGATTCATCTTTCTACGACCACTCTCGCCTTCGCGTTGCAATCGCTGAAAATAAGGAATCATAATTCCCAAAAGTTGAATAACAATTGATGCCGATATGTAAGGCATTACACCAAGGGCAAAAATTGAAGCATTTCCAAAAGCACCACCAGAGAACATATTTAACAAGCCCATAAGGCCGTCCTGTGTTTGAGCTTCCAAATTTGCAAGCTGCGTAGGATCTATCCCCGGAACAACAACAAAGCTGCCCAAACGATAGACTAACAGTAACAGGATAGTATAAACTATCCTATTACGCAACTCTTCAATTTTGAAAATATTTTTTATAGTTTCAATTAGTTTTTTCATTGATTTTGTTAGATTATAGTTGTAGAACCATTAGCGGCTTCAATCTTAGTTACAGCAGATTGAGAAAAAGCATGGGCTGTAACATCCAACTTAACAGTAAGTTCTCCGTTACCCAAAATTTTTACTAAATCTCTCTTTGATACAAGACCATGCTCTATCAAAGTATCAAAAGTGATAACGGTTACACCCGCTTTTTCACTTAATGCCTGCAAACTTGAAAGGTTAATTGCTTTATATTCTACTCTATTAGGATTATTGAATCCAAATTTAGGTAAGCGCCTTTGAATAGGCATCTGACCCCCTTCAAAACCAATTTTACGAGAATAACCTGAGCGTGATTGAGCGCCTTTATGCCCTTTAGTGGATGTACCACCGTGGCCAGACCCTTCTCCACGAGCAATTCTTTTATCTCTTCCTGTAGAACCCTCTGCGGGTCTTAATGTATTTAAATTCATCATTAAATCTCCTATTAGCTGATTTCTTCTACTTTAACAAGGTGTAGAACTTTTTGAAGCATCCCGCTGTAAACAGGACTAAGCTCAAGTTCTACAAAGTGATTAATGCGGCGAATTCCCAAAGATTGCAAACATGCAATTTGACTTTGAGTTGCCCCATTTTTACTTTTTACTTGAGTAATTTTAACTTTTGCCATTTCTATACCTCCTTAACCGTTAAATACTTTATTCATGTGAATACCTCTTAAACCGGCAACAGTATAAGCATCGCGCATCTCTGCAAGAGCAGCAACCGTAGCTTTTACAAGGTTGTGAGGGTTAGAAGAACCTTTAGATTTAGCTAACACATCGTGAATCCCTACAGACTCAAACACAGCACGCATTGCACCACCGGCTTTAACTCCGGTACCGGCAGCAGCTGGTTTCATAAATACGTTTGCCCCACCAAATTTGGCAGTTTGCTCATGTGGAATAGTTCTTTTGTTAAGAGGAACCTTTACAAGATTTTTCTTAGCATCCTCAATACCTTTTGAAATAGCAGTGGTAACCTCATTGGCTTTACCTAAGCCATAGCCAACAACGCCATTTTCATCACCTACAACAACTATTGCTGCAAAACTGAAGTGACGACCACCTTTTGTTACCTTTGTAACTCTTCTAACTGCAACTAGTCTATCTTTAAGCTCTAGTTCGGTAGTTTTTACCTTTTTTACATTCATATTTGCCATAGTTTTCTAGAATTTAAGTCCCCCTTTACGAGCGCCATCTGCTAAACTTTTTACTCTCCCATGATAAAGGTAACCACCACGGTCAAACGAGACCTCAGCAATACCTTTTGCAACAGCACGCTCTGCGGCAGTTTTACCAACAATTGAAGCAACTTCAACGTTAGTTTTTCCTTTAGTTTGCTCTACAATTGCTTTCTCAACAGATGAAGCGGCAGCTAAAGTAACGCCGTTAACATCGTCAATCAACTGAACGTAGATTTGATTATTACTTCTAAATACGCACATTCTAGGTCTTTGGGATGTACCGTTAACCACTTTACGAATGCGATAATGTATTCTTGTTCTTCTTTCTATTTTATTTATAGCCATAAACCTTCTCCTTATTATTTAGCGCCAGCCGATTTACCAGCCTTACGACGAAGTTGTTCACCAACAAACTTAATACCTTTACCTTTATATGGTTCAGGTTTACGTAACGAACGAATTTTGGCTGCAACAGCTCCGAGCAATTGCTTGTCGTAACTCTTTAAAACCAAAACTGGATTAGCACCTTTCTTAACAGGTTCTGTTTCTCCCTTAATCTCTGCAGGTAACTGCAAGTGAATATCATGAGAATAACCTAAACTGAATTCAAGGATTTGGCCCTTAGCTTCAACACGAAAACCTACACCTACTAACTCTTGTTTTATACTAAAACCTTGTGAAACTCCAAGAACCATATTATGGATAAGAGCACGGTATAATCCGTGTAATGAACGATGGCGCGGTTGATCGGTAGGCCTTGCTACTGTCACTACGCCTCCCTCTACGGCAACTTTAATATCTGGGTCAACTTTTTGGGTTAACTCGCCGAGTGGGCCTTTGACCTTAACCACGTTATCGGAACCAACGGTAACCGTTACATGCTGTGGAAGGCTTACAGGTAAATTTCCTATTCTTGACATTTTTAATTAATTGTTATAATTGGTTAATATACATAACAAAGAACCTCACCGCCAATATTAAGACCTCTAGCCTCTTTATCGGTAATAATGCCTTTAGATGTAGATAAAATAGCAACACCAAGCCCATTTAGTACTCTTGGCATCTCATCAACACCTCTGTACTGTCTTAAACCAGGTTTGCTTATACGAACAATTTTTTTGATAGCTGCCTTTTTTGTATCTGGATGATACTTAAGGGCTATCTTAATTGTGTTGAAAGGGGTCCCTTCAACAATTTTGTAACTTAGAATATAACCCTTTTCGTGAAGAACTCGAGTCATCTCTACTTTCATTTTTGAAGCTGGAATCTCCACAATTTTGTGGCCTGCTAACGCAGCATTACGGATTCTAGTCAAAAAGTCTGCTATTGGATCAGTCATTTTAATTTGTTTTTTTAAGAATCGACTCCTATATATATGGAGCCCGATATCCAATGTTAATACTTTACTTATATAATATACTTAATATACTATCTACTACCAGCTAGCTTTGCGAACGCCAGGTATTAAACCCTTACTGGCCATTTCACGAAACTGGATACGGCTGATACCAAAAACACGCATATACCCTTTTGGTCTGCCTGTAAGTGAACAACGGTTGTGCTGTCTAACAGGACTAGAATTTTTAGGTAGTAAATCAAGAGCAGCATAATCGCCGGCCTCTTTTAATTGTTTGCGTTTTTCAGCATACTTGGCACATAGTTTAGCGCGTTTTACTTCGCGTGCCATCATTGATTCTTTTGCCATTATCTATTTCTCTTTAGATTATTTCTTACTATTTTTTAAAAGGCAATCCAAATTCACGAAGCAAAGCTAAAGCAGCCTCGTCGCTCTCGGTTGTAGTAACAAATGTTATTTCCATTCCAAGAACTTTTGTAATTTTGTCTATGTCAATCTCAGGGAAAATGATTTGTTCCTTAATACCAAGAGTGTAGTTACCTCTACCATCAAATTTTTGGTTAATCCCCTTAAAATCTCTAATACGAGGAAGAGACACTGCAATAAGTCTCTCTAGAAACTCATACATTTTAGCACCACGCAAAGTTACTTTTACACCAATAGGCATACCTTTACGAAGTTTAAAGTTAGAAATATCTTTTTTAGAGTAAGTTAACATAGCCTTCTGTCCTGTAATAGTGGAAAGCTCAGTTTGTGCAACTTCAACAAGTTTTTTATCGGCAGTTGCTTGACCCATACCCTGATTGATAGTTATTTTCTCCAATTTAGGAACTTGCATAACAGAAGAATATCCAAAGTCTTTCTGTAATTTAGCAACTATCTCATCTTTATATTTCTTTTGAAGAGTAGGGACAAAACCTGCTACTTTCACTTGTGCTCCTTCAACTTTTGGAGCAGCTTTAGATGTTTTAATTGTTTTTGTCTCTTTTGTCATTATTTAACTTCCTCCCCAGATTTTTTTGCAAAACGAACAAGCTTACCATTATCATTAAGCTTACGTCCTATTTTTGTAGGTCCACCTTTAACAGGGTCTACTACTTGCAAATTTGAAACATGTATACTAGCCTCTTGCTTAACAATACCACCTTGTGGACTCTTTGCATTAGGTTTAGTGTGTTTGCTTGCCATGTTGATTCCCTCAACAAAAGCACGGTCTTTATCTCTGTTAACCTCAAGAACTTTCCCGGTTTTACCTTTCTCGTCTCCTGCGTTTACAAAAACTATATCACCTTTCTTTATATGTAACTTCTTATTCATAATACTATTCCTTATTTTTATAATACTTCGGGTGCTAAGGAAACTATTTTCATATAGTTATCACGTAATTCTCTGGCTACCGGGCCAAAAATACGTGTTCCGCGAACTTCTCCCTGAGCGTTTAATAATACGCAGGCGTTCTCATCAAATCTAATATAAGAACCATCTGGACGACGGATCTCTTTTTTAGTACGAACTACTACAGCTTTGGAAACTGAACCTTTCTTGGCATCAGCACCAGGAATAGAGCTTTTTACAGCAACTACAATCTTGTCTCCGACACCAGCATAGCGACGACGTGTACCGCCCAACACACGGATACAAAGTACTTCTTTTGCTCCGCTGTTATCTGCTACCAATAATCTTGATTCTTGTTGTATCATGGCTATTTAACTTTTTCTACAATTTCTACTAATCTCCAGCATTTTGATTTGCTCAACGGACGGGTTTCCATAATTTTTACGGTATCACCCTCGCTGCACTCATTTTTTTCATCATGAGCTACAAATTTAGTGGTTTTATTTACGAATTTTCCGTAAATAGGGTGTTTCTCTTTTGCTTTAACTGCAACAACAATAGATTTCTCCATTTTGTTACTTACCACTACACCTATTCTTTCTTTACGAAGTTTTCTTTCCATGAACTACTATTTTTGGTTCTGGTTTTCAATTTGACTCAACACTGTGAGCATTCTTGCAATATTCTTTCTTGCTTTTTCTATTTGAGATGAATCCTCTAATGGAGATATTGCATGATTCATCTTCATTTGGTTTAGACTTGCCTTATCAGCATCTAAACGCTCTTGCAAATCCTTTGCAGATAATTCACGTATTTCAGCTATTTTCATTTTTTAATTCTCCATTAAATTATTCAACATAATCTCTACGAACTACAAACTTTGTAATTACAGGTAATTTCTGGGCTCCAAGACGAAGTGCTTCTTTAGCAATATCCAATGGAACGCCCTCAATTTCTATTAACATTCTACCTGGGGTGATAGGAGCAACAAATCCCTCGGGAGCACCTTTTCCTTTACCCATACGAACCTCAGCTGGTTTTTTAGTAAATGGCTTATCGGGGAATATCCTGATCCAAATCTTACCTTCACGTTTCATATAACGAACTACGGCCTGACGTGCAGCCTCAATCTGCTGACCTGTCATCCAGCAGCAATCTAAGGTTTTTATTCCGAATGAGCCAAATGCCAATTGATTGCCTCTTTGGGCGATCCCCTTCATACGGCCTTTCTGCTGCCTTCTAAATTTGGTTTTTTTTGGTTGTAACATTACTTTTACAATTTAACAATAATAATATTGTATTTCTATAAATTATTGATTTCCAACAATTCAACTGTAACGGAGCTAAATTTGTTGGGATGCAAATATACACAAAATATTTTATAAACAAACTTTTTTAACATTTTTTTGCTTATTTAGACAAAAAAAAATGGTAGTCAATACTACCATTTTCATAGAGTTACAAAAGTACAACTTTTTACAAAAACATCATTTTAGACAAATGAAATTGAAGCTTAAAAAAAATTACTCTCCAACCTCTAATCCCATTTTTATGAAAATTTTCTTTGCTTTTGTAATTTCACTATCTGTAGGCTCTTTCATTACTATATTAAGAGGATTATAAATTGTTCCTAATCTAGCATGCTTCCCTTTTGCAATATCGTGATATGGAAGAAGCTCTACTCTAATTCTATTTCTTTCACTATTTGAAATATATTTTTCCTGTAAATTAGAAAGGAAAATGGCAGAAGCTGTTAAGTTTGCAATATCGGCATTTACTCCTTTTATAAGGGGTATGCGAATTATAAATGGCTTCCCGATAGATGCTAAAAAGCTTATATTACTAAGTATTATGCTATTGTCAACCCCGGTAAATTGTTTATGCCTTTGCGAATCCATTAATTTTAAATCAACAAGGAACAATTCACATTTTAATGCAACCTCCTCTATTAACGAGCGTTGAGCAAATAATGTAGTATCTATACACCTATGGAAGCCCTCTTTTCCACATGCATCCAACAAGGGGATAAGTACCTCTTTATGCATAAGGGGCTCCCCTCCACAAATAGTAACGCCACCACCCGATTCTTCAAAAAACACAGATTCCTTACGTATCTCCGTCATAAGTTCCTCAACAGAATACTCTTTACCGGCCATCTCCATAGCCTTTGCAGGACAAGCTTTTGCACACTCTCCGCATAATTGACACTTAGAAAAATCTGTAATAATACCTCTTTTACCATTTGCAAGAGTACCAATGCTTAAAGCTCCATTCTTACACGCTTTAATACAAAGCCCACATCCTATACACCTTGTAGCTGTATATAGCTTACTCTGCGTAGGTTTCATTCCCTCGGGGTTATGGCACCATATACAAGAAAGCGGACATCCCTTTAAAAATATTGTAATACGTATTCCCGGTCCATCATTAATGGAATACCGTTTAATATCAAATATATAACTCATAATACTACTTAGAACGAAGCGTTTTCTGTCCTTTCAATAATTTCCTCTTGATAATCTAGATTCATATCATTAAAATAATCTGAATACCCGGCCATCCTAACTAAAAGATCACGATAGTTCTCGGGGTGCTGCTGAGCATTACGAAGCGTTGGAGTATCTACAATATTAAATTGTATGTGGTGTCCTCCAAGCATAAAATAAGTGCGCACAAGCTTACCCAATTTTTCTATATCTGACTCTTTTTTAAGAAGATTAGGAATAAACCGCTGATTAAGTAATGTACCGCCCGATTTTTTTTGATCTAATTTACCAAGTGATTTAACCACCGATGATGGGCCATGTGTATCACACCCCTGTGAAGGAGATGTTCCATCGGAGATAGGAAGTGTTGCAAGACGCCCGTTAGGAGTAGCCCCCATAACCTTGCCAAAATAAATATGGCAAGTAGTCGAAAGCATATTCATGTGAAAAGCCTCACCCTTAATATTTGGTCTTCCATCAATAGCACTAAAAAGATCTTCGTATACACGTACAGCTATATTATCGGCATATTCATTGTCATTTCCAAAGAAAGGGGTACTATTAATAATAGTCTGGCGCAATACTTCTTTACCTTTAAAATTAGCAGCTACAGCACTAAGCATCTCTTTCATTGTTACTGTTTTATCCTCAAACACATGCTTCTTAAGAGTTGCAAAACTATCTGTCACAGTGCCCAATCCTGTACACTGTATATAATTTGTATTATAACGAGGTCCTCCATTATAATAATCCTTTCCCCGTGCAATACAGTCATCCATAAGTACAGACAAAAATGTTGCAGGGGCATACTTAGCAAACATCCTATCTATATAATTACTTACCATAACTTTCTGTAACACTATATAATTTAATTGTTTTTTAAAAGCACAATACAGCTCATCAAAATTTTTAAATTGCGTAGCATCACCTGTTTGTATACTAACTTGTTTCCCCGTTACCGGATCTACTCCATTATTTAATGTAACCTCTAAAATTTTGGGAACATTTAAATATCCTGTAAGTAAATAAGCCTCCTTCCCAAATGCTCCAACCTCAATACAACCACTACAGCCCCCCTCGCGCGCATCCTCAAGACTCTTCCCCTGCCTAACAAGTTCCTGCACATAAGTATCGGGATTAAAAATAGAAGGATACCCGTATCCTTTCCTAATTACTTTGCAGGCAGCTGTAAGGAAACTATCGGGAGTAACCTTTGCAATGTGCACAGAACTACCCGGTTGCAAAATATGTAAATCATCTATTACCTCTAATATTATGTAAGAAACCTCGCTAACGCCACTTGTACCGTCACGCTTTACTCCACCTAAATTAATATTTGTAAAATCATTATATGTTCCACTCTCCTTGGCTGTAATTCCAACTTTAGGAGGAGCAGGGTGATTATTAACCTTTATCCAAAAACACGAAATAAGCTCTTTAGCCTCTTCTCTAGTAAGAGTACCATCTGCAATTTCTTTAGTATAAAAAGGCTCCAAATGTTGGTCTAAATGGCCCGGGTTCATTGCGTCCCAACCATTTAGCTCTGTAATGGTACCTAAGTGAACAAACCAATAAGTTTGAAGTGCCTCATAAAAAGTACGTGGTGCATGTGCAGGAACCCAACGACATACATCAGCTATTTTTTTAAGCTCATCTATCCTTTTTTGTATCCCGATAGCCTTCTCATCATCCCCGGCCGCAACTATTTTTTTTAGTTTAGCCTCCAGCACACTTATCATTTTTTCAGCCTCTTGAGCATGGCGTTCTGCAAATAAAATAGCAGCGTCGCAAGAAATAGACATACCTCGTAATTCATCTTGTTTATCGGTAGCCTCGGGATCGTTTAAAAAATCTAATTTAGCAATTTCCGTCTCTATCCTCTTTTTGAAATCTAACATTCCAATGCGATAAATTTTACCGTCTAAAGCTGTATGCCCCGGCGCACGTTGTTCCATAAACTCTGTAAACAACCCTGCTTCATATAAATTTTTCCAAGTAGCCGGAACGTGGTTAAAAATACGATCTCTCTGAGTTCTGCCACTCCAGTAAGAAATAACTTTCTTCTGATATGTTTCAATATCTTTATCGCTAATTGTATAACGCTGCAACTCTCTTGTACGTAATACATTAAAATCTTCCACTGTATGGCAAGTAAGCTCTGGAAAAGTTGGTACAGCCTTTGGTTTAGGGCCCCTCTCTCCTACAACAAGCTCATCCTCACCTATATAAATTGTTTTTTTCTTGCAAATTTCATAAAAATTCATTCCGCGAAGTACGGGAATTGGATATTTGCCATCATTTTCCCTATAAAACTCTGTTTCAATAAGGGCGCGCTCTATTGATAGCGACGGCTGAAGATTTACGGATTCTTCTCTTAGTTTTTGTATTCTTGTATTCATAATTATCTTGTTAATTTGTTTGACCTATTATATACGACCATTAAAAAAAAGGGCAAAAGCAATTTGGAAACAAACTGCTTAAATTACTCAAGACATTAGGCAAGAGAAGAGACCCCTGCCAGGTTTATGATAAAGATTTACTATAAAGTTATAACTCCGCATTACTCACTATTACATAATTACTGCAAAAATAAGATTTTTTTTAACATAACAATGTTCTTTTATTTACTAAACATAGAATAATATAGGTAATCAAAAGAATTTTGCTGATAAAGTAGTACAAGCTCCTCTATTAATTTATCATTGCCAAATTTATCATACGGCTTTTTAAGATCAGAACCAAATAGTTTGGCAACTCCTTGCCAAAAGCCAGCCGCAAATCCGCCCCTATAATCTTTAATTACGTAAAATGAGGTTCGTCCAAGTTCTCTATCAAGAAGTTTAAGTAATAATTTTCCTTGCGAAAAAGAGAGATTTTTAAGTGGCTTTTCAAATTCTTTAAAGAGTAATTTTTCGTAATTCTTAATATATTTATTTCGCTCTCTTTTACTAAAATTTGAGCTAGCAAGAGTACTATCTGTATTTAGTATTATCTCTTTTGCTTTGAGCGCGTACGGATAAACTTTTTTAAAATTATATACTGTACGATAATAGTCTCTCCATTGACGGCTTTTTCGCCAATTATCGGGACGATTAAAAACATATACGGGAGCAATTTTATCTACATATACGGTATCTCCCCTCTCAATTTTATATCCTATTAAAACACTTTTGTTAGTGTTCTGAGAAAAAGAATAAATAGGGAATAAGAGCAATGCCAGCAAAACAACGCCAAAAAATTCTTTTTTTGCCGGCAAAACACGCATTATCTTAAAATATTTAACAAAAAGAAGCATAATTATTATTATAGTACCATGGTATTTGTTCAATTATTACGCCAAAAGTACTAACTTTGAAGACTTTTACAAAGAACTTAAAAATAAATTTATGTTTAATGTCACAGATTTCACTCCTTGGACACTTTTTACAGACCTTGGTTTTATATTCACACTTATCTTAATTGGTAAACTTATTAGAGTAAAGGTAAAATTAATACAACAACTTTTTATCCCCCCAAGCCTTATTGCCGGATTACTTGGGTTAGCATTTGGCCCCAATGGACTTGGATGGATACCGCTTTCAAATAATTTAGGGACGTATGCAGCAATTTTAATTGCATTAGTATTTGGAGCATTACCACTATCTTCTCCTAAAATATCTATGAAAGAAGTATCGGGAAGAGTTGGTCCTGTATGGGCATATGCTCAATTAGGGATGCTAATACAATGGGCATTAGCTGGCTTATTTGGATTGTTTGTTCTCAAACTTATATGGCCTAATCTTAATGACGCTTTTGGCATTATGCTTTCTACCGGCTTTTACGGAGGACATGGTACAGCAGCTGCAATAGGGTCTGCGTTTGAAGGGCTTGGATGGGATGAGGCAAGGAGTTTAGGGATGACAACTGCAACTGTAGGGGTAATATGTGCTATTGTGGGTGGGCTTATTATGATTAAATGGGCAGCAAAACATAAACAGACCTCTTTTATTACCGATTTTAAAGACCTTCCACAAGAGCTAAGAAGCGGATTGCTCCCAGAGGGAAAACGAGATTCTATGGGCACAGCAACAACATCTTCTATATCAATAGATTCTCTTACATTTCATGTAGCTTTAGTGTGTTTTGTAGCACTTTTAGGATATTCTGCCAGCCAAGGGGTAAAGGTATTTTATCCGGCATTAGAACTTCCTGTATTTAGTTGTGCATTTATTATGGGATTATTACTTAAGAAGATTTTTGATAGAACAAACGTTTCAACTTATATATGTTCTCAAACTACACAAAGGTTAAGCAGCTCTTTTACAGATATTTTAGTAGCATGCGGAGTAGCTTCTATAAAACTTGGGGTGGTTGTAAAATATGCACTACCACTTATTGTTCTTATTTTAGCCGGCATTGTTATGGTATGGGGCATTACATTTTATTTAGGCCGGCGACTTTCAAAAACATATTGGTTTGAAAGGAGTATATTTGCATGGGGTTGGTGGACAGGAACAATGGCTATGGGAATTGCCCTAATAAGAATAGTAGATCCTAAAATGGCAAGTAAGGCTATGGACGATTATGCCCTTGCATATTTACCTATAGCTCCGGTTGAAATATTACTTATAACATTTGTCCCTATTATGTTTACAAACGGACTTGGCGTTTGGATGATGCTTGGATGCCTTATACTTTCTGCAATAATTATGCTGCTTGCGTGGAAAATGGGATGGTGGATTAAGCAAAATAAATAAAGCTGTGTAAATTTACAAGTACAAATATTGGATTGGTGACCAATTTTAACGATGAAATAATGTTATAGCTGTTTTGGATACCAAACTTTCGCCGTCAAATACTAAATAATCACAACTATGTATCCATTCTCCCAAAATAAGTATTTCGCCACCGGCTTTTAAATTCATGCGAGTTTTACAATGGAAATGGCCAAAGATAAAATAGTCTATTTTGTCTTTAAGCAAGTTGTTTTGATAATCATTGGCAAACTTTACAATTCTTTCGTCTTCACCTCTAAAAATAGGATTTCCATTATTAGAATAATCTTCTTCATGTGTAAGTCTATTATGCTTACTCCATGTATGCGCTAGTGAGAAAGCCCACCTTGGATGTATTCCGCTAAAAAGGAGTTGTAAAAATTTATTATTAAAAATTTTATTAAGCATTTTGTATCCGTAATCTCCTTTACCTAATCCGTCTCCATGCCCAAGACAAAATCTTTTTCCTTCAATTTCAACTATATACGGCTGTTTTTTAATTTTAATTCCCAACTCTTGCTCAAAGTATCCATAAGTCCAAACATCGTGATTTCCATTAAAGAAATATATATCTACTCCTCTATCGGCGAGCTGTGCCAACGTCCCTAATGTCCTTGTAAAGTTACGCGGAATTACATTTTTATATTCATACCAAAAATCAAAAATATCTCCTAAAAGGAAAAGTGCTTTTGTATTTACAGGAAGCCCCAATAAAAAAGATGAAAATTTTTTTTCCCTTTCCACGGGTCCTTTGTAATTAAGTCCAAGATGAACATCGGATACAAAATAATATAGATTTTTTTCCATTTAGAAGCTACTCATTATTAGCTATATAATTAAAGTTATTTTTTATACGCTTTACCCCTGTACATAATTGCCCAAATTTCTACAACCATTCCTAATAATATTAATATAGGGGCAATAACCGTTCTTGAAGAACTAAACATTGCTTGGTTAAATTCATTTGGATCCTTACTTCCTCCGCCCATCATTATAATATAACCTAAAATCATAATTAAGAGGCCTAAAATAATAAAGCGAATATTCCTCTTTGGAATTGCAAACTTTCCCAACTCGGTATTATAAACGCCTGAGTCGTTTGCCACTGTCTCTTTTTTCTTCATATAATTAATAATATAATTCGTCATTACTAAGTGTCACAAGCCTATTTACTACAAAAAATGTGCAAATAGTGCATATCATCATTCCAAGCAGCACTAATCCCACTAACAATATTGCCAGCATTTCCATACTAAATATGGAAAATAATTGCTCAAATTCGCTCCTAATAAAATAGAATATTCCGGTAAGTGCAATAGCAGCAAGTAATCCCGATAGTAACCCTTGAAATACTGCTTTAACCAAAAACGGAGCTCTAATAAATGATTTTGTAGCCCCAACTAACCTCATAGTATATATAGAAAATCTTTTTGAATATACATTTAGCCTAACAGTATTATTTATTAAAACAAATGAAACAAATAGTAGCAGCAGTATAAACGCCATTATAATAAAGCCTATTCGCTCCATATTTTTATTAAGTATTTCCACTAAAGAATCTTGATATGAGACCTCTGCTACAGGGGGCATTTCTAATAACTCCGCTTTTAAAATTTCCAAACTGTCTCCAACAAAATAGTTTGCCTTTAACGATAGCTCTATTGATATAGGAACAGGATTGGTTTCAAAAACATCCAAAAAATCTTGACCTAAAAGCTCCTTCATCTCTTTTGTTCCTTGCTCTTTAGAAATGTACTGGGTCTTTTTTACGGCAGGAAGAAAATTTAACCGTTTTTGAAATTTAATAGCCTCATCATCTTTTATATTTTCCTTAAGAATGGCCGATATTTTTACATTTTCCTTAAAGTAATCAGAAACTTGTCTTGCATTAATTGCAATAGCACCAAAAGCCCCAACCAACAGTAAAACCAAACTTATACTTACTATTGATAAAAGGTATGAATTAACTAGCCTCCTCGCTATTATATTTTTCTCTTTTTTACTCATATCAATTAAACTTCAAAGATATACAAAAAAATGTATATTAAAATCTTTAATTATTTTTTATTACCTTTGTAAAAATAAATAAATTCCATATGAAAGAACCCAAGAGAGTATTATTTGTAAATTCCGAGATTCTGCCATACCTGCCTGAGACTTCGGTCTCAACTGTTGGTCGTTACCTACCACAGGGGATCCAGGAAAGCGGGAAAGAAATCCGTTCTTTTATACCAAGGTACGGAAATATAAACGAAAGGAGAAACCAGCTGCACGAAGTAATACGGCTTTCGGGTATGAACATTGTTGTAAATGATATTGATAGACCACTTATAATAAAAGTTTCTTCAATCTCATCAGCAAGGATGCAGGTCTATTTTATTGATAACGAAGATTATTTTCACCGCAAATCTATTTTTGCAGATGAAGACGGCAAATTCTTTGAGGATAACGACGAAAGGGCTATTTTCTTTGCTCGCGGTGTACTTGAAACAGTAAAAAAACTAAGATGGAAACCCGATATTATTCATTGTCAAGGGTGGATATCGCATGTACTTCCGCTATATTTAAAAAAAGTATACAAAGAAGACCCTATTTTTACAGAGAGTAAATTAGTACTTTCGCTGTATGATGAAATTGCCTCAGATGTTTTTTCAAAAGGCATGAGCTCAAAAATTATTCTTCCGGGGATTAAAAATAAAGATATTGAAATTCTTAATCCTGCAAATGGCATAAATCTTGCTAAACTTGCAATACAGAATTCAGATGGTATAATTTATGGTAATAAGGAAATTAATACAGAGATTACAGATTTTGTAACAGCCTCAAAACTCCCTGTTCTTCCTTATGTAGAAATAAGCCCGTCAGATTCAAAATACATTACAGAATACAATCAATTTTACGATAAAATTTTAGGAAATAATGCAATTTAAGGATACACTCCGCAAACTAATTCTATTGTCTATAACTGCTGTTGCAGTGTTTTCATGTATTACAGTTGACAAATCGCTTGGCGAAGGATACATACCAGAAGATCAAACTCTTAAAGTTATGACAGCCGAATTTAGAATCCCTATAGGGTTAAAAATGGAGGATAGCTTACAAGGAATGTCTTCCGAAATTTTAACTATTGGAGCAATAAAAACTACCGAATTTGGCTTAGCCACATTTAGCGTAGCTGCAAATGTATGTCAACCCGCAAAAAAATTTAGATTTGGAAAAGATCCGGTAATAACACAAATTTACGTTTCAGCAGCAGCTGCAAAAACTACAGTAATTGATGATTCTCAAAAATCTATTCCACAAAACTTTATTGTATATAGGACAAATAAAGTAATAGATTCTACAACATTATATAACAATTCTATTACTTTGGCCGATTACAATCCAACTTCGCTTAATTTAAGTTCGGCAACCTATTTTGGAGGAGACTCTATAAGAGTATACCTAAAAAATGAGTATGGTACAGAACTTCTCTCTGCTACAGAAGAGGAGCTTGATAGCATAAATTTATTTATAAAACGATTTAAAGGGCTATATATAACTTGTACTCCCCCAGAAGTTGGGCTTAATGGAGGAAGAGTGAATCATTTTAACTATACATCGGCATCTATTACTATTAAATATAATTTTCAGCCAACATGGAAAGATGGTTTATCTAGAAAAGACACAACGGTATTATTTAGAGTAGGAGATGGTGTTTGTTTAAATACCTCTTCATATAGCACATCTGGTATGGCTACAAACAAACTACTTAAAGAGTTACCAATAGAAGGCGTTGCCGGCATAAAACCATATATTGATGCACAAGTTCTTAAGGATACGTTAGATAATTGGGCTAAAAGAAACCAATATGATCAAACAAAAATTTTAATTGCAAAAGCGTCTGTTTCGTTTCCATTTGAAATTCCGCAGAATTTTGACATGACAAAATATCCTACTTATTTGTTTCCTACTTATAGAACAGACTCTACTAGCCATTACTATTATCCCCTTATGGATATAGGAAGTACCGGAAACAGTCTTGGAGTTATAAACAGGTCGCTACGCGAATATCAAGGGAATATATCTACCACAATTCAAAAGATGATAAATGCCGTAAAAGTAAACGGCCAAATAAGTAATGAATATAATATTTGGTTAGCACCTATTCAGTTAATCACCGACGAATACTCTGGATCTACCTCTTATATATCTAATGTTAACGAGTATTACGTAGGCAAAATAAACGGTCCGGCTGCAGCGCGATATCCAAAACTAACTATAGTATACTCTGTGCTAAAATAGCAAATGTTGTTTAACATATTTACTTTTACTGTTTTTTATGTTAATAAAATTTAAGTGTATTATTATAGCTACTGCAATTGCTTGCATTTCATGTTCACCAAAGGATATTGCAAATACAGAAATCCCTCTTTTAATTATCACCGACTTTGGGAGGGATGTAGATGATGCCCAAGCATTTGCATATTTAGCCAAAACCATAAATAGCTATAAGAACGCTAATAAAACAAATGATAATAAATACGGTAAATTAAAAATTGCAGGGGTTATTTGCACAGGATACATTCCTCAAATACGGGCAAAAAGCCTTGAATTATTTCTAAATTTATATGGTATTGCTTTGCCTATAGCTATAACAGAACCCGAAAAAACAGAGCAAGAAGTTGCCAATTATTATGCTTTACATTCACTTAACTACAAACCATACGAACTTACATTACTTAAGAAATTAGGCTCTTATCCCCCAAACACAAAGCTTTGGAATACAATGCAAGGGGTAAATTACCACAATAAATACATATCGCCTACACATTTAATAGACTCTTTATTAAATATATATCCAGCTACCTTAAGAATTGTTCTCTTAGCACAAGCCACCCAACTTGCAAATTATATAGATAAAAAAAATTCATTGCCTAATTTTCATTCTTTGTATATACAAGGACAGTGTGATACGTTAAATATAAATTCTACTACTAGAGCTATAAAACCAAATTTTGCAGCATATAATCTACGCGAAGATACAATAGCTGCAAAAACAATATTTAAACTCCAAAACACAGTACCGTTTATTTTTGTAAGCAAGTACGCGGCTTATCCGCTCGCATTTACAAAAGAAGAAACAGAAATAATAGGAAAGGCCGGATATGTAGGAGACTATCTAAAAAATGCCGCCTGTATGGGGCTAGAAAGCTTTTTAGAAAGAGACTCTGCCACATTCTACAAAATATTTAAGCTCTCCCCACAAATACCTGCACATATAAGAAACAGCTCTCCCGCCATAGATAGTTTAAACGTTTTAAACAACCCTTATGATTTGCTTACCGTAATTGCAATTGACAAGCCTAGACTTTTTGCCGCAGATACTGTTTATGTTGGAAATATTCCGCATATCTTAATTGATAGAAATGCAACTCATACACATAAGCAAGCTTTTTGGTTCTGGTAATAAATGCATTAATCTTAAAAAATAAAAAACGCCGCACTCACTTTATTTCTAAAGGAATGCGGCGCATTTATTAATTATAAAGTATAAATATTAGTTTAGAATATTAA
Organism: Bacteroidales bacterium; assembly: GCA_036659275.1. GTDB lineage: Bacteria > Bacteroidota > Bacteroidia > Bacteroidales > UBA932 > Egerieousia. Next base: position 11,614 of record JAVXCW010000005.1, on the reverse strand, counting down.
TCTAAAGCCTAATAACATACCCCATGTACTACCTGTAGTAACTTGGTTTTTCCAAGAATTGTTAGCTTTAAAACTATCTGCACTATTACCGTTTAATATATAAGAAACTGTGCCATCTCCATTTACCCCACCATAAGTTTGATAAGTAACCTTCCCATTATCTGTTTTCTTCTTATAACCTGCAGCTTGTGTAAGAGGACGAATTTTATCATAACTCTGTGTACCCATTGTTTGATAAACGCCCCAATCTTTACATAATAGATTACCTACGTTAAGAATATCTAAACTAACTTGTAAAGTATATCTTCTGTTAGACCCAAAGTTTGTATAAATATCTTGTAAAAATTTAAAGTCCCATCTATTATACCAAGGCTCAACGTAACCAAATCTCTCTGCATATTCACCTTTGTGTTTTTTAAGATATGGGTTCTCGTTTACATATTCCCAAAATACATCGGCTTGCTGTGCAGCAGTCATTGTTACTTCATTTTTATTGTTTACCATATCTATAAACTTAATCTCGTCTTTAGATGCCGGGATATACATAAGATCCGAAGCATTGCCATCAAAGTTCATATCGTTTGAATAAGCATAAGTTGCTCTCCCTTGTGAAGAACCGGAATAATATAATGAGAATGTACTTGCAAGGTGTTTAGCATACTCAATTCTATAAGAAATATTACCTACTACTCTGTGAGGAACAGCAAAATTAGAATAGCTATAATCTGGATGATTAAGGTTATATGTTACAGTATTTGAATTCCATGCAGAAGCAGCTGTTGAACCCGGATTAGAGGAAACATCCTTAGCTCCTGTATATGTGTAAGCAAGCATACCAGAAAGTCCTTTTGTAAAGTTTTTTGTTAACTGAGCTGTAATAGAGTTTTGGTAACCCTTACTTGTATTAGTAAGAAGCATTGCGTTTCTAACATCTGGGTTGTAGTTTTTATCCTTTGTCCAATAAGGTCTATTATCTGCCCCTACAAACGTTTTACTAGGCTCTTTAAGATTAAGATCTTGTTGCATAACAGCATTAATATCTTTAGAGTACAAATATTCTAATGTAAATACTAAATTCCAAGGTAATTCAATATCTACTGCTATATTAGTTCTCCAAACTTGAGGCATCTTAAAATCTTTATCAACCTCTGCAAAAGAAGATCCTTTAGCAACAATACCCGGTGTTTGAGGAAAAGCTGTAGGGTTATTTTTAATTAAATCTTTATAATTAGGATTAAACAAATGACCGTCCTTTCCTCTTAAAGCCTCTATATCATCCGACTTAGAAATCATAATTTCTGGAGATTGATTTGTACCAGATCCGTTAGGTTGGTTTGTAAACCAAACGAATGGAAGTAATCCTGTAAAAAAGCCTGTACCTCCACGTAATTGAATACTTCTGTCACCTCTAATATCCCAATTAAATCCTATTCTAGGAGAAACTTGAAATTTAGATTTTGGCCAGCTAGCAAGATCCATTTTATAATCTCCAAATTCGCCGGTCCATGGTTTATTATTAACCGTTGTAGGACCTTCAATCTTATTGTGGTAAATAGGTAATTCACCTCTTATACCATAAGTTAATTTAAATTTCTTATTAACTTGCCATTCATCTTGAACATATATAGCTGCCTGTCCAAAACCTAATTCTACACCCGGAGCATCAGTTCCAGCAAAACCATAAGTAACAGCAAACGCATTAGGAGTTTTATCAGTCATAAAATCTTCCATAGAATCATAACGATAATAGCTTGTAGCCTCTCTCATATACGCATTTTTAAAATACATATAATCGTATGAAAGACCTGCCGTTAGTGTATGTTTATTAAGGTTTATAGAAACTACATCTGAAATAGAGAATGTGTTGTTTTTAACCTCATTGTTATATGAGAATAACTCATAACCAAAAGCCATATACTGTTTACCATCTTTATATATGTCAACAAATGGGAACATATCACTTGGACTAGTTCTTGTATCTTTAATAGCAGTATAAGAAGCAAGTAATTTATTAGACACCCTATTGCCAAACGTGCTATTTAATTCTGCTGTAGCACTTTTTACTGTGTTTTCGAAACCATACCAAGAATTTTGGAATGCAATAGATTGAGCTGAATTACGACCATCTCCACGTGGGCTAGGAGCAGAGTTATTATTTGTTAGAGCATCACTTGTGTTATTTACTTGATTATACCTTAGTGTAAGTTTGTGATTTCTATTTATATTCCAGTCTACTCTTGCAAGAATTTTATAATTACTAGATTCAAAGTTCTTAAAATTCTGATAAGGGCCTGCATCATATTTATAAGTATTCTTTAAGAAATCTGACATTGTTTTAAGATCAGCTACTGTAGTACGGGAAATTCTACTTTCTACATTAGATTTACCATCTGTACTTGGTTCCCATGCACCGCTTGGCGAAGTCTCTTTTTCATATTCACCACTTACAAAGAAGAACAACTTATCTTTAATAATAGGGCCGCCTACTCTTGCACCATAAGTTTGAGCTTGTTTCTCTTTAGCTCCCGATACAATTGCATCACCAACTTTTTCGCCGGTAAATGATTTTGGCCTAAGATAGGTATATACCGAAGCTTTGTACATGTTATCACCGCTCTTGGTAACGGCGTTAATTGAAGCGCCTGTAAATTGTGATTGACGAATATCAAAAGGGGCAATGTTAACAGATACTTGTTCAATAGCATCCAATGATATAGGTTGTGCAGATCCTCCCGGCATAGCGTTTGTGCTAAGGCCAAAGTTGTTATTAAATGCAGCTCCATCAATTGTGATTGTATTCATACGACCATCTCTACCTGCAAACGATGTACCGTTAGCTTGTGGTGTCATACGAGTAAAATCTGTAATACTTCTACTAATTGTAGGAAGAGCATTTAATTCCTTTTCACTAATATTAAGTGAAGTACCGCTTTTATCTGAATTTAGAATAGGATTAACTATCCCTGCGGAAACAATTACCTCATTAAGAGCAATAGCTTCTTCCGATAATTTTACATTATGAACGAAGTTCTCTCCTAAGCGAAGATTACCCCCGCTATATTTATTTGTACCAAAACCTAACAGAGATACCTCTATTGCATAAGGCCCTCCAATACGCATATTTTGGATTCTGTAATTACCTGAATTATCGGTAATTGAGTAATACTGAGACCCCGATGGGGTGTGAATTGCTACAACAGCTGCGCCTACAACAGGCGCTCCGTTGGCCTCGGTTACTTTACCGCTCATAGACGATGTAGTAACCTGCGCATATGCCGCAATGGCTACCACTAAGCTCATAGCTGTTAGAGCAAATAGCTTAAATGTTTGTTTCATAAATGGATTAATATATTAGATTAATTTTAGCGCAAAAGTAGCCAATTTTACTATACTTCCACAATTAATAAGTTATTTTTTTGTAAAATTTTTGTTAAGTGCAAAAAACACATTACCTTTGCACCCGTTAAATAGTGGAAAGATTTGACTGCTTGCAACCACAGAAAAAAATGCTAAAACGATCTTTATATAATTATTATATGAGGTGGTTTCTATAGGGATACCGCTAATTCTATTAAAAGATTGCTTATTCGCACAAGTCAAAACTTACACTAAATATTAATTTATTTAGTTTAAATTTTTTTATTATGTCTTATTTATTTACATCAGAATCTGTATCGGAAGGGCATCCCGATAAAGTAGCTGATCAAATTTCAGATGCCGTTTTAGATGAATTTCTCCGTAAAGACCCCGAGAGTAAAGTTGCTTGCGAAACATTTGTAAGTACAGGGCTTGTTGTTATTGGCGGAGAAGTAAATTCAGAAGCATACGTTGATATTCAACAAGTTGCTAGAAAAGTTATTAATAGGATAGGCTATACAAAGGCTGAGTATATGTTTGATGGCAATTCTTGCGGTATTTTATCTGCTTTGCATGAGCAATCTCAAGATATTAATAGAGGTGTTGTTGTTGCCAATAAAGATGAGCAAGGGGCCGGCGACCAAGGGATGATGTTTGGTTATGCTTGTACAGATACTGCAGAGTATATGCCTTTACCTTTATTATTATCGCATGTTGCTTTGTTAGAGCTTGCTAATATTAGGAAAAACACTACTCTTATGCCTTATTTAAGGCCCGATGCAAAATCGCAATTTACAATTGAGTATAATGATGATGATGAGCCGCTAAGAGTTCATACTATAGTTATTTCAACTCAACACGATGAGTTTGACAACGATGCATCAATGCAACAACGAATTAAGAGTGATGTTAAAAACATTCTTATTCCAAGAATGTTAGAGAGGCTTCCTATTGAGACTCAAAGATTATTTAAGGACAATTATATTTTACATGTTAATCCAACCGGAAAATTTGTAATTGGGGGCCCTCACGGAGATACAGGCCTTACAGGACGAAAGATAATTGTTGATACTTATGGTGGAAGGGGAGCACACGGCGGTGGAGCATTCTCGGGAAAGGATTCTAGTAAAGTAGATCGTTCGGCAGCTTATGCGGCTCGCTATATTGCAAAAAACCTTGTGGCAGCAGGTGTTGCAAAAGAGATATTATTGCAACTTGCTTATGCTATTGGGGTGGCAAAACCGGTTAGTGTTTTTGTTAATACTAGGGGAACTGCGCTTGTTAAGCTCACCGATGGCGAAATTGCAAAAAAAATTGAGGAGCTTTTTGATTTACGCCCCGCCAAAATTATTAATAAATTTGGCCTTACTAATCCTATTTTTGAGGAGACAGCTTCTTATGGTCATTTTGGCCGAGACCCTTATACTAAAGAGATTGAAGTTATTGTAGACGGACAACCTATTAAAAAAGAGGTGCAGTTCTTTGGCTGGGAAAAGCTAGATGCAGTTGATAAAGTAAAAGCAGCATTTAAAATTTAGCGTCTCGTGTCCAATGTAGTTTTTTCCCAAATCCTAAACGATTATCGGTGAATTTAAGTTCTAAAAGTTCTAGTATCCATAAATCGCTCCCCTTTAGAATTGCATAGGGAAAACGTTTTAAATATAAAAGCCGGTGTTCATTAAAAAGTGAACCATCGGCTTTTTTTATTGCAGCTTTAAATTGCAGCCCTTGTATCATCCCTATTTTCTCTGTTTCAAGAGCAACAGTACCTGCTACTATGTTATTTTTATCCTCTAAATTACTATCGGGATTATTATTAATTGCAAGTTGTATGTGGCGCGTGTTTTGGTCTGAGGTAATGATAAAAGAGCAAATTTGCGGATTAAATACATAAAACGCACTAGCACACCAAATATCGCTCCCCACACCTGCCGCAAATGTTAACAAATGATGCTCTGCAATAAAATCTAAAATCCGTTGTTCCATATTTATGTTGTTACTTAAAATTGCTCAAAGATAACATTATTCCTACATTTGTGAATTGGAGGTTGATATGTGCAGGATATTATATAAAAAAATAGCAGAATGGGGCAGACTACTTTGGAATTTATTTTTACCACGTAGTTGCGCTGTATGTGGCAGGGAGTTACTTATTAATGAGCACTATTTGTGTTTAGAATGCTATGCCGGACTTCCGCTCACTTATTTTTGGAGAATTAAAGATAACCCTGCCGAAATTGTATTTTGGGGGAGGACTAGTGTAGAGCGGGTATATTCATTATATTATTATGTAAACAACTACCGCAAACCAATACATGCGCTCAAATATAAATCTTATGTAAGCATAGGAATATATTTAGGAAAAATGCTTGGAGAACATATTGCTAACGATACTATTTTAAATAACACTCTCCATTTTATTATTCCCGTGCCCCTTCACTTTAGAAAAAAGTGGAAAAGGGGATATAACCAATCACAAATTATTGCTAAAGGGATACAGCAAGGAATTACAACTGCCAAACAGACGGCTATTATGCCGCCATTACTTTCTAATCTTCTAAAAAGAAAACATTTTACTAATACCCAAACTCAAAAAGACAGAGTTCACCGATGGCATAATGTAGCCAATGCCTTTGATATAAATTACAAAACTCTTAAACAAATACATAAATTATATCCCGATAGTTTTTTTAATATTTTATTGGTAGATGATGTTCTCACTACCGGAGCAACCTTAGAGGCATGCTGTAACATACTACATAAACACCTTAAATGTAAAATAAGCATTGCAACTCTAGCTTATGTAGAATAAATTCGCAGCACAAGAAAAAAAATATTACTTTTGTTCTAATCATCTAACTAAAACAACAAATACTATTACTATGTTTGGTTTTATAAACGTCCAACTCATTGATATTATAGATATAATACTAGTAGGCCTCATTATTTTTCAAATTTACAAACTTATTAGAGGTACCGCCGCTATAAATATTTTCCTTGGCATTATAATCCTTTATATTGCGTGGATTGTAGTTACAGCATTTAATATGAGTTTATTATCAGCAATAATGGGACAAGTTTTAGGTGTTGGTGTTATTGCACTTTTAATTCTTTTCCAACAAGAGATAAGACGATTTCTTCTCCATTTAGGATCTAGATATTTAAATGGCAAAGGGAGTAGAAAAATAGCAAATTCATTTTTTGGCAACCGCAGTGGAGGAATGCAATTAGAAGCTCTCGATGAATTAACACAAGCGTGCAGAAAAATGAGCGAAACAAAAACAGGAGCACTCATTGTTTTAGCACATACCTCATCACAGGAATTTGTTATTGAAACAGGAGATAGAATTGACGCAAATATAAATAGGCGACTCATAGAGAATCTTTTTTTTAAGAACTCTCCGCTACACGATGGCGCAATGATTATTGCCGGTAATCGTATTGTTGCCGCAAGATGCACCCTTCCAATAAGTGAAAATCCAAACATTCCGGCACATTACGGTATGCGACACAGAGCCGCCACCGGCCTTACAGAAGAAACAGATGCAACAGTTGTTGTTGTATCTGAAGAGACAGGAATAATATCATTTGTAAAAGATGGTGAAATAAAAGGGATGAATTCAATTACCGAGCTACGATTAGCTATTGAAAATAGTTATAAATAATTTGACCCTTGTTTTTGGGCAGGAGGCTCAACCGGCTGTTTAATAAAGAACTTTTCTTCTTTGCCATGCCAAAGCCGCTTTAGATTGCTTATATGTGTAAGCCAAATTGTTACGCCGGCAACTATACTAAATATCTTTAGCGTAAGTGTTTCCTCGGGAGTAATCCAAAGGGCAAACATAAAATTAACTAGAAAGGGAAAACACGTTACGGCGGTAATTACGCTTACCGATACATAACGAGTAACAGCCAAAACAACAAAGAAAATTATAGCACAAATAAGTACACAAAAAGGGTGAATTGCAAGGAGGACTCCGCACATAGTTGCTACTCCCTTACCTCCTCTAAAATTATGATACACGGGGAATATATGCCCCAAGATAGCCGCTAAACCAAATACAATTTGAGTTGCCACAAAGCTGTTAGTCTCTTGTTTAAAAGGGAGAAAGAAAACAAGACTAACAGCAGCTATCCCTTTAAACAAATCGAACCCAAGGACTAAAAGCCCCATTTTCCAACCAAGTACTCTTTGAGTATTATTGGCCCCGGGATTTTTACTGCCGTAATCTCGCACATCTACGCCATAAATCATTTTCCCAAGAATTATGGAGCTGGAAATAGACCCTATGAGATATGCAAAAATTATAAATATTATATAGAGAACAATGCCTACAGGTAAAGTCATAAAATAAAAATGTATGCGAATGTACTCTTTTTTCTAACTTTGCGCAATACAATTGTAAAATTAATGGATAATTATATAAAAATAGAGCAAAAACTTGGCTTTGAAAAGATACGCGAGAGTGTTGCTCTTAGATGTTCTACCAATTACGCAAAGGAGAGAGTTGCTAATGAAAAAGTTTCTAATAATGCCTCTGTCATTGAAAGGAGACTCATTCTTACAGATGAAATGAGACTTATATGCATGTTTGAGAGCAGTTTCCCCGCAAACGGATTTATAGACAGCATAGATTATCTTAAACCACTCGAAATTGAATACACCTCTCTTAGTTTAGAAAACATAAATAAACTTTATATTTTTTTAGAAAATCTTAGGGGAATTCTTGCTTTTTTTAAAGGATGTAAAGAAGGAAGTTACTTAAACTTACGCGCCATGGCAGATCCAATAGTATTTTTCCCCGAAATTATTCACAGATTAGAACTATTATTAGACAAATACGGAGAAATACGCGATAATGCATCTGAAGAACTTTATAAAATAAGAAAAAGCCTTAAGGAAAAAGAAAACTCTATTTCTAGAAAGATTCAATCTATTTTAAAAAGAGCTCAAGAAGAGGGAGTAGCAGATGAAGATGCAACCGTTTCTGCCAGAGACGGAAGAATACTTATTCCTATTAATGCCGCAAATAAAAGAAAATTGCCCGGTTTTATATATGACGAATCGGCATCGGGTAAAACTGTTTTTATAGAACCAATAGAGGTTGTAGAACTTAACAACCAAGTAAAAGAATTATATTTTGCACAGCAAAGAGAGATTTTGCGTATTTTACTTGAATTCACCAATTTTCTCCGCCCATATCTTCCCAATCTTATTGCCGGAGCAAGGTTTGTTGGAGAAACAGATTTTATACGAGCTAAAGCAATAGTTGCAATACAAATGGAGGCAGGCAAACCAATATTATCGCACGATAATGAATTTAAACTAATAAAAGGGCGCCATCCAATTTTAGAAGCCACATTAAAAAAAGAAAAAAAAGAAATTGTACCGCTCACACTTACTTTAAATCCCGATAAACATATTCTTGTTATTTCGGGGCCAAACGCAGGAGGAAAATCTGTATGCCTTAAAACTGTGGGGATTCTACAATATATGTTTCAATGGGGAATGTTAATTCCAGCATCTGAAATCTCTGAATTTAGAATTTTTGAAGACATATTTATTGACATAGGAGACGAACAATCAATAGAAAATGACCTAAGTACATATAGTTCCCACCTTACTAATATGAAAAATTTATTGCACAAAGCTAACAATATGAGCCTTGTGTTAATAGACGAATTTGGTAGTGGAACAGAGCCAACGGCAGGAGGAGCAATTGCAGAGACAATATTAGCAGAAATGGAAAACAGAGGTGTTTTTGGAATTATTACCACCCACTACACAAATCTAAAATTTTATGCAGGAAACAGTAAAGGCACCATAAATGGAGCCATGATGTTTGATGTCTCTAAAATACAACCACTATATAAATTAGAAATAGGATTGCCGGGCAACTCTTTTGCGTTTGAGTTAGCTCGCAAAATTGGCTTACCCGATAATATAATAAGACAAGCCGAAGAGAGAGCCGGAACAAATTTTGTAGATTTAGAAAGGCAACTTCGCAAAATTTCGCGTAATAGAAAATCATTAGATGAAAAACTTGCTAAGATAAAAAATACAGATAAAACTTTGGACAGTATTACAGAAAAATACCAAAAAGAATTATCAGATATCCAAGTTATTAAAAAACAAATATTATTAGATGCTAAAAAAGAAGCTGAGCAAATTATAGGTGAAGCTAATAAAAAGATTGAGGCCACAATAAAAGCTATTAAAGAATCTCAGGCCGAAAAAGAACGAACTAAAACAGCTAGAAAAGAACTTGATGAGTTTAATCAACAACTTAAAGAGGTACAACAAAGCGAACAAGATAAAAAGATTGCTTATAAAATGGAACAGCTTTTAGAGCGCAAACGGAGAAAAGAAGAGAGGAAGCAAAAAGGCGCAACTAGAACCGTTACAAGTAGTACTGTGGATAATACAAGCAATATAAATCATTCCAAACAACCTAATAAAGCAGAAGCATTAAATTCATTTAAACCACTACAGGTTGGAGACAAAGTACGTGTTAAGGGGAAGGATATTATAGGCGAGGTTATGCAAATTGGAGGTACATATATAAATATCTCTGTTGGAAATATTATAAGCAAAGTTACTAAAGAGAGCCTGGAACGCATATCAACCAAAGAATTTGGTGATGCAGTTAAAAGCCAACCTAAACAAATGAGTAATCATTCTGCTGGAATCTCAGAGAGAAGACTTAACTTTAAACCCAGCATTGATATAAGAGGCGAAAGATTAAACGAAGCAATGGATATTGCTAGCCGTTTTATAGATGATGCCCTTATGATTGGGATAGGCGAAGTTAAAATTTTACATGGTAAAGGCAATGGAGTTCTTAAAGAGGAGATAAGAAAATATTTGCGCACAGTACCGGGGGTAGTTGAGTGTAAAGATGAAGATATTCAGTATGGCGGATCGGGAATAACAATTGTTAAATTAGACTAAATAATATATAAAAATGAATAAAAATATAATACTTACCGCAAGCATTTGCCTTACATTATTTTTAACCTCTTGCAAAAGCGACAAACCACAACCTAAGAATGTTGCATCTGAGTTTCTTGGAGCATATTTATCTGCCGATTTTAATAAGGCAGCATCGTATTGCACTCCAAAACTATCGGAAGAATTAAAGTTGGCAGTGAAAGAAATTGAAAATCTTAATGAATCACTAAAGAAACAAATTACAACAAGCACAGCCGAGTTTGTTCCGCAAATTGGAGAAATAGAAAAAATTGGGAAGGGCGATACACTTATTGTTAATTACAGAATAGTAAAAAGTAGCCCGGATAGCACTTTAGATGCTAACGTAGCAGATGTTATAAAAAGTTCCATCTCTCTTGTTAAAGATGAGATTGTAGGTTGGAAGGTTTTAAAACTTAATAAGTAGGTGCAAGAGAGATTATAAATCTCTTGCTTTTACCTTTAATATTCTTCCTTCTTTTGAGATTACAAGTTCTCTATCGTCGCGCTTTGCCCTTTCTATAAGACGCTTATGCGCAAGGCGAATTCCTTTCATAATACGGTCTTCCATTAATCTAATCTCGTGTTCACTCATAATTTTCTATTATTTCTAAAATCATTTTTTTTGCAATATCAGCCCCCTTTTCTCGTTCACCGGAAGCTAATTTTTTTATTCCAACTTCTGTATTATCGCATATTAGCCAATAATCACAAATAGGCATATATATGCTAAATAAATTTTTTATTCCGCTTCTATACCTTCTATAAATTATCTCTGTTGGGATGTTGTGTCCCCCATCCATTACCCTCATAGCAACACGCTCTACTGCATGCTCGGGCGAAGATAATAAAAAATATAATAACGTTACAAAATATCCTTTACTTTGTGCTGTTTTAATTAATCTTTCAAAAGAACGCACAGCCAAGGTTGTCTCAAATGCAAAATCTACGCCACTATTCATAAGGCTATTAATCCTAGAAAGCATAATTCTGCCAGCATCTATTGCTACACTTTCGGGGTTAAATGGAGATAGCCCTTTTGCTATTTCATCAGCATTTACAAATTCGTTACAATGAAGCATTTCTGGTAATACCGTATATGAAGCCGTTGTTTTACCGGCACCATTACATCCTGCTATTATGTACATTTTTGGCATGGTGCAAAATTAGCAATAGTTTTTAGGAAAACAAAAATATGTACAAAGCTATCCCACATACATAGCCTATAAATACTCGGAAGTTTGACACTTTCATAAAATAAAAATATTTGTAACTATTTGAGAGATT
>JAVXCW010000004.1:0-99652 GCA_036659275.1 Bacteroidales bacterium | reverse complement strand
TGTTGATGCAGATTATATTTTTCATTTTCTCTATATTTTGGAAAGAGTTCAATAAATGATTAACTTTGCACATTAAAACTATATCTAATAATATACTTTATGACACTTATTAAATCAATATCAGGAATAAGAGGGACAATAGGAGGCACTATAGGTGATGCACTTACCCCAATTGATGTAGTTAAATTTACAGCAGCATATGCTACTGAATTAAAAAAAAGACTACCAAACAAAAAGAGATATAAAATAATAGTAGGAAGAGATGCTCGTATATCGGGAGAAATGGTTAACTCTATTGTGTGCGGAACATTAATGGCTTGTGGCATTGATGTGGTAAATGCAGGACTAGCATCTACTCCAACAACGGAGATGGCTGTTATATTTGAAAAAGCAGACGGAGGAATAATTCTCACCGCTTCGCATAACCCTAAACAATGGAACGCACTTAAATTACTTAATGAGAATGGAGAATTTTTAAATGCCGCAGAGGGAGAAGCTCTTTTGGAAACAGCAGAGAAAGAGGATTTTAAATTTCTAGAAGTAGATGAGATAGGTACATTAGAACACAAAGATTTTACACAACAACACATACAGGCTGTTCTACAAAATCCGCTAGTAAATAAAGAAGCTATTTATAGAGCAGGTTTTACAGTTGTACTTGATGCCGTAAACTCGGTTGGAGGTAGTACATTGCCACAACTATTTGAGATACTTGGAGTAAAATGTATAGAGATAAATTGTGAGCCCACAGGTATATTTGCACACAATCCCGAGCCACTTCCACATAATCTTGTAGAATTAAGCGAAAAAGTAAAAAGCGAAAAAGCAGATTTAGGAGTATCGGTAGATCCGGATGTAGATCGCCTTGCACTAATTTGTCAAGACGGAACTCCATTTGGCGAGGAATACACTTTGGTTGCAGTTGCAGATTATGTACTTAATTACAAAAAAGGGGCAACTGTATCTAATTTATCATCATCCCGTGCACTTAGAGATGTAACCGAAAGTAAAGGTGAAAAATACTATTCTGCAGCAGTTGGAGAGGTAAATGTAACAACAAAAATGAAAGAAGTTGGTGCAGTAATAGGAGGCGAAGGAAATGGAGGAGTAATTTTTCCTGAACTTCATTACGGACGCGACGCATATATTGGAATAGCTCTTTTTTTAAGTAACCTAGCTACAAAAGGGGTAACAGCATCGCAATTAAGAGCGAGTTATCCTCCATACTTTATTTCAAAAAACAAGATTGAATTATCTGATAAAGCCTTAATTGATAAAATATTATTAACAATTAAAGAGAAATATTCCAACGAGAGAGTTACCGATATAGATGGTGTTAAAATAGATTTTGATGCAAAAAAAACATGGGTGCATCTAAGAAAGTCTAATACAGAACCAATAATACGCATTTATTCTGAGGCTGCAACTGAGCAAGCTGCTGACAAATTGGCACAAGATATAATTATTGAAATAAATAAAATAATTTCTTAACACCAATAAAATGTTTTCATTTAGAACAACGTCTCTGCCGGAGCAGTTAGATCATGTACTCAAAAGTGGAAAACTTGGCGTGTTATGTAATCAAACAGCTTGGCACCCCGATACTGGAGAATATATTTATGAAACCCTTGCAAAACAAGGAAATCTTAAAAGAGTATTTATGCCCGAACACGGGCTATTTGGAGAACTTCAAGACCAAGTAAAACTTAATGAGGGAGAGGTATATAATAAACTTGGACTTAAAGATGTGGAATTTGTTTCACTTTACGGAAATACAGAAGAGAGCCTTTGGGCCTCTATAAATAAGCTAGTAGATTTAGACGCTCTTATAATTGAATTACAAGATGTTGGATGTAGATATTACACATATACAACCACAATATTAAATATTTTTAAAACATTAAAGCATGGCGATATTGACTTGCCAATATACATAATAGATAGGATAAATCCTGCCGGAAGACAAGTAGAGGGAACAATGCTTAGAGCCGGATACCGCTCATTTATAGGAATAGAAGGTATTACGCACCGACATGGACTAACAATAGGCGAATTTGCCAACTATATTTATAATGAATTAAATGCGAAGTTCCCACTCCACATAATTTCTTATAAAGCATCACAAAGCAATAAAACGCTATTGCCGTGGAGTATTCCGCCATCTCCAAATTTTCCGGGGCTATTTACAGCATATTTTTATTCAGGACAATGTTTATGGGAAGGGACTAATATAAGCGAAGGTCGCGGAACAACACGGCCATTTGAGTTGTTTGGCGCACCGTTTGTTGAAGAGCTTGCAAATTATAATACAACAAAAGGATATTCAAATTGGAATGATCCAGCCAATCCTCTCTACGATGAAGGGGCCTTTGTAAGATGGATGAAATTTATTCCTACTTTTCATAAATATAGCGGAGAGTGTTGTTACGGATTTCAATTGCTCCTTAATCCAAATATGCAGTACCATGCGTTGGCACATAATTTGAGGATTATAAGATTTATAAATGATAATTGCCGTGGATTTGCTTTTAAGTCCGGGAAATATGAGGCCGGAAATGACAAAACTGCAATTGAATTATTGCTTGGAGATAAAGAGCTAATAGACTACGTTAATGGCAACGGAAATTGGAACGATATTAAAGAGCACATAAAAACAGAAGAACAAAAGTGGATAAGGAAAACAAAGAAAATCTTATTATACGAAGATGATCAATTATTCCGATTAAAAATTTGATAACAATAATTATAAAATTTTATAAAAAACGATGGGAAATCCGGTATTAAGTGAACAGATTTTCAAAAAATCTGCACAGGCAGATTCAGCAGGAGTAATGACGGTTGGTGGCACAGCTACAAAAACATTACTTTTACTTTTAATGGTAATAGCAGGTGCTGCATACACGTGGAAAATTTATTACGAGGCAATTAATCCTGCATCAATACAAGGTTGGTTAATAGGAGGTGCTATAGCAGGTTTTATACTTGCAATGATAATAAGTTTTTCTCCAAAAACAGCCCCTTTCCTCTCTCCTATTTACGCAGCAGCGGAAGGATTATTTTTGGGAGGTATATCAGCTATGTTTAACAACACATTTGCAACAACAGCTCCTAACATTGTTATAAACGCAGTTATCCTTACAATGCTTACAGCTGTAGTTATGTTTACAATTTATAGGACAGGAGTGATTAAAGTAAATGGTACTTTTATGAAAGTAATGACAATTGCCCTTATTACAATTATGGTATTCTATCTTGGAAGTATGTTACTAAGTCTCTTTGGCGTAAATGTAAGTGTATTACACGATAGTAGTCCACTTAGTATAGGTATAAGCGTTATAATTGTTGCAGTCGCAGCCTTTAGTCTCCTTTTAGATTACAACTTTATAGAAAAAGCTGCTGCTGCCGGAGCTCCAAAATACATGGAATGGTACGGAGCTTTTGGTTTAGTAGTAACACTTGTATGGCTGTACTTAGAAATACTTAAACTATTAGCAAAAACAAGTAATAGAAATTAGTTTAATTATTTTGAGATAGAAAAATAAATTTCTATCTTTGCACTCCAGTAAAAATTTAAATTTTAAGAAAATGAAAAAAGGAATACATCCCGAAGGTTATAGATTAGTTGCTTTCAAGGATATGTCAAACGAGCATGTTTTTATTACCCGCTCATGCGTAAAAAGCAGAGAGAACTTAGAAGTAGACGGTGTAAGTTATCCGTTGGTAAAGGTGGAGATTTCAAATACCTCACATCCGTTCTACACAGGTAAGATGAAGCTTGTAGATACTGCAGGTCGCGTTGATAAATTCAATAGCCGTTACAAAAAGAAATAAGTATTTACGTACTACACAAAAAAAGATGTTCAAAAGCAGTTTTGAGCATCTTTTTTTTATCTTTTATTAAGGCAATACAAAGTAATTATTAATTAATTACACAATTTCTATATCCCTTTTCTATTTTTTTATTATCTTCGTAACAGAAAACAGAAAGGGATATTAACATATAAAATGGATAATACAGACAATAAAAAAATAATACAAGAGCTTGCATTAGAATACAATAAAGAAAAATTTTTTACGGGAGATCCAATAATTTTTCCAAAGCATTTTGCTAAATTATATAAAGGGAAAAATGGAATTTTTAAAGAAGAAAAGTGCTGTAGTAAAAATATTACTTTGCAAGATGTAGAAATTGCAGGAATAATTGCGGCACACTTAGCTTGGGGTAGAAGGGATATGATTGTACGAGATACAAGCCGAGCAATGGACGAAATGAGCTGGAAACCATATAAATATGTTATGGAGGGAAAATACAAAAATGATGATACTAGTCTTCATAGAACTGTAAAGTGGAGCGAATTTTCCATAATATGCAATAACCTAAAAGAATATTTTAGCCATAATACCACGCTAGAACCACTTACAGCAGATGAAATAAGAGTAAAAATTTATGGGCAAAAGAGCAATCTTAAAATGCCAAATAAAAAAATACACATGTTTCGCCGATGGATGGTTAGAAATGATGGAATTGTAGATTTGGGATTATGGAAAAACACCTCCCCTGCCTCTCTAATAATTCCTTTAGATGTGCATGTGCACCGGAGCGCCTTAACAATGGGAATAACCTCTCGTAAAGGAGCAGATTTTACAACAGCAACAGAAATAACTGAATTTTTAAAAACGGTTTTTCCACAAGATCCTTGTGTTGGAGATTTTGCATTATTTGCATACGCTGCAACAACACGAGAAAATAACGAAAAGAATAAATAGATATATAAATAATGTACAATAATTTGGAAACTAATAATTATATACAATACCTTAAGTTCTTTGGAGTATCGCAAGACGATCTTAAAAAGCTGCTTATTATAGCTCTGTCTAACGGTGGAGATTATGCCGATTTATACTTTGAACACACAATAGCAAATGAGCTCTCTTTACGAGATGGAGAGGTTAATGCTACTGGAACGCATATAGATTACGGAGTTGGAATAAGAGTAATATCAGGAGAAAAAACCGGCTATGCATATTCAGAAATAACAACAATGCCTCACATGGAAAAAGCAGCTAAAACTGCGGCTCAGATTGCATCTTCGCACAAAAACAAAATAAATATTCCGGTAAATACAACTCCTATAATTTCAAATAATTTCTATCCAATAGAACAAGGATGGAAAGAAACTGTAATATCTCACAAAATTCCATATCTGCAAGAACTTAATACCCTTATTTTTGAAGGAGACAAACGAGTTGTAAAAGTTATGGCAAGAATTTCAGATTCCGATACAAAAATTTTATTTTATAATTCAATTGGAGAATGTTTTACAGACGAACGTCCAATGGTATCGGTTGTAGCAAGTTGTGTAATGGAAGAAAATGGGCGAAGTGAAAACGGAGGGAGCTCTAGAAGTTACAGGAAGGGATTTGAGCTGCTAAGTAGTGTTCTTATACAAGACCTTGCAAACGAAATAGTCTCAAAGACAGCCTTTTTATTTGGCGCATCACAACCAAAGGGCGGGCAAATGCCGGTTGTTATGGGAAGCGGCAGTTCTGGAATTCTCTTACACGAAGCTGTAGGCCATGCATTTGAAGCAGATTTTAATAGAAAAAACACCTCCATATTCTCAGATAAAATGGGTATGCAAATATGCGATAAAAATATAAATATTGTAGATGATGGTACAATTAATGGGAATCGTGGAAGTTGTAATTTTGACGATGAGGGAGTTGTAGGACAAAAAACCTATATGGTAAAAAATGGCATTCTCAACTCTTATTTACACGATAGAATAAGTGCAAAATATTATGGGGTTTCTCCAACGGGTAATGGTAGAAGAGAATCATTTCGCTACATGCCAATACCAAGAATGAGAACTACTTATATGGAAAGTGGAACAGCAAAAGAAGAAGAAATTATAGCATCTGTAAAAAAAGGAATTTATGTAGATAATTTCTCAAACGGACAGGTACAAATAGGTGCAGGAGATTTTACATTTTATGTAAATAGTGGTTATATTATTGAAAACGGTAAACTTACAATGCCTATAAAAGATATAAATATAATAGGTAACGGGCCACAAGCATTAAAAGACATAGTAGCTGTTGCAAATAACAATAAAATTGAAAATGCAACATGGACATGCGGCAAAGAGCAATATTGCGCAGTCTCTTGTGGAATGCCGTCTGTACTTGTAAAAAAACTTATCGTAGGAGGAACTAATTAATGATTACAGATAAAATAAATAATGCAAATGAGATAGATATTGCCAGGCAAGCTCTTAATATGGTACATAAAAATGGTGCACAAGCTGGCAGAATATCACTTAATATAGGAATACAAAATTCTTTCTCAATCCTTGATAATAAATTAGACCGATTACAAAGTGCAAACGATCGCTCTCTGTACATACAAATATTTGTAGATGACAAATATGGAGCATATTCCACAAATAGATTAGAGAAGGATGAACTTAATAATTTTATAAAAGGAGCAATAGAGGCTACAAAATTGTTAGCTCCCGATAAATGTAGACAACTGCCTATAAAAGAGTTGTGCTATTTTGGAAAAGGCGAAGATCTTGGGCAATTCGATTCTTACATCCTTAATATGGATCCAAGCGACAAGAAATTATTTGCATTTGAAGCAGCATCAGAAATATACGGAACAAATAAAAAATTAGTATCTGTAAGCTCGGAATACGGAGATGTATTAGATTACCAATACATGATAGATTCACAAGGCTTTGAAGGAGATTCTCTCCAAAGCAATTTTACAATAAGTGTAGAATGTTCTGTAAAAGGAGAAGGCGATGCCCGTCCCGAGGGATGGTGGTACGAAAGCGAAATGTTATTTAAAGAATTTTCCCCAAAAGGATGTGGCAAAAGAGCATTAGAACGGGCATTAGATAAACTTGGACCTAAAAAAATAGCAAGTTCTCGCATGAATATGATAGTTGATAGAAATTGTTCCAGCCGTTTATTATCCCCAATAATAAGTGCCATTAATGGATCTAATATTTATCAAAAAAATTCTTTCCTAACAGATAAGTTAGGAAAACAAATATTCTCTAATAATATGACACTTACAGATACTCCACATCTGTACGGAATGCAAGGATCTAGATATTTTGATGGAGATGGAATTGCCACAAAACCTCTTACTATTATTAATAAAGGCATACTAAATACTTATTTTATAAACACATATAATGCTAATAAAATGGGAGTTGCACCAACAATAGAAGGCCCTTCTGTTCCATGTTTAAGTAGAGATTCATTTTCAAAAGAATATAGAGAATTATCGGGAGAAAAAATGATAAAATTAATGGGAAAAGGAATATTTGTAACTGGCTTTAACGGCGGTAATTGCAATATTGGGACAGGCGATTTTTCTTATGGTATAGAGGGATTTTATTTTCAAAACGGAGAAATATTATTCCCTATAAAAGAAATGAACATTACTGGAAATATTATACCTTTATGGAATAATCTTGTTTTTGTAGGAAATGATGCTAGGCATTGCGTTAGATGGCAAATTCCTGCACTTGCTTTTGAAGGAATTGATTTTACAGGAATATAATATAGTTTTTTAATATTAAAACAATAACCATGAAAAAACCTTCCGCTCTTCTCTCCATTATTCCGGTGTTAGTGCTTGTTCTAATACTTATTGCCGGAGTACAAATGTTTGGTGACGGCCTAACAGCAGGGCCATCACAAATTGCCCTAATTACAGCAAGTGTTGTAGGAGCATTAATTGGAATATTTTATCTCAAAATTCCATGGGATAAACTAGAAGCAGGCATTATTGAAAATTTAGGTAAAACAGGAAGTGCAATATTTATATTACTTATGATTGGGGCACTTACTGCCGCTTGGATACAATCCGGGGTTGTGCCAACAATGATATATTACGGATTAGAGCTTATAAATCCAAAGATTTTTCTCTTTGTAACATTTATATTTACAGGAATAATTTCTGTAATGGCCGGGAGTTCATGGACCACAATAGGAACAATAGGTGTTGCAATGTTAAGCGCAGGACAAATATTGGGATTCCACGAAGGGTGGCTTGCCGGAGCAATTATATCGGGAGCATATTTTGGTGATAAAATTTCTCCCCTATCAGATACAACAAATCTATCGGCGAGTATATCGGAAGTAAATTTATATAAGCATGTTAAATATCTTCTCATTACAAATATTCCATTATTTATAATTACCGGAATTATTTTTTTAATTGCAGGTTTTATGGTTCCTAGTTCATCTAATTTAGATGTTAAAGAACAATGCGATCAAATTGCATCATCTTACAATATTTCACTTTGGCTACTGCTTATTCCCGGCTTTACAATTTTTATGATATATAAAAAAATGTCGCCATATCTTACACTATTTCTCTCTGCATTAATAGGTTCTGTTGTTGCTGTTTTTGCACAACCACAAATTATTGCTCAAATAACACCATACGATATAAACTCATTTAAGACATATATATATGCTCCGCTTAAACTTCTCTCATCACAAGTTGAAATTAGTACCGGAAACGATATGCTTAACGGATTGGTATCAACAAAAGGGATGGCAGGAATGTTAAATACAGTATGGCTTATACTATGCGTTGTTGCATTTGGCGGCATTATGGAAGCGGCCGGATATATTCAATCACTTACAGAAAAAATGGTAAGGCTTATAAATAACACCGTATCACTAGTTGCATCTACCATGGGAGCATGTATATTTTGCAATATAGTTTTATCAGACCAATATATGGCAATTCTAATTCCCGGAAAAATGTTTGTGAACATATATAAGGAAAATGGTTATGAACCGGAATTACTTAGCCGCTCTCTTCAAGACTCTGCAACAGTAACATCTGTACTTGTTCCTTGGAATACATGTGGTGTTGTACAGGCAAGCGTACTAGGAATTCCAACTTTAGTATATCTTCCTTATTGCGTATTTAATTTATTATCCCCTATTGCGTCTATAATTGTTGCAGCCATAGGGTATAAAATAATGAAAAATGGAAAACCACTAAATGAAGTAAAAAAATAAAAGCGGCTTAAAATTTGTGGAGTTAAAAAATGAATTCTTTATAAATATTTATATATAATTACAAAATGGAAATTAATTTAAACAAAGTTATTTCGTTATCATATACATTGGAAGTTGATGGCGATGTTATTGAAACAGTTACTGCAGAAAAACCTATGCAATTTATCTTTGGCACAGGCTATCTTCTTCCTAAATTTGAAGAAAAAATTAAAGGAAATAAAGTAGGAGACACATTCGATTTTAAATTGGCAGCAACAGATGCTTACGGAAATATTAATCCTGATGCAATTGTAGAATTACCTAAAAATCTTTTTGAAGTAGAAGGTAAAATTGAAGAAGGGCTACTTACTATTGGAAACGTTCTCCCTATGATGGACTCCGAAGGCAACAGACTAAACGGCTCTGTAGATGAAATTAAAGACAACGTAGTTGTAATGAATTTTAATCATCCTTTAGCTGGTGCAGAACTTCACTTCTCCGGTAAAGTTGAAGAGTTAAGAGATGCTACAGAAACAGAACTAACTAATGGACTTTTTAACGAAAAAGTACAGCAATCATGCGGTGACGGTTGTTCATCAGATGGCTGTTCTTCTTGCAATTGCGGTTGTCACTAATAGTTATTAATGTTGCTAAAAAATATTAAATTATTTTTTTAGCAACATTAATCCCGTCTAGGGCAGAAGAAACAATTCCCCCTGCATACCCTGCACCCTCTCCACAAGGATAAAGATTATCTAAAGAGATGTGTTGCAGGGTATTAGCATTACGTGGTATCCTTACAGGTGAAGAGGTACGTGACTCAACAGCAAGCAAAAGAGCTTGAGAAGTATAATAACCTCTCATCTTTTTATCAAATTCCAAAAATGCTTTTTGCAACCTTTTTACTATAAATGAAGGTAATAATTCATGTAATGGAGCAGAATATACACCTGGAAAATAAGAAGTTGCCGGCATACTCACCGATAGTTGGTTCTTTACAAAATCATTCATTCTTTGGGCAGGAGCTTTAACAGTTCCACCGTTATGTTCAAACATTTTTTGTTCTATAGATTGCTGAAACTTCATTAATTGCAAAGCTCCATACTGTTCAAATTCTGGAGCATCACCAGGATTAACCGACACAACAACACCTGCATTTGCCCACTTAGAATTACGCATAGAGCTGCTCATACCATTAAGAAGCATTTCTCCGGGAGCTGTCGCCGACGGAATAAGCATCCCTCCCGGACACATACAAAAAGAAAAAACTCCCCTTCCATCTACCTGGCACACTAAAGAATACTCAGCCGCGGGAAGATATGGTTGATACCTATTTTTATATTGTATATTATTTATTAATGATTGAGGATGTTCAACCCTTACCCCCAGCGCAAACCCTTTTGCCTCTATATCCCACCCCTTTTTATTAAAAAGTTCATAAATATCTCGTGCAGAATGGCCTGTAGCAAGAATAATATTTAATGCCTCATATTTAGCATTATTAGAACACTTTACAACCCATTTATTACCAATTCTGTTAAAATCCTCCACTTTGGTATTAAAGTTAACCTCTCCCCCATGCTCAATTATACAATTTCTTATATTTTCAATTACACGTGGTAATTTATCACTTCCAATATGAGCATGAGCATCTGTTATAATAGACTTATCTGCACCAAAATTCACAAATTGATATAAAATTTCTCTAATATCTCCTTTTTTATTTGATCTGGTATAAAGTTTTCCATCTGAAAAAGTCCCTGCGCCCCCCTCTCCAAAACAATAATTTGAATTAGGATCTACAATTTGTTCTCTAGAAAGCTTTGCTATATCAAATTTACGAGCATGCACATCTTTACCTCTCTCCAATATAACAGGTTTCTTTCCAAGTTGTAAAAGTTTAAGAGCTGCAAAAAGGCCGGCAGGCCCTGCACCTATAATTATTACAGGATAGGCATCTGTAACATTAAGATAAGGTTCAACAACATATGGCTCCAATAGAGGTTCATCCCCAACCGTGGTATTTATTCTATAACGATAAATAATATCATGCCCCCTAGCATCCAAAGATTTTTTTACAATTTCATGACTTGTAATTTTATTTGGAGCAACACCAAGTAATGGCGCACATGCCTTTATAATATCATTTGCTGTAGGAGTTACCTTAACACCAAACGAAATCTCAACCTCTCTCATTCTATCTAAATCTGTATTTGTAAAATTATATTACATATCAGCAGCACGCGAAATAGGTGCCGCATCAATAGGACAAATTATCCCGGCTTTAAATTTACATAATCCGGTAATTGCAATCATCGCAGCATTATCTGTTGTAAATTTAAACTCTGGTATAAACGTTACCCATCCTCTATCTATCCCCTCTTGCTCAATTCTATTTCTTAATCCCGAATTTGCGGAAACACCTCCGCCAATTGTTACTTGTGTTATTCCGGTTTGTTTTACAGCCTTAAACAACTTATCCATAAGAATATCTATAAGATGTTTTTGAAACGAAGCACATATATCTGCCTTATTTTCTTCTATAAAATTTTCATTTTCTTTAAGTTGATCTCTTAAAAAATATAAAAGAGACGTTTTAATACCGCTAAAACTGTAATTAAGACCTTCTATATGAGGTTTGGAAAATTTAAATTTATTTTCATCTCCAATTTTAGCAAGTTTATCAACAATAGGGCCACCCGGATAACCCAATCCCATCATTTTTGCACATTTATCAAAAGCCTCACCAACTGCATCGTCTATGGTATGGCCTAATACCTCAAAATGAAGAAAATCTGTCACTTTTACAATCTGGGTATGACCACCGGAAACCAGCAACGATAAAAAAGGAAATTCAGGAGCTCTATTTTCCTTATCTTTTTGTTTAATAAAATGTGATAAAATATGCCCTTGCAAGTGATTAACCTCTACTAAAGGCTTATTTATAGATAAAGATAATCCTTTAGCAAAAGAAGTTCCTACTAAAAGAGATCCAAGCAAGCCAGGCCCTCTTGTAAAGGCTATAGCATCAATATCATTGAGGTTTACGCCTGCTAGCTTTATAGCTTGATCTACAACCGGTAATATGTTTTGTTGATGTGCACGTGATGCCAATTCGGGAATTACGCCTCCATAATTCCTATGTACTTCTTGACTAGCCATAACATTGGACAATAGGTACTCATCCCTTATTACAGCAGCTGAAGTATCATCACAAGAAGATTCAATTCCTAATATTAAATAGCTCATATAGATATTTTATGCAAATCTACTCAGATTTTTGATTAAATTTGCTATTTATTATATAAACGGAATATTTTTATCAGAACACTAAGAAAAATATTAGTTGGCTTTGTGCTTTTTTTTGTAGCCATTCAGGTTACATGTTATATTGCATTACAATTTCCCCCACTACAAACATGGCTTGCAAAACAGATAATTAGCTCTGTACAAAGTAATATTAACGGTAAAATAAACATAGATAAGGTATATATTATTTTTTTTAATAAAATAATTCTAAAAAATGTTTCTATTGTTTCTACTGCATCTTCTGCACAACTAGATTCACTAAAAAAATTTTATAACCAATCTGATACCCTTGTAAGTTGTGAGAAAATTTCATTAGGACTATCTGCATCAGATTTATTTAAATTAAAAATTAAATTAACCTCTATAAATCTACAAAATGGAGTATTTAATTTACAAAATGAAGGAGATAGTACAACTAATTTATCTAGAATATTTAGCAGCAAAACGCCAAAACAAAAAGATACAACCGCATCTAAATCTCTTGATCTTATTGTAAATAAATTAAAAATTAAAAACTTTAGATTTACACTCAACAATCCAAATAAATATGTTGATAAAGGCGATAGTATAATAAATTTTGCAGACCTAAGTGTACGAGATATTAATGTTAATATTAACAATATAAAGCTCCAAAACGATACATTATTTGCAACAGTAAAAAACATTGCAGGAACAGATAAAAGTGGTTTTAAGCTTGCACAGCTTAATTGTAATTTGGAAGTAAGTGGCACAGAAGCAAGATTTAATAATCTTATTGCAGCAGATAGTTACTCCCACATTGATGCTAAATATTTTTCAATGAAATATAATAGTGCAAAAGACCTCTCTCAATTCACCGATAAAGTTATATTGGGAGCTAATTTTACAAATACATTCCTTAACTTTAAAACTATCGGGAAAATTGCGCCGGCATTAAAAAATAGTAGTTTAGCTTTTTTTGTATCTGGTGAAGCTATTGGAGAGGTAACAAATATAAGAAGTAAGTCCCTTATAATAACATCTGAAAGCGGAGAAACATTTGTAGATATTGCAGTAAAACTTATTGGTCTACCAGATATTAAAGAAACTATGGCTAATGCCAAAATTAGTAGTTGCTACACAACTAGCAACGATATTTCTAGAATTATTTCCTCAATAAATAACACTCCTCCACCCCTATTTTTTAAAACACTTACTCCTTTTGTACAATATCATTTTAAAGGGGGATTTAGTGGATTATTAAATGATTTTGTTGCTGATGGACAAATAAATTCTTCTTTAGGAAAAATAAATCTAGATGTTTTATTTAAAACCGAAAGCGAAAAACGGGGCGTAACATTTAGGGGCCATTTAAGCTCATTAAATTTTAATGTAGGAAAGTTAATTTCAAACAATATAATTGGAGAAGTTAGCCTAAATACTACTTTTTCGGCTCTAATCCGCAGCGAAAACAAAGGTGGTACAGACTTAGTAATAGATAATTTGTCAATAGATAAGCTTGGGCTAAACGGATACGATTATTCCAAAATATATGCAGTTGGAGAATATAAAAATAATGATTTTGACGGTAGAATTATTTGTCACGATCCTAATTTAGATTTTATATTTCAGGGATTATTATCGCTAAATAAAAAGAAAAATAGCAAATACGATTTTTATATTGATATTCCGTTTGCAAATTTAGCTGCAATGAATATTGATAAACGAGACAGTGTCTCTGAAGTAAATATTAGGGCAGAGGCTAATTTTATAAAATCTCCCGATGGCGATATAATTGGCAATATTAATATTAAAAATTCGGGGTATTTAAATAGTAAAGGAGTCTTTAATTTAGGTTCTATTAAGCTTGCTTCGCATACATCGGACAGTAGTTTTAATATGATTCTTACATCTCCATTCGCAAATGCCAAATTTGATGGTACCGCTTCTTTCACTACTTTTATAAAAAAAGTTACAGCAATTACTTTATATTCAAAATTTAACAATTTTTTCCACAAAGCAAATATTGACACAATACTAGCCCAAAAAGATTATTACACTCTTTCGGCAGAAACTTTTAATACAAGAGGAGTTTGTGAATTTCTATTGCCTGGTTTATATATACAAGATAGCACCAAACTTAATGCGGTTTTAGATAAGGATAATAATTTTAATCTGCAGGTAAAATCGGGAAGATTAGCTGTAGGTGAAAATTATTTAAAAGATGTAAGTATGTATCTAAAAAATAATGATTCATTAATAAATGTCAATCTTTTCTCTAGAAACATTAGGGTTGCAGGGATAAAAATGGATAGTACGCTAATTGGTATTAGTGGGGGAAATAATGTAATAAACTCTTCCTTTGATTTTAAAAGTGATACTGCCCTACATAATAAAGCTAACCTAAATATGTCAGTTGAATTTTTAAAAGACACTGTTTTACATTCTTTAAAAAAGAATGTAAAAATAGATATAAACAATTCTCAAATTTTATTAAAAGGCGAACAATGGAAATTTGCTCCCTCAAATATTTTAATTGAAGATAGTACATTCCAATTCAATAATATTGAGCTATATAACGGAGATCAAAACATTAAAATAAATGGAGTTTTATCTAATACAAAAGAGAATTCTCTTTCTGTAAATCTTAATAAATTTAATATTGGAATCTTAAATTTATTTTTATCAAAATCATTTGATATAGAGGGATATTTCTCCGGCAAAGCAGAATTTTCTTCTTTAAATAAAACACCAAAGTTAAATTTAAATATAACAGGAGATTCTGTATATGTTTTTCATAATCCTGTTGGTAAAATGAATATTGAGAGTAAATGGGACGAGCCAAACAGGAAATTAGATATATTTATTAATTCAATATTAAAAAATAAGCCTAATCTTAATATTAACGGATTTTACAAGCCCGATAGCACATATCTTGATGTAACAGCATCGCTTAATAATTTATCAGTGATATATTTTGAGCCATTTCTTTCTGATATTATATCAAAAACAAATGGAGAAATATCTGGAGATTTACGATTACATGGGCCTTTAGATAAATTAAAACTAGAAGGAGAAAATTGTTTTTTCACTAATTTCGATTTTACAGTTAATTTTACACAAGTACCTTATAGACTCAACGGCCCTATAAATATTAATGAAAACGGAATATTTGTAAAGGATATTGCAATAACAGATAAATACGGCTCTATTGGCAAAGTTAATGGCGGCTTATCATATAAATATTTTAAAAATATAAATCTTAATACAAGGGTAGACTTTGAAAATTTTCAATGCATAAATACTAGAGAAAAAGACAATGAGGCTTTTTATGGACAAGCCTTTGCTAGTGGATATTTAATTATACAAGGGCCGTTAAACAAATTATTGCTTGATATTAATGTTCAATCGGATGCAAAAACATCTATTCACATACCTCTTTCTAATGCAGCTACGGCAAACCAAACAAATCTCCTTACATTTAAGGTCCCTCTATTAACTAGCAGCCAAGAATCTTATGACAATTTTATGGTTAGGGATATCCCTGTAAAACAGCCAACTGAGCTTAATGTACAGCTTAAAGTTAACGTAACTCCGCAAGCTGAAATTGCAATTGAAATAAATAAATCGGTAGGTGATGTTATAAAAGCTAGTGGTAACGGACTTATAAATATGAATATAAATCCTAATAAAGAAATATTTGATGTTTTTGGCGACTATAATATTTCTAGGGGAAATTATAAATTTGTTCTTATGGGCCTTGCATCAAAAGATTTTATAGTGCAGCCTGGAGGAACAATAAACTTTAATGGTAATATTATAAATACAACACTTAATCTTACTGCAATTTATAAAACTAAAGCTTCTATAAATACGCTTATTGCAGATACTAGCTCTGTAAGCGCCAGAAGAACCGTTGATTGCGAAATAGGAATGAGCGGACAACTTATGAATCCGCAACTTTTATTTAATATACAAATTCCAGATTTAGATCCCACAACAAAGGTGAGGGTAGAGAGTGCATTAAATACAACCGGCAAAATACAAAAACAATTTATGGCACTTTTAGTATCTGGCGGATTTATTCCTGATGAACAATCTGGAATTGCAAATAACTCTACAATATTATATTCAAACGCCTCTGAAATATTAAGCAACCAACTAAATAATATTTTTCAACAATTGGGAATACCGCTAGATTTAGGGCTTAATTACCAGCCCGGAGATAAGGGATCTAATATATTTGACGTTGCCGTATCAACACAACTATTTAATAACAGGGTACTTATAAATGGGAATATAGGTAACGATCCGTATGCAAATACAAATAATAGAGATGTAATAGGTAATATTGATATTGAGGTTAAATTAGATAAAAACGGTAGACTTCGCCTAGATCTTTTTTCACATGCAGCCGATAAATATTCCAACTATTTAGATGATAAACAACGAAGTGGAATTGGGTTTGGATACCAGCAAGAGTTTAATAATTTTAAGGAGATATTTAAAAAAAGGACAAAGGAGCAAAAAGATTATGATAGGGAAAAAAAGAAGAGAGATAAAGCCCATAAAGAGCAAGAAAAGGCACTAAAAAAGGCTGCTAAACAACATGAATTATCTCGCTAATTTTAAAACTCCACAACTAATCCATCATATGCCGGCGCAACACAAGGAGGCATGTTTGGTGCTTCTGTTTTATACATTTGTGCTAAATTTGCACAGAGTTCGGTATGTGTTCCTATTTGGTGTGAAAGATGTGTGAGAAAAGTTTGTGTTGCTCCAACTTTTGCTGCCACCATAAGGGCTTCACCTAAACTAAAATGAGAAATATGAGTAGTATAACGGATTGTATTTATTACAAATACCCTTGTTCCAAGCATTTTACTATACTCCTTTTCATTAATATAATTTCCGTCTGTTATATATGTTAAGTCTCCTATTCTAAACCCTAAAATAGGTAGTTTATAGTGCATTACTCTTATTGGAGTAATTTCTATTGAACTTATAGAGCCGTTATTATTATGTTTTAATATAGAAAAGGGAGATTCATCTATTGTAATTAGGTTATACTCCGGTACTCCCGGATATTTAAACTCTGTAAATGCGTAGGCATATTCCATTTTTAGTGAATCTTGCACTCGCTTTTCTGCATATATTGGAAAAGCTTCATTTCTAAAATAATTAAACGCTCTAATATCGTCTAATCCCCCTGTATGATCTTTATGTTGATGCGTAAGCAATACAGCATCAACATCTGTAATTCCTTGACGTAACATTTGTTGTCTAAAATCTGGTCCGCAATCTATAAGTATTTTAAAATCATTGTATTCTACAAGAGCAGAACAACGTAATCTATTATCTTTAATATCTTTTGATTTACACACCTTGCAATTGCATCCTATCATTGGAACTCCTTGTGATGTACCTGTTCCCAAAAAAGTAATTTTCCCCATTTTTAAAATATTAGCCACGTAAAGGTATATATTTTTCGCTATCTTTGCCAATGATTTTAAGCATCTATTTTTTATTTTTATTTCCATTGATATGAGCGGTATCTTGCACTTAATTCCATCACCACTTGGCGATAATGATCCAAAGGAGGTTATTCCCATAACTACACTTAACCTTTTAACTACTATAAATTATTTTGTTGTAGAGGAATTACGTACTGTACGCCGATATTTATCCCGTGCAGGATTAAAAGGACAAATTGACGGACTAAATATGTATGAACTTAATGAACATACAAAACCAGAGCAAGTTGAGAGTTATGTAAAACTTTTGTTAGATGGTAATGATGTTGCGTTAATATCAGAGGCCGGTCTCCCTGCTGTTGCAGATCCCGGCGCATTATTAGTACAGCTTGCACACAAAAACGGCATAGAGGTAAGGCCTTATGTTGGTCCATCGTCTCTTATGATGGCTTTAATGGCAAGTGGCCTTAACGGACAATGTTTTGCATTTACGGGCTATATTCCAATAAAGCCCGATGAAAGAAAAGCCAAAATAAAAACTATAGAAAAAGTATCGGCACAATTATTCCAAAGTCAAATTATTATTGAAACTCCTTACAGAAATATGCAGCTATTTAATGATTTACTGGCCGTATGTGCTCCAACAACAAAAATATGTATTGCAGCAGATATAACACTTCCAACGCAAACTATAAAAACAAAAAGTGTAGCGCTATGGAAAAAAACTAATTTTGATATTGGAAAAAGGCCTTGCGTTTTTGTCCTTTTAGCTTAAAAATTGTTTAATTTAAAATTTAACGGTTTAATAATTATTTATCGGGAAAATATTATGAATAGAATAGAATTAGTAAATATGGAGTTTTTTGCGCATCACGGATGTTTTAGCGAAGAACAAATTATAGGAAATAAATTCATTGTAAATTTTTGGGCTGAGACAGATTTTTCTAAGCCTTGCGAAAGTGATAATATTGAGGATGCACTTAATTATCAAGAGGTTTATAATATAATAAGAGCGGAAATGAAAAAGAAATCACACCTTTTGGAGCATGTTGCAAAGAGAATTCTTGTGGCAGTAAAGGGGAAATTTCCTTATATAATAAATGCGCAAATTACTATAGATAAACTAAATCCCCCTTTAGGTGGCTTAGTTGGCTCGTCGCGCGTGGTAATGAGTTTATAAAGAGGTCACGATGGAAAATAACACATCAAAAACAGTAGCTTTCCTTACTTTAGGATGCAAGCTTAATTTCTCTGAAACATCGGCAATTGCACGACAATTTATTTCAAATGGCTATGAGAGTATTGCACAAAGTAAACCTGCCGATATTTATGTAATAAATACTTGCTCTGTAACAGAACATGCCGATAAAAAATGTAGACAGGCAATAAGGAAACTTCACAAACAAAACCAGGCAGCAATAATTGCAGTTACAGGATGTTATGCTCAACTTAAGCCTAATGAAATACTTAATATAGAAGGAGTTGACATAGTTATTGGAGCAGATAGAAAAGGAGATGTATTTCAATTAGTAAGTAATATCCCTTCCAAAACAGGTACCGCACGCTCATATTCATGCGCCATAAGCGAAGTTGAATCTATATTTCCTGCATTTTCACAAGGAGAAAGAACAAGGTCGTTTCTTAAGGTACAAGATGGCTGTAATTATAATTGTTCTTATTGTACAATTCCATTAGCAAGGGGGAAAAGTAGAAATTTAAGTATAGAAGTTTTAGTAAAAGAGGCAGAAACTGTTGCTTCAAAAGGAATTAAAGAGATTGTCCTTACTGGAGTAAATATTGGAGACTATGGCCGTACTACAGGAGAAGATTTTTTAGATTTACTAAAGGCTCTTAATAATGTTGCAGGAATAGAACGATACAGAATATCCTCAATTGAGCCTAATCTCTTACGTGAAGATATTATAAGGTGGATAGCTTTAGGAACAAAATTCCAAAATCATTTTCATATTCCTCTACAATCGGGATCAGATACAGTTTTGGCTATTATGAAAAGAAGATATAATACAGCTATGTTTGCAAAAAAAATAGAGATGATAAGAAATATCATTGGAGATGTATTTTTTGGTATAGATGTAATAGTAGGTTGCCCCGGAGAAACAGACCAAGAGTTTGAACATACATATAATTTTCTTAAGGAGGTAATAAAGCCGGCTTTTATTCATGTATTTCCATATTCTCGCAGACCAAATACCCCTGCAGCAGAGATGCCCCAAATTAATGAAAGTACAAAAACGGCCAGAGTAGAGGCATTAACAACTCTTTCAACCACTCTGCATAACGAGTACACAACCCGTTTTAAGGGAACAACGCAATCTGTATTATTTGAATCTACCCAAAAAGGTGGGATGATGTATGGTTATACCGGCAACTACATAAGAGTTGAAAGGCCTTATGATAAAAAAATGATAGGAGAAATTATTTCTTTAACGTTATAACAGGGGGCATCTGCTCTATAGTAGTAAACTTAACTGTAAGTTGTTCCCAAACAATTTTAAACCAAATAAATACGCATGGCAAAGCACGTAGTGCATACGGAACTACATAAGTCTTACGAATATAACTTGGAAAAATATCTGTTGGAGATAACGTTGTTAAAATAATACAGAAAATAAGAAGCCCTGTATTTAAATATGGGGTAGTTTTTCTAGTTGGAGTAGAAACATACCATATTCCAACAGCTACCATTGCTGTTATGTATCCATATCCCTCTGTACTAGTGCTAAACAGCACCATAAATAAAAGAGTTGAACATAAAAACAACAAACGGAATTGCTCACTAGAATATTGCTTTATACGTAAATAAGGAGCTGCAAATAAAATTAAGCCGGGAATAATAAGCCATAAATCGCTATAAGTAATACATCCTGTTGTTTTACGCACAATACCAAGTAATGAAATATTTGTATAATCGGTAAACATATTAAGATGATTCTTGCTTGTTAGTGCTACAAACCAATTTGCATACTCCCCTATTACATACTCTGGAGAGGTATAAACCATAGGAAGAATAAAAAAAACTATTCCCCAAAAGAACAACCAGCCTATTAACACAAACGGCCGTTTTGCAAATAGGAAAAAAGCTAACGCAACAATTCCGTAAACCTTTGTCATTGCCCCAAGCATAATAAAACAAGCAGCCCAAAACTCTTTCTTGCGCTCAATAAATATATAGGCTAAAATTATCATTCCACAAATTCCCGTATTGTATTGCTGCTGCGTAACGGCCAAAAAAAGATCGTTAACAGATAAACATATAATAAAGGCAAATTTCCATTTTTCTAGACCAAGCATTTTTATAGCAATATATAATACTAAAGTATTAGCTAAGCACCAAATAGTCATCCCCAAAAACGGAGAAAATATACAAAATGGTGCTATAAGAGGCGTAAACGATATGCCATACAAAAATACATCATGGTGTTCTGCCGGATACTCAATATATAACGGCAACTGATCTAACGAATGTAGAAACGAATGACTAAAAATTATAAAATTATTATACGCCGGTATAACCCTTCCATATTTCATTAAACAGCAAATAAGAGTTATCCCAAGCCACAATGATATTAAAAAATATGAATTAGTAAATATAGAATAAAGCTTATTTTTATTCATAAAGCAAGTTAAAAGTTAAGTTAAAAATTAAATCAAATTACTCCGCTACCAATCATCTCCTCGTCAACGATAGAATACCAAGCAGCAAATTGCCCTGGAGTTATCCCTCTCTGTGGACTCTTAAATACAATAAAAAGTCCATTATTTTGTTGTATTAAAGTGGCTTCTTGCAAAGGTTGTCTATAACGAATTCTAACAAGATAATTACGGCTTTCATCTATTTTCATTTTTAAATCGGGACGTATCCAATGTACCTCATCATTATTTATTTTAAGAGCTTTACGATAAAGTCCGGGATGATTTTGCCCTTCACCAACATAAATTGTATTTGTTTCAATATTTGTGGAAATAATAAAAATAGACTCTTTATGCCCACCTATATTAAGCCCTCTCCTCTGTCCTATTGTATAATATTGTGCTCCATTGTGTTTTCCTATAATTTTTCCTATTTTTTTTCCATCAGCACAAGAATAATTAATAGGAATAGCTAATTTTTCCAAATCATTTTCAGAGATATTGTTGCTGAGTCCATTAGCCTCTAATATTTTATTAAATTCTCCGGCAAAAACTTCTACAACATTTCCCTCTTTTGGCTTTAATTTTTGTTGCAAAAATATAGGCAAATCTACCTTTCCTACAAAACAAATTCCTTGAGAATCTTTTTTCTCGGCGCTTGGCAATCCGGCCTCGGCCGCCAAACGTCTTACCTCAGGCTTATCAATATCTCCTATTGGAAATAATGCTTTAGCAAGTTGTTGTTGAGATAGTTGGCACAAAAAATAACTTTGATCCTTATTTTTATCATCTCCGGCAAGAATCCTATATATTGTTTCTCCATTCTCGTTTACAAACTCGTCTTTTTTACAATAATGACCTGTAGCAACATACTCAACATTAAGTTTAAGAGCACATTTAAGAAACGCATCAAATTTAATTTCTCTATTGCAAAGTACATCGGGATTTGGAGTTCTCCCCTTTTCGTATTCACTAAACATATAATCAACCACTCTCGTACGATATACATCGCTTAAGTCAACAAAATGGAATGGAATATCAAGTTTTTTGGCAACCATCTCCGCCACATATTTATCCTCTTCCCATTCACAATCTCCATGTAGAGTACCTGTAGTATCGTGCCAATTCTGCATAAAAAGTGCAACAACATCGTGCCCTGCACGCTTTAAAAGTAATGCTGCTACGCTAGAATCAACTCCGCCTGAAAGGCCAACTGCTATTCTCATATATGTAATATCTTCTAAATAAATTATTTTTTACGGCTCATTTTTGATATAGCCGCCTGATACTCTCTCGCATTTTTATTATGCCCACCTAGTGTTGCCGAAAATTTATGTGTGCCATCTAAATTTGCGTTTGCACAAAAATAAAAAAACTTATGATGCTCATAATTAAGCACTGCATCTAATCCGTCAATACTAGGAATAGTTATAGGGCCTGGGGGCAATCCTATATTTTTATACGTATTGTAGGGAGACTTAACAGCCAAATGTTTAAAAAGTATTCTCCTTATTGAAGGATCACCACAAGCAAATTTTACTGTAGGATCGGCATCAAGTTTTATCCTTTTTTTTAATCTATTAATATAAACCCCTGCAATGGTTGGCAACTCCGGCTTATAATTACTTTCCTCACATACAATTGAAGCCAATGTAGATACCTCTTCTCTACTTAAATTAAGAGCCTTAGCCTTAGCATCTCTATCATCTGTCCAAAAACTCTCTCTCTCTCTTTTCATTCTCTCTATAAACTCTTTAGGGGTAATTGTCCAATAAACCTCATACGAATTAGGAATAAACAGAGAAATAAAAGTCTCGGCTTTTAAACCGCATTTTTTCCATGTAAGTGAATCATTAAAACAAGCTATAAACGCAACCGAATCGGCTTCCAACTTATTACCCAAAATAGCTGCCAAACGCTCTTTATTTCTTATATTTCCTCCTAAAGTAAGCATCATGGGGCTCTGCCATCCACTTATAATTGTTCTTACAATATCTTTGTTCCTCATTTGTGATGTAAGCACATACCTGCCAGGCTTAAACAATAATTGTAAATTATTACTATTTGCAACTTTAATAAAAGAATTAATATCTTTAAGAAACGGAGAAATAGAATCAATAACTGCACTAAAAGAACTATTCTGCCTTACATAAAGTACAGCCTTTTCTTTTACATTTTTTTTATAATTATTATGTACTCTAGGAACAAGGAAGCATGCTAAAATAAATATTAATACTCCTCCTCCTAAGATTAAATATCTAGTATTTATAAGCTTTTTTATTCTCATTATTTTCTAAGATTAAGAATTGTACCGGTTTCTGGCTCTGTTCCAATATACATTTTATTAAGTTCATAAAGCGACTCTAAACGGATACCTTTCTTCTGAGATATAAAGTACATTGTTTCACCACTAGCAACAACATAAGTATTATCAGTTCCTAATTTCTTCTTCCTCTTTATATATACAATAGTCCCGGTCTCAATAGTAACATCTTTTTTAAGATCATTAAAAGAAAGCACTTCTCCTGTAAAAAGATTATACTCTTTTGCAATTATGGAATATGTATCACCCTGTGTTGCTATAATATAAGGAACATTATTCTCCTCATATATTTGTCTATCCATAGAATAGCGATATAAATTACTGCTTTTTAGTGGAGCCAAAGATTCTGTATTCTCAGCTATTACTCCCTGTGGCTGTTCATTTATAATCTCTACTGTAGTAGATACTTTAGTTGCTGTAGTAGCACCGATAACTGTTGGTGCAACAACAGAAGCAGCAATTGTATTGTTTTTTGCTGCCTTACGAGCAGCCCTCTTAGCCTCCTTTGCTGCCTTACGAGCAGCCTTATTTTGAGCTCTTTCTGCCTTCTTTTGAAGTCTTAATTCTTTTTCTCTCTCTTTATTAGCATTATATTCCGATTTTAAAGACGCCCAATTGGAGTCGTATTTATAAAGCTCATTTTTCTCTATAATTTCTATAAGCATTGGCGCATATTTGGGATTAGTAGCATATCCGGCTGCTTTTAGTCCATGTGCCCACGCCTTATAATCTGTCTTTTTTATATCAAAAAGCGATTGGTATCTTCTACCATTTTTTAAAAACTCAGAGTGATCTTTATATGAATCCTCAGGATTATTATATTTTCTAAAACATTCCCCTTTTTCATCATCATCATTATATAATCTTTTTCCCTTCCAAGTATCATGACATTTTATTCCAAAATGGTTATTAGCCTTTAGTGCCAACCTAGAATTACCATTCCCGGATTCTAAACATGCTTGAGCCAAAATAATACTTGCAGGAATACCATAGATTTTCATTTGATGTATGGCAATATCTTTGTAAGTACTTATATATTGCTCTCTAGTAATTTTTTGAGCAATAATAGAACTAGAGAAAAAAATTAATAAGATTGCACATATTGCAACCTTGCAGTGTAAATATTTCATTATATATTTATTATATCGGCAAAAATACTAAATTTGTACTAAATGGAGATAATTTTATGAAAGATAAATTAATTACAATTAAATATAAAGAATTAGCATCGGTAGACGAGCTGTCAAAAGAAGAGCAAATTTTATTTGAAAAAGCAATAGAAGCTACCTGTGGCGCATATGCTCCCTACTCGCAATTTAACGTAGGTGCGGCCGTACAACTAGATAACGGCGAAATAATAAGTGCTGCTAATCAAGAAAATGCTGCTTATCCATCGGGATTATGTGCAGAACGTTCTACTATTTTTTATGCTCATTCAAAATATCCAAATGTTCCAATAGTAGCAATAGCAATTGTTGCCAAAGTAAATGGAAAGCTTACAGCAACCCCAACATATCCTTGCGGTGCATGCAGACAGGTCCTTAGTGAATCACAAACAAGAGGCAAAAAACCAATAAAAATTATAATTGGGAGTGCCGGAAAAATAGAAATTATAGATTCTGTAAATGACCTACTCCCATTTGCATTTGATAATCTCCCTATATGATGAACCCCATTCTTAGTGCAGTTAATAGGACTTTTATTATAAAAAAATGATAAAACAGCACTAATTGTAATATCTATTTGGATATGTGTAAAATAATAGCTATTTTCGCGCCTTAAATGAGACTCAACTTATTGAGATTATAAATAATGTTTAACCCACTTGTTGTCTAATTCACAAACAAAAAATGAGTAAAGAAAAACAAATTATTGACGCAGAAGAGCCGGTTGTAGCTCCAGTGCGCAAAAAAGAGGAAACTATAGCTGCTTTCGTAGAAGAAGAACCTGCTATTGTTGACACAACAAAAAAACGTAGAAGTAATGCATCCGTTGCAGTTGATAAATTTAACTGGGATGAATTTGAAAAAGAAGCCGATTACGGCGATTCTAAAAAAGAGGATGTAGAGGTTAGTTATAGCCAAACTCTTTCTAAGGTTATTGAAAATGAAGTTGTTGAAGGCACTGTAGTTGCTCTCAATAAAAGAGAAGTTCTTGTAAATATTGGTTATAAGAGCGAAGGTGTTATCTCTGTTAACGAGTTTAGGTATAATCCCGAGCTTGCAGTAGGTGATAAAGTAGAAGTTTATGTAGAGAATGCAGAGGATAAAAAAGGTCAACTTATCCTTTCTCACAAAAGAGCCCGTTCACTTAGGTCTTGGGATAGGGTTAATGAAGCATTTGATAAAGACGAAATTGTTAAGGGATATATTAAGTGTCGTACTAAAGGCGGTATGATTGTAGACGTATTTGGAATTGAGGCATTCTTACCTGGTTCTCAAATTGACGTTAAACCAATACGTGATTACGATATCTTTGTTAACAAAACAATGGAATTTAAGGTTGTTAAAATTAACCATGAATTTAAAAATGTTGTTGTTTCACACAAAGCTCTTATCGAAGCAGAACTTGAGGCGCAAAAAGCCGATATAATTGGCAAATTAGAAAAAGGACAGATTCTAGAAGGAACTGTTAAAAACATTACATCATATGGTGTATTTATAGATTTAGGTGGTGTTGATGGTCTTATCCATATTACAGATCTTTCTTGGGGTAGAATAAATCATCCCGAGGAGGTTGTTTCTTTAGATCAAAAACTTAATGTTGTTATTCTAGATTTTGATGATACTAAAAAACGTATTGCTTTAGGTCTTAAACAACTTAGTGCACATCCTTGGGATGCACTTGATGCAAATCTTAAGGTTGGTGATACTGTTAAGGGTAAGGTTGTTGTTCTAGCAGATTATGGTGCTTTTATAGAAATTCAACCAGGTGTTGAAGGTCTTATACATGTATCAGAGATGTCTTGGTCATCTCATTTAAGAAGTGCGCAAGATTTCTTAAAAGTTGGTGATGAGGTTGAAGCTTCTGTTCTTACTTTAGATAGGGAAGAAAGGAAAATGTCTTTAGGTATTAAACAACTTAAAGCAGATCCTTGGGCTACTATTGCTGATAAGTATCCTGTAGCTTCAAAACATAATGCAATTGTTAGAAATTTCACTAATTTTGGTGTATTTGTAGAGTTGGAAGAAGGTGTTGACGGTCTTGTTCATATAAGCGATCTTTCGTGGACTAAGAAAGTTAAACATCCATCTGAGTTTACAGCTATAGGTGAAAAGTTAGAGGTTGTTGTTTTAGAGATAGATCAAGAAAACCGTAGACTTAGCCTAGGTCATAAACAATTAGAAGAAAATCCTTGGGATGTATTTGAAACTGTATTTACAGTTGGTTCTGTACACGAGGGAACAATTGTTTCATTTAACGAGAAAGGTGCTACAATTGCTCTTGCTTATGGTATAGAAGGATTTGCTCCTGCTAAAACTTTGGTAAAAGAAGATGGCACTACAGCTAAAGCAGAAGAAAAATTAGACTTTAAAGTAATAGAGTTTAATAAATCAAATAAGAAAATAGTTCTTTCTCACTCTAGAATTGCCGATGACCAGAAAAAAGAGGTTGAGGTAAAAGAGAATAAAGAAAAAGTTGCAGAAGCCGATTCAACTCAAAAAGCAGTTAAGAAAATTAAAGCTAGCATGGAGAAAACAACTCTAGGTGACCTTGATGCTCTTGTTGCTCTTAAGAGTGAAATGGAAAAATCTGCAAAATAATTTGATGGAATTTTCTCTAACAACATTGGGGACGGCTTCGGCTCTCCCCACTGCTAATAGATACCCAAGCGCTCATGTCCTTACGGTTCATGAGCGTTTGTTTTTAATAGATTGCGGAGAAGGGGCACAAATGCAAATTAGAAAAGTAGGAATCCCTTTTACAAGAATAGATAATATATTTTTATCACATCTTCATGGCGATCATTTATTTGGCATCTTTGGCTTTCTTTCTACCCTTGCAATGGGTGGAAGACAGGCACCTCTTTATATATATGCACCCGAAGCTTTTAGCAAAGTACTCGCTTTTTTTATGGAGCAATTTGGAGAGGGGATAAAATATGAAATAGTTCATACAAAGGTTAAAACTAAGGAACCACTATTAATATATGATTCAAAACAAGTGGAAGTTTATGCTTTTCCACTTTTGCATAGAGGAGAAACTTACGGATACCTTTTTAAAGAAAAATCACCTGCTCTAAACGTGCACAAGCATCTTATAGAACCATATAATTTATCACTATATGAAATAGCAAGGTTAAAGGAGGGAATTGATGTAAAACGGATACTAGATGAACAAAGTGGTACTACATGTATGCTTACAGCGCAAGAATTTACATATATGCCATATAAGCCTCGTTCATTTGCTTACTGTTCAGATACTGCTCCATTTAAAAGACTTTACAATTGGATAAAAGGGGTAGATCTTCTTTATCATGAGGCTACATATGGCAATGAACTTAAATCACTTGCTAAAACAACATTTCATTCAACAACAGCAGATGCTGCACTATGTGCCAAAGAGGCGGAAGCTAAAAAACTTATTATAAGTCATTTTTCATCAAGATATAAAGATACTAATTCTCTATTACTAGAGGCACGTGAGGTATTTCCAAATACGTATCTTGCAAAGGAGGGCACAAAATTTGATATTCCACTACAAAAATTTAAATAGAATAGAAGAGAGATGAAATCACATATTATTACTTTTACTCTTTGCTTGCTTACGCTTTCGGCTTTTGCTCAAAGAGGTATTATTAAAAATAATGGAAAAGATATTTCCCCTTATGTTACAAAGATGGGACAAACATATTATTATTTAAATAATTTTTATTTAGATACGGTTAACTTTAATAATATTACCGATAAAGTCCTTATTAACATAGTAAAGGAGTTAGACCCTCATTCTGCATATATCTCTTTAAAAGATGTACAGGCAATGAATGAACCATTAGAGGGAAATTTTAGTGGAGTTGGTGTTGAGTTTGCCCTTATTAACGATACCCTTACAATACAAGCTACAGTTCCCGGTGGGCCATCGGAGAAGGTTGGTATAAGGGCCGGCGATAAAATAATAAAAGTAGACGGAGAAATAATATCTGGAACGCAGCTTACTATTCCCAGGGTTCATAAATATTTGAGAGGAGTAAAAGGAACAAAAGTAAACGTTGCAATACAGAGAAAAGGAGAAAAGGAGCTTATAGATTTTACTATTACTCGCGATAAAATTCCAATTACAAGTCTTGATGCATATTATCAAGTTGAACCAGGAATAATGTATATGCACCTTAGCCGTTTTGCTGCAACATCGTACAAAGAAATAATGACAGCAATAAGCGAAATGAAAGGGAAACCAAATGGTATTATACTAGATTTAAGAGGAAACTCAGGCGGGTATTTAATTGCAGCTTTGCAAATTGCAAATGAGTTTCTTAATAACGGTGAACTTATTTTATATACAGAAGGGCGTACAGTACAACGGATGGACGAATATGCAAATGGTGGTGGCATACTAAAAGATATTCCTGTTGCAATTTTAATAGATGAAAACTCAGCATCTGCAAGTGAAATTGTATCGGGAGCTATACAAGATTGGGATAGAGGAACAATTATTGGACGACGTTCTTTTGGAAAAGGGTTGGTACAGCAGCAATTGCCCCTCTCCGATGGATCACAATTACGTCTTACCGTAGCTCGCTACCATACCCCAAGCGGAAGAGTTATTCAGAGCCATTATGAGCAAGGTAAAACAGAAGAATATTACAAGCAGCTATTTGACAGATATGCGCGTGGAGAACAATACAGCAAAGATAGTATTCAATTTCCTGATTCTTTAAAATATAAAACTCTTAAATTAGGACGTACAGTATATGGAGGTGGTGGAATTATGCCTGATATTTTTATTCCGCAAGATACCTCTTTTTACACTCCATTTTATGGACAAATTCTTAGAAAAGGACTTCTTACAGATTATGTAAACGAATACATAGACAATAATAGGGAAAAACTTTCATCAAAATATAAGAATTTTGCACAGTTTGAAAAGTCATATATTGTTCCCGATAAAGTATATACATCATTTTTAGCTTACTGCAAAGAAAAAGGGGTAGAACCAAAAGAAAACCAATTAGAAACATCAACTCCCGAATTAAAGAAATATTTTAAGGGGCTTATAATAAGATCACTTTACGGGTTTAATAGCTATTTTGAATACATAAACAAAGATGATAAAGAAGTGCTTGAAGCTATAAAGGCATTAAAATAAAAAAGGGTAAGCTTAATATATCGCACCGCTCAACCGCATACCCTTGCTGCCTTCCGGCCCTGGGGGGGTTCTGTAGGAGCTGGTCGTATATGACTTACCCTGGCACAAAGATAGATATTTTTTTATCATTTCAAAAAAATGTTTTAGTTACATTATACCTAAAACTTTAAATCACCTGATTATCAATTCTATTGCTGTGAATTTCCGTATATCAATTTTTTATATTAATTTTGTCATCTAAATTATAAAACTATGGCAAAAAAAGGATTTGAAAGGAACTTTTGGGTAGCAATATTAATGGAGTTTTTTGAAAGGGGGGCATACTATGGGGTGCTGTCTGTATTATCTGTATATCTTATACTTACAGGAGATGAAGGAGGACTTGGATTTTCAAAAACACAAGCAGGAACAATAATGGGAACAATGCAGCCACTTTTATATTTTCTTCCAATAATTGCCGGGGGAATCGCCGATAGATATGGCTATAGAAAAGTATTGTTTTTTGCATTTACATGCATAACGTGCGGATACTTTCTTACATCAATAACGCAATCATATATTCCGGTATTTGCATCACTATTACTAATGGCACTTGGAGCAGGATTTTTTAAACCTATTATATCGGGCACAATTGCAAAAAGTACAAATCCGCAGAATTCCACTTTGGGATTTGGAATATTTTATTGGTCTATTAATCTTGGAGCCTTTCTTGTGCCGCTTGTTTTAATTCCTATTCTAAAAACGCTAGGCTACCAT
Organism: Bacteroidales bacterium; assembly: GCA_036659275.1. Taxonomy (GTDB): domain Bacteria; phylum Bacteroidota; class Bacteroidia; order Bacteroidales; family UBA932; genus Egerieousia. Next base: position 68,842 of record JAVXCW010000004.1, on the reverse strand, counting down.
TACATATTTTATATGGCTGCCACAATTGGATGTATCCTTATGTTAATAAACACATTTGTATATAAGGAACCAAAAGCAAACGATAAAACCGCAGCAGAAAAGGAAAAAGGCAAATCTATAAGTGAAGTACTTATTGGCATTGTAGAGGTGCTTAAGGATACAAAATTTATTGTACTAATAGTACTTTATTCGGGATTTTGGGTCTTGTATTTTCAAATGTACGGCACTGTTCTGTGGTATCTTAAAGATTATGTTGATATGACTCCATTTAATAATGCAATAAATTCATTTCTAGGGCTATTTGTTAATAACCCTTCGTGGAAATTTGACACAGAACATGTTACAGTTATTAATGCCGGAGTTATAATTTGCTTGCAGTTAATAGTTTCAAAAATTGTACAAAAAGCACCTGCTCTTCCAACAATGATTGCCGGAATTTCTTTTGGCGTTCTAGGGATGCTTATTCTAAGTTTTTCAAACAGCCCATGGATATTTATTATAGGGCTCATTGTATTTACTTTTGGTGAAATGACAACTCATCCAAAATTCATCTCCTACATAGGTATTATTGCACCGCCAGACAAAACTGCACTTTATATGGGATATTCATTTTTGTATGGTGTAATAGGAAGCTCTGTAGGTTCTTTCTTGGGAGCTAGCCTATATGTTAAAATTATTGAAGAAATGGGAAAGCCCGCTCTTTTATGGATGATTTTTAGCGGCATAGGGGTTTGTAGCATTATAGGGCTACTTATTTACAACAAGGTTATAAGTAAAGGAAAAAGTTCAAAGGCCAATTAATGCATCACTATACTATACCAACGAATGCTATATACTTAAAGATGAATTACAATTTATAAAATCACTTCATCATTTTACGCTTGCGGAAAACTAATGAAGCAGCTAGTACAGAGAGGAGCATTATAAGTATTACAAATACAAAATCCAAACGACTGTTAAAAATAGGAAGCCCTATGTTCATTCCAAAAATACCAGAAATAAGAGTTGGCGGCATAAATAGTAAGGATACAAATGTTAGTATCTTCATTATTTTATTCTGATCTAAGTTAATAAGACCCAATACGGTATTTTGTAAATATTCCAACCTCTCAAAACTAAAGTTTGTGTGATTAAGAAGTGATGCAATATCTTTTATAATTACATTAAGTTTTGTGTGTACATCGCGAGGAAATTTATCACTTTTAAGGATAGACGAAATCATCCTCTGTTTATCTATAATATTCTCCCTAACCAACATTGTATTCTCTTGTAATTGATTAATATCCAATAGAAAATCTTCGTTTACATTTTCTCCTAAGCTTACTCTTTTACTAAATTGGGCAATTTCTTTTGCCATAAGCTCAATCATATCGGCATCTAAATCAATTCTGTTTTCTAATATTGCTACTAGAATATGATAACCGGTAGGATATAGTTTATATGAAACAACTATCCTCCGTTGCAAATCTGTAAATGTCCTTAATGGTACTTGTCGTATTGTAACAAGTATTCCCTCCGAAATAATAAAAGAAACGGCTTCCAAATTATAACTATCGGGCCCGGGTATAATAAAGTTGGAATTTGCAAAAATGGTGGTATCGGTCTCGGAATAACGCGATGAACTTTCAATCTCCTCTGCTTGCGCACGGCTTTGCAAAGTAGTCTCCAAAAATGTCTCTACAGCACGTTTCTCATCTCCGGTAGGTTCAAAAAGATCTATCCATAAAACATCATCAAACCCTAAGTCATCTAATGACATTATATTTGCTGACGTTAATATCTGACCTTTTGATTTGTAGAAAATCTCAATCATAAAAAGAGTGTATTTATAAAGTGGTAAATCTATTTATCTTACCGTTTTTAATACATTAATAATGTAACACGGTATTACTAGTTAGGTTCACCATCGGACCTTAGACTTTAACTCCTCTAAAGCTAATGTCCAAAAGTCTTGCAATCCCTCTTTTTTGTTTTTATCCAAATTATATGAAATATTATTTAAAAGATAATTATGCGCAAACTGCTTTGTAAACTTAAGTTTAGCGGCACACTCTTCTATTGCATTATCAATATTATCAATTCCGTATTTTAACGCACTATTAAACTCATTTATAAAATTGACATCAAGCTCCTTATTAGCAATCCAGCACGCAAACACAAATGGTTTCCCCTTAAAATTAATCCACTCTTGAGCCAAATCATAAACATATTTAAATTTATATCCATGCTCCAAAGCCTTATCTCCTATAATTATATATGAATCTTCTAAATTATAATCTAAATTATAAAAATTAAAATTTTCAAATAATGGAGAAATTTTCCAATAATGCCTGCAAAGTATCCTCGATAGCATTACAGAAGAACGAGAATCGGTATCTAAATATAATTTGGTAATTTTATTTACCGGAACATTTGAACAAAGTAAAACGCTAGCCACCTTACCGGTAGCTCCTATACAATAATCTGATATAATTTTATAATTAGGAATAAACGGAACTGCTGCTACTGGAATAATGCCCAAATCTACCTCTCCCGAAATAATCATATCGGCTCCGGCTGATGGTGTACACACAGAAAGATCAATCTGCTTGCTTACAGAATGATTTTTAAGACCGTAAATAAACGGTAAAGTATTCAGATATGATATTGCTGCTACTTTTACCATAATTAAAACTTAGTTAGGCCGCAAAGTTACTAAATAATCCAAGTAAACCAAGATGTTCTATCAAAATTCGTATTCCAATAAAGATAAGGATTATTCCACCTATCAATTCTGCTCTTTTGCCAACATAATTTCCAAGTTTTTGTCCACTGGTAAGGCCTATATAAGCGGCAAAAGCAGTAATAATAAATGTAATAAGCGTAACAAAATAAATTTTTATTATTATAATATTTATAAATGCTAAACTTATTCCAACTGCAATGGCATCAATACTTGTTGCTACAGATAAAATAATAAGCTTTTTTGTATTTAAAATATTTGCAGAATTCTTCTTCTCATAACCATCGGGAACTTTAAAAAAGTCTAAAATCATTTTGCCTCCAATATAAGTTAAAATTACAAAAGCAAACCAATGATCCCAATCTGTTATTATACTGGCAAATTGTTTACCTAAAAGCCACCCTCCAAATAAAAATCCTGCTTGAAACAAAGCTAAAAAGCTCATAATTTTAACAGTCCATAACTTTTTAATTTTATGTAGTACTATCCCTCCGCTAATAGACACGGCAAACGTATCTATTGATAGGCTTATTGCTAATATAAACAATTCTAAATATGTCATTTATAACTAGTATTTCCCCTTTTTACAAATAATAAAAGTCCAAAAAATGTTAGTGCAGCACATATTGCTATAAGTGAAAACCCAAAGCTAAATATATAATTATCTATCATATAAGAAATAATAGGAGCAGCTATACACACATACGGAACCGCCTTATCTTTAATATTAACTTTGGTAAGAATTCCCAACATAAATAGGCCAAGAAGTGGTCCATAAGTATATGCCGCTATTTGATACACCATATTTATAACAGCATCATTCTTAATTATATTAAAAAGAATAATTAGTAAAACAAAAAGAATAGCCATTACAAATGTTATATTTTGACGCACTTTTTTCTTTTTGCTCTCATCCCAATTTTTTTTCTCCATCCCAATAAGGTCTATACAAGTAGAGGTGGTAAGCGACGTAAGTGCATTAGCACAAGTTGGATACGCAGCAGAAATAAGTCCCACAAAAAATATTACCCCAACCAATGGTTTTAGATTAAAAGCAACTGTTGGAAAAATTTTATCTGCCTCTACAGTACCGGCAGCAGTGGTAATTGCTGTTAGCATTTGTGGATGTTGCTGAATATATATTGCCAATACAGCTCCTAGCGTAAGAAAAAGAATATTTATTGGAATCATCATAGCAATAGAGGTCATTACATTTTTCTGAGACTCTTTTATATTTTTACAACTAAGACTTTTCTGCATCATAGCCTGATCTAATCCTGTCATTGCTATAGGAATAAGAATACCGCTAAGAAATCTCTTTATCCAATTTGATGCAGGCGCTGGATCTGTATTAAAAACATCTGAATATTGACTTGAATACACATTACTTATCATATCTGTTATACTCCACCCCAACTCACTACAAATAAATGCCGCAGAAACAACAATTGCAATAATCATAAAGGTTGTTTGCATCATATCTGTCCAAATAATTGTTTTAACACCACCCTTCATTGTATAAAGGATAGCAAGCATTACAAATACAACCGCTGCAACCCAAAAAGGGATCCCTATTTCTGCTAAAACAAAATTATACAACACAAAAATTACAAGAAAAGTTCTTACTGTAGCGCCTAATAATCTGGATATTATAAAAAATGACGCTCCCGTTTTATAACTATTATTTCCAAATCTTTTTTCCAAATATGTATATATAGAAGTAAGATTCATTTTATAATACAAAGGAATAAGCACCCCCGCTATAATAGCATAACCTATAATCATTCCAAGCAACATTGGAAGATAATAAAACCTCTCATTATAAACATTGCCCGGAACAGACATAAATGAAACTCCCGATAGCGAAGCTCCTATCATACCGTAAGCAACCAAAAACCAATTTGATTTTCTATTTCCTGTAAAATACGATTGATTATCTGCCTTACGAGAAGTAAGCCATGCAATACCAAAAAGCAGGCCTGTATAAAGAAGAAAAGTAATTAATAGAATTGTTGCATTCATTAAAATTATAGTTTTATTAAAGTTAAAGTTTAAATAAATTTCTGTTTTCTATAGATTTTCCAAGAGTAAGCTCATCGGTATACTCAAGATCATCTCCAAATCCTACTCCACGAGCAATAGTGCTTATTTTTACCCCCAATCCCATAAGCTTTTTATATAAGAAAAAAGAAGTTGTCTCTCCCTCCATACTTGTACTTAAAGCTAAAATAACTTCTTTAGTATCATTCCTCTTTACCCGCTCAATAAGCTCATTTATTTTAAGATCGGCAGGACCAATACCATCCATTGGAGATATAATACCACCCAAAACATGATACAAGCCATTATATTGCTCTGTATTTTCTATGCTCAACACATCTCTAATACTCTCTACAACACAAATGATAGAAATATCACGGCTCTTATCTGAGCACACCCAACATATCTCCCCATCTGTTATCATATTACAATTTACACAATACCTAACTCCTCTACGCAATTCAACAAAAGAATTACCAAATCTGTCTACATTTTCAACAGGTTGCTTAAGAAGGTGCAAAGCCAATCTAAGAGCACTCTTACGACCAATGCCGGGCAAAGAAGAAAACTCCTCCACCGCATTTTCTAACAACTTTGATGAATATTTTTGTTTAAACATTTAATACCGCTCTTATCTGTGCAAATTATAATAATCAACGGCATTCCTTACAGATCCATGCTCCAAAAGAAGAGATTGTGCATAATCATAATCTGTAATTTTAGCCTCCTCCATTATCATTTTTGTTCCTCTATCAACTAACTTAGCATTTGAAAGCTGCATATCAACCATCTTATTCCCTTTAACATGCCCCATCTTTATCATTGTAGAAGTTGAAATCATATTTAAGATAAGCTTTTGCGCAGTACCAGATTTCATACGAGTACTCCCTGTAACAAACTCGGGTCCAACAATTGCAATTATTGGAATATCAACAACTTCTGCTATAATAGCTCCGGGATTACATGTAATACACCCGGTAAGAATACCTCTTTTCTTAGCCTCTTTACATGCACCTATTACATACGGAGTAGAACCCGATGCAGCAATTCCCACAACAACATCATTTTCGCCAATATTATACGGCAGCATATCTCTCCAACCACCCTGTAAATCATCCTCTGCATTCTCAACAGCCTTTCTAATTGCAGTATCACCACCGGCAATAAGACCTATTATAAGATCAAACGATGCTCCATAAGTTGGTGGAATCTCAGATGCGTCTAATATACCTAGCCTGCCACTAGTACCTGCGCCAAGATAAAATAATCTTCCCCCCTTTTTCATTCTTTCAACTATTCCATTAACCAATTTTTCAATTTGCGGAATACATTTTTCAACTGCCAACGGTACGTTTTTATCCTCTTTATTCATGTTCCGCAACAACTCTACGGTAGACATCATATCTAAATTAGCATAATTTGAAGATTGCTCGGTAACTTTCATGCGCTTATTTTTTATGTAACTTTAATCTATTATAATAAAACAATTTATATAAGTTCTTTATGATATTCTACAAGCCCATCAATAGGCGATTTAATAATTTTACCAATTCTTATATCATTATAAGCAGCAACATCTTTAAGGATATTCTTATAATAATAGGCAATAGAACCAACAAAATTCACATCATATTTTTTATAATCATATTGTAAAATATTCCTTTTAAAGAATTCATCAAAACTCCCTCTCAACATTCTATCAATGTGTGGATTTTCTCTAAATTCGCTAATAAACGGAGAAAACGATGCTAAAAACCTATTTGGCATAGATTGTTTATACACCATTTCTACAACTTTCATATAATCAAGCTGATACCTTTTATTAAATTCCATCTCAATTTCTTTTGGAAGAAGCCCTTTTATATAATCTGATATAAGTTTTCTCCCCAATACGCCACCGCTTGCCTCATCTCCAAGTATAAAGCCACCGGCTTTTACATTTTTAACAACATTATTTCCATCATAAAAGCATGAATTTGAGCCAGTTCCAAGAATACAAGCAATCCCCTCCTTATGTCCACATAAGGCTCTGGCAGCAGCTAAAATATCTGATGCAGAATGACATTTTGATTTTGGAAAAACAGCTTGAAACGCTCCATTAAGGACATTAGAAAGTTCTACAGAAAGAACACCGGCCCCGTAAAAATAAATATCACTAACATTATGTCCAATTTCTGGCAGAAGTTTTAATTTAAGAATGTTAACTACATAATCTTTTTTTATATAGACCGGGTTTAATCCTTCTGTATAAATAGATTTTACTGAACCATCATCATTTATAGCTCGCCAATCAACTTTAGTTGAACCACTATCTGCAATTAATAACATAACATTTAATATTTATGGTAATAGATTACAAAAGTACTAAAAAAAAATAACTAACTTCCTTTTTATACTAATAAACTCCCTCTTTTTCCCCAATGGAAGTAGCCGTAAACTGCAGAAACAGCATAAATAACATATAATATTGATGTAACATAAAGACTTTGAGTTAGGCATAGCCCAACAGTAATGATATTTACAACAACCCAAATAAGCCATTGAGCACGGTAAGATTTACTTAACCAATAAGTTGCCACAATACTTAAGGATGTTGCAATAGCATCTGCAACCGGCATTGGATCACCGGTAAGATTTTTAAGAATTGTAAGTAGTAGAATAAAAATTAATATAAAAGCAGCAAAACTTACTGCAATTACTTTTTTAGAGGGATTTCTATAAAAAATAGAGATATTAGATTCATTTTCTAATTCTTTTTTTCCTCTTTTCCATTCAAACCAACCATATACACTAATAATCAAATAATAAACTTGAAGCCCCATTGCAGCAAATAGGGAACTTTCTGCAAATACAATTATATATGCAATTGCAGAAAGTACACCAACCAGCCACATTAATTTTACTTGTTTTATCTCAAATATAAGGTATAGTAATCCCGATAGGAATCCAAAATACTCAATATATTTATACAATAAATCCATATTTATATAATACTATAACTATTAAAATTTATAAGCTATTTTAGCTATAAAATTAATTGGAGCCTGCGCATATACCCCTTGATATATCTCGGGATTAGAGCCATCCATAAATCTAGATTGAGCAATCCATCCGTAAGAATAATATTTATTATTAAAAAGATTATCAACGGTAAATGAGAGTTGAATAGCAGAATTGTTTTTTAATTTAAAATCTTTCATTGCATTAAACCCTGCAACAAAATAAGCCGGAACTTTTGCTATATCGCTAGATGAATTATCCATGTACTGTTTCCCAATATATTTTCCGTTTAAAGAAAGAGATATACTTTTGCATGGATTAACTGTTATCATAGCCATACCAATAATCTCTGGAGAAAGAGTAAGATTAGATTTTGAATAAAATTCTGTAGTTTGCTCAACAGGATTCCAATCGTTAATATTATCATAAGTATCAAAATATGCTGTAAAATTCTTTAGCTTATTTAGTGATAATGTAAGATTTGCATCAAATCTAATAGGTTTTGCTATTTGCCATGCTCCGGCAAGTTCTATACCTCTACGGTAGCTATCGGGAATATTCTCTTTTATAACATGTCCTGTTTCAGATAATTTTCCTGTTGCAACAAGTTGGTTTTTATACTCCATAAAATAGATATTTGCGCTAACAGTAAGTTTTGGGGCAACATATTTATATCCAATTTCATAATCTATAAGGCGCTCTTGTTTAATTTCATCTGCTTTATTTGCCTTAATACTCTCTTTAACATCTCCCCTACTTGGTTCACGATGCGCAACTGCTACCGAAGCATAAAATTTACTTCTTGGAGATGCATTAAAGGTTAATCCTGCTTTAGGGTTAAAAAAATCATATTTCATTTTCCAATCTAAAGCAACAAAATCTTTATCCATTCCGCTTAAATCAAATCCTACATGCCTATATTGCAAATCGGCAAAAGCAGTAAGATTTTCTATTATATCCCACTCAGCCCTTAAAAACAGACTAAAATCTCTTTTTTTACCATTATTAATATACCATTCATAATTTTCGGGAATATTATTATTGTATTTACTCCAAAGCATTGTCCCCGGATGATCTCCATCGTAAAATGAATAAGCTGCACCTACAGTGGCTCTTACTTTCCCTCTTGTATAATTAAGATTAGTTGTTCCTGCATAATAAGAATTATCCATTCCTTGACGAATTATAAAATCACTCTTCTTATATGTAATCTTATCTACAACTTGGTTTTTAAGGCCATACTTTGAGAATTTAGTATTATATTTATAATTCTCATAATATCCATCACCTTTTGTAAAATTAAAAGTTGTATTCCAAGTTAAATATGGACTAAATTGGTGTGTATAAATACCTTGTATATAATGTTGCTTGTAATTATCGGTTTCATTATCATAATAATGCACATTGCCGGCTTCGTCATAATATTCTCCTGCCACATTATATCTTCTATCATTTTCATATTTATCAAGATCTATCCCTTCCCATGTAATTCCTGTAGATTGATCTCCAAAAATATAATTAAATTTAAGACTATTGTTCTCATTTCTCCACCCCAAAGTGGCAAAAAATGAGTTAAGATCTGCCTTTGCATTTCTTATATAGCCCTTTGTGTTGTTATGAGAATAAATAACATCTAGCGAAAGGCCATTTTTAAGTACACCGCTACCTGCTGCAATTGTAGTCATATAAGTTTGGTACGATCCTAACGAAAATTCGGCTGCGCCATAAGGATTAGCCCCGGCAGATGTTGTTTGCATATTTATACTTGCTCCAAAGGCTCCAGATCCATTTACAGATGTTCCTACCCCTCTTTGTAATTGCACAGATTGTAAAAATCCTTGAATTGAGGGAAGATTTACCCAAAAAACCTGCTGACTTTCTCCGTCGTTCATTGCAATACCATTAATGGTAACATTTGTACGAGAATCGTCTGTTCCCCTTACAGAAAGTTTGGTATAACCAAGTCCTATTCCTCCCTCGGTAGTTGCTACAACCGACGGTTCCAAAGCCAATATCATTGGCAATGAGTGCGATGAGGCTTGTTCTTTAATTTGTTGTTTTGTAATTGAAGTGTAAGTAACAGGTGTATTTTTACCTGCTCTAGACGAGCTTACAATAATACTGTCTAATTTGTCATGTTTTTCAAGCGCTAAAGCTTGCTGTGTTTTGTGTGAACGTGTCTGTTGTAAATTTTTTTGAGAAAATCCACAAAAAGGGAGCATAATAATCCCGCAGAAAACAATTAATCTTTTCATAAAAAATGTTTTTAAAGCAGGAGGGTGTAAACTCTAATTGAAAGTGTGTGTGTGAATCCACGCTTTCCCTACGGCGGTACTAACCGCATCAGGTTTAAAGGGTATGATCTCAGCCCAAAGGCACCCCCAAGCATATTATTATTAAATAGGCCGCAAAGGTAGTATAAATAATATTGCAAGCAAATTTATTTTTCCACCAACTCTATTCTATACATCTTTGGCCAATATTTGCCTGTAACATAAATTGATTTTGTTAACGGGTTATATGCAATACCATTAAGAACATCTGTAGTTCCGTTCTTTAACGACATAGGCAACAGATTATTACAGTCTATAACTCCCTTTACAACACCTGTTGTAATATCTGCAATTATAATATAATCTTCGCCATATACATTAGCCCAAATATCTCCATTAATTACCTCTAATTCATTAATATACTGCAACGATTTACCATTAATAGTAACCGAGATTGTTTTATTTACTGCAAACGTCATAGGATCTAAAAAGAATATCTTATCACTACCATCACTTAAAAGTAACTCTTTACCATTTGAAGTAAGTCCCCACCCCTCTCTTGGATTATATAGCTCACCCAAATATTTAAACGATTCTATATCATACACAAAACATTTATGTTCTTTCCATGTAAGAATGTAAAGACGGCCATCAATTACACACGATCCCTCTACAAAATATTGAGCATCAAAATTAAGTCTACGCAAAACCTTCCCGGTTTTAACATCAACCTTTCTAAAACTCGACTCATTATACTGTCCTGCACTCTCATACAATTGATTATTATTAAAAAATAGCCCTTGTGTATAGGCATTTCTATCGTGATGCAATGTTTCAATAACCTTAATAGAATACTGTTTTAGGGGCTTACTCTCAGCATCTGCCTTTAAACATACTGCCAATAATATAGCACATAACATATATTTTAACAAACCGTTTCTCATTTTTAGAGTTTTAACAATTATTTGTGCAAATATAATACCTATTTGAGATAGCATGGCAAACTAGCTATTATTTTTTTGCTACCTTTGCCGTTGGTGAGTTGTTCTATCGCTGGGGAAACCTGGAGGAAAGTCCGGACAGAATAGAGCGTTGTACTGTGGAAAGCACAGATGGGCAAAAGCTTATGCAAGGATAACAGAAAATAACCACCATACGGGTAACTGTATGGAAAGGGTGAAAAAGGGAGGTAAGAGCTCCCAGGTATTTATGGCAACATACTTACGGTATTCTACTACAATCTGCAAGGCCATGTATACCGGCAGTTAAGGGCTGCTCGCCCGTTGCCGGGGGGTAGGCTGCAATAGATAAATGATAGAAGCTTTATGGGGTGTTTTGCACCAGCTTAAAGTACAGAATTCGGCTTATAGACTCACCTGCAAATTAAGAGGGCAAATACTAAATAAAATACAAATTTATTTTATTTATAATTTGCCTTTTTTAAATTATTAGTTCTTTATATGGAAAGAAAAAGTTGCCCCTGAAATACTAATGCACCATCTCGGCTCCCCTCATAATATATAATAAGACCATTGCCATTATCCGCATCATTAACAGCAGATTCACTCTTAGAAATTTTAATTTCATCACCAAACTTAGCCTCTGATATATAGTTTATTTGTAACTCTCTAAATTTGTACCTTTTAAAATAATCCAAAGAAATACTATCCATTATCCACTCAACATATTTAGCATTATTAGCATGAAGATTAAAATCGATATCTGAATACATAACGTTATGATACCTCACAAATTCAAGATTTGATTTTGCTGCAATTTTTTCGCACGGCAGCTCAATAGCATCCCTATCATAAGCCAAATCTATAATATCATTACTAACATCAAAAATAGTTTTGCGTTCGATACGTCTAGTATTAATATTCATTATAACCCAAGAACTAGTAGCAGCGGCAACTGTTTCGCCTGTTTGGTTACACAACACAAAGTCTCTTAACCAAAAAAGGCCTTGCTTCCCTTTATGCCACGTCTCCATGCTCACTTTATCGCCCCAAACAGGAGGTTTAATATATCTAATTTTCATTCTACTTAAAACCCAAGTTTGATTTAGTGCTATTAACTCTTTATAGCCAAACTTTAACATAGCAGAATGAACATTTGCAGTTTCCTGCGCCATATTCACAAAAGCAAAAGGTCTAAGTTCGCGTGCACCATCAATCTCATGCCATTTAACAATAAAATTTTCTTTATAACTCCTCATTCAATAAAAAATCCAATAAAAATATCTACAAAGATAAAAAATATCCTCCATAATTACTTAATTCTAATTTGCAACTTGCTTTATATCTAATTTACTTTTATCTTTGTATCCCGATAGAAACAATCCCAAATTAACAGTATGAGTACCAAATATATTTTTGTATCGGGAGGAGTTGCATCCTCTCTAGGTAAAGGCATTATTGCAGCTTCCCTAGCTAAATTATTACAAGCTAGAAAACTAAGAGTAACAATTCAGAAATTTGATCCATATTTAAATATAGATCCCGGTACACTTAACCCATATGAGCATGGCGAATGTTACGTTACCGAAGATGGAGCAGAAACAGACTTAGATCTTGGCCATTATGAGAGATTCCTTAACGTATACACATCTAAAGCAAATAATGTAACCACCGGTAAAATATATAAAACCGTAATAGATAAGGAAAGAGAAGGGGCCTACCTAGGCAAAACGGTACAAATTATTCCTCATATTACAGACGAAATAAAAAGGAGGATGCTCCTACTAGGGAAATCAGGCAAATATGATGTTGTAATAACAGAATTAGGTGGCACTGTAGGAGATATAGAATCAACCCCTTACGTAGAAGCAGTAAGACAACTGCAGTGGGAATTACCCAACGAAGACTGCGTAACAATACATCTAACACTAGTTCCATTCCTTAACGCCGCAAAAGAACTTAAAACAAAGCCAACCCAGCACTCTGTAAGAATGTTACAACAAGGGGGAGTTAACCCCGATATTATAGTTTGCCGCACAGAACACCCTATTCCTTACGATTTAAAAAGAAAGGTAGCTCTTTTCTGTAATGTAAAGCCTAACGCTGTAATTGAATCTATCGACGCAAAAAGCATTTATGAAGTTCCTCTTACTATGATGAAAGAGAAATTAGATGAAATTGTTTTACAGAAATTAGGAATGAAAGACTTACCTGCGCCCAATCTTAAAGAATGGAGTGCATTCCTACAAAAGTTATTTAATCCAAAACACGAAATTAACATTGCACTTGTAGGCAAGTACGTAGAACTACAAGATGCATACAAATCTATATTAGAATCATTTATACACGCCGGAGCCGTTAACGAATGTAAAGTAAATGTACACACAGTACATAGCGAATTTATTGATAACAATAACATTGCAGAACAATTAGCCGGTATGGACGGCATACTTGTAGCACCGGGATTTGGAGAAAGAGGCATAGAAGGAAAAATAATTGCAGTAAAATATGCGCGTGAAAAACAAATACCATTCTTTGGAATTTGTCTTGGAATGCAAATGGCTGTTATAGAGTACTCTCGCAATGTATTAGGACTTAAAGATGCTATGACAACAGAAATAAACCCCACAACACAAAATCCGGTAATAGACTTAATGGAAGAGCAAAAAACACTTACCAGAAAGGGAGGAACAATGAGGCTTGGGGCTTATGAATGTGATATTAAAGAAGAAACTCTAGCCTACAAAATATACGGAACCACAAGAATATCCGAAAGGCACAGACACCGTTACGAATTTAACAATAACTATGTTGAGCAACTAGAAAATGCAGGAATGGTTCTAAGTGGAAGAAACCCCGAGACAGGCCTAATAGAAATAATAGAATTGCCAAACCATCCATTCTTTATTGGAGTACAATTCCACCCGGAACTAAAAAGTACAGTTGAAAATCCACAACCAATATTTATAGCATTTATAAAAGCAGCTATGGAGTACTCTTCTCATAAGGAATTGTAAACCAAAATGTAGACCCCTTACCAAACTCAGATGTTGCGCCAATTTCACCTTTGAGTTTGGTAATAATAGTTTTACATATTGCCAACCCTAATCCAGTACCGCTCTTTATATTGTTTAGACGCACAAAACGTCCAAAGATATCTGTTAACTTATCGTTTGGAATTCCTATACCTGTATCTGTAACATAAAAATACACCTTATCACCTTGCAGCTCACATCCTAAAGAAATTTTGCCATGCTCGGTAAATTTAAGTGCATTAGAAATAAAATTAGATAATACTTGGCTTAGTCTATTTTTGTCTGTAAATAATATTCCATCTTCAAGTTTTTTCTCAAACACAATTTCAACAGGATTATTAGCATACCTACTCTTAAAGCTAAAACTCTTCTCTAACTCACTTAGCATAGTATTTACATTAACATTTGCATACACAAACTCTAGCGTATCTGCCTCAATTTTAGATAAATCTAAAATATCATTAATAAGTTGAAGCAATAAATTATTATTATCATTTATAATCTTTAAATACTCATCCTTTTCCTCTAACGTCTCTGCCGTAGATAATAATTCACTAAAACCTATTATTGAACTTAATGGATTGCGAATTTCATGACTCATATTAGACAAAAATTCCGATTTTAAACTATCTGCTTTCTCTGCAATATCTCTAGCTTGTTGTAAAATTAATTCTCTTCTTTTAGCATCCGTAATATCGGTAAACACCATAACAACACCTATACAATTATGTTTTTTATCAAAAACAGGATTTGCAATAATTTGTCCAATAATATCTTCTGAAAAAACTACTTCTTTTACCTCTCGTGTTTCAGATGCAAGTACTTTTTGCACTACACATCCTTGGCAAGGTCTATTTAAATTTTTAACACATTTATAACAGCACTCCCCTGCTTTATAATTTTTAGCCAATGGATGATTTGTGTATCTTGATAAGTTTTCCCATTTAACCACATAATCAGACGAAAGATATACTATACCAACTTCGCTATTATTTAGGGTTACTTCATTTATCTTAGCAGAAATATTATTTCTAACACTATAGAAATAAACAAGGCAGCATATTATTCCCAATAATGTAGCCAGTACTCCTAAAATTGCACTTAACATCATAAAATTATTTATTAATTATGAGTATTAGTTTTTTCATGCTCCTTTGTTAAAATCTGTACGAAGGTAAAGATACCCGGTATTAATATATACCCCAATATGAGTAATTTAATTGCTAAACATAGTAATTATATGCCAAAAAAGGGTAAATTACATGTTTATTGGGTAAAATAGCATTCCTTAATGTGAATATTGCAGAGATTTAGATACTATTTCTGTATTTTGCAGGAGTTGTATGATACTTAGATTTAAAAAATTTATTAAACGTATCTGTGGTATTAAACCCCGACATTTCAGAAATTTCTAATATTGATAATTTATAATTGTGCTTATCTACTATTATCTTGTGCGCATGCTCTATCCTACATCCGTTTATATAATCAGAAAATGTAGAATTATATTGTTCTTTTAAAAATAGATATAACTTTTTACGTGATATATTAAGATTATGAGCAAGAGTTTCGGCTGATAAATCGGGCACTAAATATATATTTCTCTCCTCTATCAATATCCTTAACTTTTCCATTATTAGTCTGTCATTAATTTTAATTACTTGACCTTCTACTATATTTTCGCCAATATTTTTATTTAAATTATCGTCTATCACTCTAGCTTCAACATCAATCATAGGTTCTTCTTGTGTATATATATCTTCTTGCAAATAAGAAAATATATATACTAGCACAATTATAGCAGAAAATATTAATCCACATATAAGTTTTGCTTTATAATCGGCCCCAAATAATAAAGTTACAATTCCTAAAGGAATTGTTAATGAAAAAAGAAAATAAGTTACATATATATAATAGTACTTGAAACTTCCTGTTAAAGAGAAATTATTTTTAATATTACGATAATGTATTATTAACCAGCGTAAAGAGATAAAACTTATATACACAGCATAAATTTCAAAACAAGCCATTGATAACAACCATAATATAGCAAAAGGATTATTGTTTAAGTTAACTAATAGTTCGCCAAAACTATAGTGTGGTATAGGTTTAAATCCAATTAATAATAGTATAATATAGCAACATAAACTACTAATTAATATTATATTAGCTCGTATTAAAACCATTATTGTAAGCTTCAAAGGCTTAAATAACGCACGCGCATATAAATATAAGAATGCAGCGAATAGCATCCCATTATAAAGAGAGCCAAAAGAATAACCAACAACATTACCTTGTTGCAACATAAATGGATGAATGGTGTAATATTGAGCAAGTACTAAATCTACTGTATAAAAAATTGCCATTAAAAGAAACATAAAAGCTAACGGTCTACGCGATTTTGCTTCTGTTTTCCACCTTAGAAATATACCTAACGCAGTAAGTGCGGATAATGTTAAGTGTGAAGCTTTAATCACCCAAATATAGTTATCTTGTGTTATCATAAATAATGAGTTAATTAATCTTAACCGAATTTCTATATTTTATAGGGGTTACTAAATATTTGGCTTTAAAAAATTTATTAAATGTCTTAACAGAGTTAAACCCCGAATTTTCTAATATTTGCTGCATCGATAAATTAAGATATGCCTTATTAACCATTAATTTTTTTGCATAAGATAATCTATACCCATTTACATAATCCGTAAATGATGAATTATAACACTCTTTAAGAAGTAAATATAGTTTTTTACGAGAAATACCTAATTTTTGGGCTAAAATATCTGTAGTTAAATCTTTTACTCTAAATAGTTGTTCATGCTCCATTAAATTAGTTATGTTTTCAATTAATAACCTATCGTTAACTCTCATAAATTGTGACTTTTCTACACTCATATTATTATCACCATTAAATGATGATATATATATTAAAACCATAATCACAGAAATTATTATAAAACAGAGAGCTTCCCCAATGGAATCCATGTTTAACAATATAAACATAATGCCTAATGGTATAGCTAAACTAAACAGTAAATAATTAATAATTAACCAAGCTCCATTTTGTTTGCTTAAATATTCAAGTGTCCATTGAAGTGTTTTTACATTGGCATATAAAGCATAAATTATAAAAGAAATAACCGATAACAGCCATAACACCGAAAATGGATTGCTCCCTAAATTACTTATAAGTTCTAATATACTATAATTAGGTAATATGCTATATCCTAATAATGAAAGCATTACATATCCAAATAAAGTTACAATAAGTGGTATATTTAATAGTAAGAGAAATTTTAATGTTATTTTAATAGGCTTAAATATTTCTATAGAATACAAATATGAAAATGATACTATTATATGAATAATAAATAATGTACCAAAACTACTGCCCGATTTAATAATTATAGGATGTTCCTTAAATATAGTGCAGAAAATAAGATCTATAGTATATACTACCGTAAGCATTAGAAATAAATACGCTAAAGTGTGGTGAATTTTAGATTCAACTTTCCATCTAAGTAATATTCCTAAAAAAATAATAGTAGTAACCATTAATAATATAGTTTTACTATACCATAGATAATTTTCTGCTGTCATTATATTTATCGCTATTTAAGCGAATTTATTTACAAACCATGATATTTAGTATCATTTTGTCTGTTTCTTGCATTCCTTGTGAGCCTATAGCGCCCAAATTATGAATAGTTTTTTCAATATCTTCGTCAATTATACCGTCGTTTGAAGAGATACAAATGTTATCAATAGCAAGGATAGCTGCTTGAACAGCAGAAGAAACGCCCGAGGCAACCTTTAAGGCACACCCCTCTTTTGCTCCGTCACAAACCATTCCTGTAATATTACCAATCATATTCTTAATTGCAGAACACACTTGTTTATATTCACCACCTTTAAGATATACAATACCACATGATGAGCCTGTAGAAGCAATTACGCAGCCACAAAGTGCAGATAATTTACCTAAATACCCCTTAATATGTATTGCAATAAGATGACTCAAAATTAAAGCTCGCGCAAGTTGCTCTTCTTCTATGCTCATTTTTTCCGCAAATGCTATAACTGGCATAGTAACGGTAATCCCTTGATTTCCACTTCCTGAATTGCTCATAGCAGGGAGAATACAACCTGCCATACGAGCATCTGAAGCGGCAGCCGTTGAAGCCATAGCATGAATAAGAATAGAAGTCCCAAATAATTCACGGTTAACAGTAGAAGCTATTGTCTTTCCAACTTTAAGTCCATAATTACCACGTAATCCCTCTAAGGCAAGGGCTTTATTTAATTTAACAGAATCTAAAATAAATTTTATATCACTAAACTCTGCCACTTGTGCAAACTCTAAAATTTCTTTTACAGTAAGTTTGTAATCTAAAGTAGTTTTTTCATGAGTTGGATTAGATGAACTACTTTCGTTGTCCTTAAAATTCTCATTTTCTAAAACATTTAATAGTAGTTGCTTTCCATCTCTAACAACAGAAACTATAGAATCATGGTTATCCTTTATAATTGTAGTAGCCTTATGAGTACCTCCAAAAGCAGTAGCCTCAATATATAATTTAACTGGAGTATCAGCTAACGAAATTTTTACTGCCTTGTTTAAAACCATTTCTTTAGCCTCTAATATAGATTTTTCATCTAAATCTTTAAGTACCTCTAATTTAAACTGAGATTTACCACATGTTACTCCAAGAGCAGAAGCAATATGCAGTCCTATCATTCCCGTACCGGGTATCCCTACCCCCATTCCATTTTTAAGAATGTTAGCACTAACTTCTACGCTTAAATTTTCTGTATTAACACCTATCTCATGTAAAGCCTCACAAGAACGGGCAACAGCCAATGCAACAGCAATAGGCTCGGTACAACCTAACGCAGGTTTTACCTCATTGTGAATGAGTTCAATAATTTCCAACTCTCTCTCTTTAGTCATCTTTTTATACTTTAATAAGTTCTGTATTATTTCTTTTCAAAAAACGTTATTATTTGTGCAATAATTTCATTAATCTGTTCCTGAGTTTTAAGTGTCTCAATTGGAAAACCAAGCGATACCGTCTTATAATCTCCATTATAAGCTACTCCGGCCGAAATATTATTACCGGTATACCTAAAAATGGTAAAAGCATCTTTTGAAGAAGGTACTAAGGCATCAGCAGCTTCTACAGCATACATTTTACTGTTAAGTTCTGTATAAAATTTGTATCTACCGGTAAACCCATAAGGATTAGCAACACTTTTAACTCCTCCATCCTTACTTGCATAATGAGTCATCCATCTATATTTTAGCACATTAGAGGCAAATTTTTTCCCCTCATCCAATACATTATAACTATCCCATAAATCAGTTGCAATATACGCTCCCGATAGCAGTAAATTTCCACCGGCATTACAATAACCTGTTAAAATATTTTGCAAGGCAACTGGAAATACTTCATATTTTATAGGCATAGCCCCTCTTCCAATTTTGGTTTGAGCTTGTTTCCCCATTATAATATCAACAATTGAGAACTCATTTACCCTAACTTTATTAGCAATTACAGCCCCGGCAGAAGCAGATACAAAAGCATAACCTTTTTTCATAAATGCGGCCCCATGCACATACGGATAGTCAAATGTATTACCGGCAATAACTTTATCTTCGTAATCTGCATTTGAAGCTCCAAAACCAGGAGCATCATCGTCCATCCACGGAATAGCTCTTCTAAATTCATGTTGACTTCCTATATACGAAAAATCTTTTATATAAGGCACTCCGTGATCTAGTCCATCATAAAATCCGGCTAAGGTTGAATCTTTAGATTGAAAAGAAGCGGGTGCCGAAACACGATTAAAACCATTTATAATAAGTGCCGTTTTTAATTTGCCGTAATCTGATAATGGTGCTATATCATCTGGAATTCCTACTGAAAGAATTTCTGATGGAAAAGAGGCCCCCCCTTCATTAACAGCAACTACTTTAAAACTATAAATATTACTAGTAGGAATATTTATTATTGCAGATGTATCCTTTACTACAATCCCATTATTAAAACCGCCATTATCTATTTTGGTATAAACAACATATTCTGCAGGAATGGCAGAAGGTTCTAGTGTATCTTTAGCCATACTCCATGTTAATTTAACTGCATTTAAATCATTCTTGCCAACGGTAGTAAATTCTGCCGCAAAATTTTTAATAGGCAGTGGTTGTATTGTATATTTACCCCCGTTAAATAAACTAAAATATTTTACTATACCTTTATATATAGCCCTGCTTACTGCAAATCTGAACTCGGGATTAAGCCCATATTTCATATCGGCAAAATTTTGATGCGAAAGTAACTCTAGCAACATAGATGGCACATTTGGAGATCTTGATTCAGAATAAGATCTATCCCACAGCCCTCGTCTACTCCATTTTGGCTCAAATTGTGCTCTTATATCATCTACTATCTGAGTTTGAATAATATCGTTCATCTCTCTAGCTGTCATTCTGCTTTCTCCATTAGGATATTTATCAGACTCATTAGAATATCTAGTATAAATAGCTAAAGTGCCAACAATAGAATCATTTAAAAAAGTACCGGCATCGGAATGAAAAGCAAAAGCCATATCTATAGGGACATTTAATCCTTTATAATATGGATTATTTTTTGAGCCTCCCGATAGGGTATTTACCCATCTTCCACGAGACACATAATCATCATTATAATCATTAGTATTATTAGAATAAGAGTAAACGCTATCGGCAAATCCTGCCCATTGCAGCCAGTACCGTGCCCCCTCGGTAAATCTTGGATATCCGCTTATTTCTGCCGCCACATCATAATTTACAGAACTAATTTTTGGAACGTCTACAGATGAACTTTTTACATTTTCAGCAACTCCTTTCTCACCCGGTTTCCTTGCCATATTTCCCATTCCTCCACCAAATTTTACGGCATCGGCGGTAATAAGTCCGGCATCATTTGTATTAGCAGAAAGATATACTCCTTGTTTAGAACTCCCTTGTGTAAATGGAAATGTACCAAGATATATCCATGTTCCCCCACCCATCTGCTGATTAACTTTAAAATTAGTTTTACCGCCATTATACATTACTGTATAATAAGCATCTGCGGTGCTCTGTGGCAATGTTTGGTATGCAATATACACAGCATATTCTCCACTATCGGGAATATTAGGAAGCCACATTGCTGAAAAATTGTCTTTTATTTCTGTTTTATTTTTTGTTTTTATTCCATTCATAACCCTATAAGTACCCATTTTAAATGGGTTTTGAGCAAATAAATAGAATTGATTTGGATTGGAGAATCCCAAAGAGTCTCCTGTTTTCCACACACTTACATTATTATTTTCTGAGTACCCGGTAGCATAATTGTCATTATCAACAATAACTTCGCTTATTTGCGAATCTCTCTCACGTGGTAAAAATACATTTGCGCCTGCATTTTCTAACATTGGAACTAAAAACGGCACTACATAACTTTGGGTATAGATATCCTCTACAGTTTGAAATATTCTGGCCCTTTGCCATTCCCATCTTTGTAAAGGCTGATCATAATAATAACCATGACTTTGCCATACCGCAAGATGTTTTCCTTGTAATCCATTGGTAATATTATATGGGAGTGATAAATTCTCAACCAATATTGCATCGTCATTATTTTTCTTAAAATTCTTTCTTAAAAATTTTTTCATTTTACTATCGGGAGCAGAATAAAATTGCGACTTAAGCTCTTCTAATTCTGAACCATTTGCAAAAAGCGAAATTTTTTTATTTTTGTATATTTGCGGTAATGTTTTATAAGCTATTGAATATAAATCTTTTACAATATTATCTCTAAAGAAATAATCAGAAGTTGCTTTTGAAAGCCAAATATTAAGAGTTCGTCCATTTATTTGAATAGAATCTACCTCAATTTTAACATTTATGGATGCAAGTGGTTTAATGTAGTTAGCTATGGAATCTGCCATAGGTTTAAAGTTGATAGGCCTTGGTATTATACTCGATTGTGCAAATGAAATATTTGATACACATAACATTACAACCAATAAGCCAAATATCTTTTTCTTAAACATTTGTTCGATATTAAATATTATGCAAAAGTATAAAAAAACATCTACTTTTGTAGAAAATTAATGCACATAATTATGGAAAAACTTAGTTTAGCTAATCTTCCTACAAAAATTGAGAAATTAGAGCGATTATCAAAAGAATTAAAGGCCAACATTTACATAAAAAGAGATGACCAAACAGGAACTGAATTTTCGGGAAATAAAATAAGAAAACTAGAATATCTTGTTAAAGATGCAATTAATAAAGGGTGTAATTTGCTTATTACATGTGGTGGCATACAGTCTAATCATTGTAGAGCCACTGTAGCTGTAGCAACACGGTTAGGAATGAAATCGGCAGTGCTACTTAGGATATCGGAAGAGCCCCCTATTGTTGGAAATTATTTTCTAGATAAACTTATGGGAGCAGATGTAAAATTTTGTACACAAAATGAATATAGAGACCATAGAGACCAAATTATGGAAGATATGGCAAAAGAATACATTAAACATGGAGAGAAACCATATGTAATTCCCGAAGGAGCGTCAAATGCAATTGGAACATTTGGCTATTATAATTGTATGGATGAGATAATTGAGCAAGAAAAACAACTTAGAATAAAATTTGATACTATTGTTGTAGCTACCGGATCTGGCGGAACTTATGCCGGTCTTTATCTTGCAAATGAGGTAAAAAATCTTGGTAAAAGAGTTATAGGAATGGCTGTTTGCGATAATGTTGAGTATTTTACTAATATTGCCTATAATATATCAACAAAAGCTTTAGCGTATTTACCTAAATATAAAGATATTATCTTAAATAAGAGCAATATAGAAATAAACGATAAATATGTTGGTATAGGTTACGCATTAAGCCGCCAGCAAGAACTAGAATACATAAAAAAAATCGCCCAATTAGAAGGGGTGATTTTTGATCCTGTTTATACAGGTAAAGGAATGTATGGTGTGTATAATGAACTTTTGCCCGGTGGAAATTTAAAAGCTGCTAAAAATATCCTATTTATACATACGGGAGGCCTCTATGGCCTATTTCCCGTAAGTGAAACATTTAAATGGCAATAAAGACTATTTTATCAAAAAATGCTCCATAAATAAATATATCAATCCCGATAATGTTAGAGTTGCCGGGATTGTTAATACCCACGCTCCAACTATATTTTTTGCAGTAGCCCATTTAACAGCTGCAAAGCCACGAGTAATACCTACGCCTATTATTGAGCCTGTAATTGTATGTGTAGTACTTACCGGAATGCCCGAAATTGCCGTTCCTATAAGAGTAACAGCACCTGCTGTTTCTGCACAAAATCCTTGCACAGGTTTAAGTTTTGCCAACCCGTCTCCCAATGTTTTTATAACCTTCCATCCTCCTGTAATTGTTCCAAGTGCAATAACAGAATAACAAGTAAAAACCAACCACATAGGCACATGAAACCCTAATGCCATATCATATAAATAGTTACTTACAAAGGTATTATGCTGTGCAGCACTAAATAATAAGATGGCAATTATTCCCATAGTTTTTTGAGCATCATTACCACCGTGTCCTAAGCTAAATATAGCAGAGGAGAAAAGTTGCATTTTCTTAAAAATTCCCTCCACCTTTACAGGAGACTGTTTTTTGAAAACAACCATAGTAAGACACATAATAATAAAACCCAAAACAAGACCAATTAACGGAGATAACACTATAAATATTGCTATTTTAAGTATGCCCGAACCTATAAGATAATCTGCACCTACCGAAAACCATATTGGCCCTATTAGTCCTCCAATTAAAGCATGAGAAACACTTATTGGCATTCCTAAATGAGTACAAGCCCACACCCACACAACAGATCCCATTAATGCAGCAAGAATAACCCACTCATTTATAACACCCGGTTCTACAATCCCTTTTCCCATAGTCTCAGCTACACTCACTCCAAAAATAAAAACAGCTGCAAAATTCCAAAATGCAGCCCACAAAACCGCGGCGGTTGGCGAAAGTACTTTAGTAGAAACAATTGTCGCTATGGAATTTGCAGCATCATTCATTCCATTTAAGAAATCAAATAAAAGCGCAATAATAACGGCTATAATTACAACAGCTAGCATAATATATCTATTTTTAATTTAAAAAGTTACCCAATTTTTACTATTATTGTTTTTATACAATCTGCTATCTCTTTTGCTCTATCAGTAGCATCCTCAAGGTTTTGCACTATATTCTTATTTTTTGTTAACTCTATCCCGTTTTTTTCAACCTCAAAAAGATTACTCATATAACACTCAAAAAGATCATCAACATCGTGCTCAATTTCTTTTATTCTTTCACATTTTTGCATAAGAAGTTTAGATTTACTTGCAAGAAATTCCAATTCCTTCATTATTCCCAATAGAATATGTGCATCCTCTAAAATAGCCTCACCAATATTAATCCATACTTTATCTATAGTTTGAGGGTGATATATAACTATTTTTTTTGCAGAGTCATGAATAAAATCTAAAAACGTTTCTACACGCGATGTCAACATTTGAATATCTTCCCTATCAAAAGGGGTAACAAATGTTTTATACAATTCGTTAAAAAGGGTAATTTCTAAAGCATCCCCTTCGGTTTCAAGTTTTTTTATTTCTTTGCAAATTTCT
The DNA here is from genome assembly GCA_036659275.1 of Bacteroidales bacterium. Lineage (GTDB taxonomy): Bacteria > Bacteroidota > Bacteroidia > Bacteroidales > UBA932 > Egerieousia. The sequence goes on along the minus strand of JAVXCW010000004.1, from coordinate 44,109 downwards.
TTACGTTTATTGGGAGATTCCTCTTTAAGAAGTTCCACAAGCAATGTTGCTGCATTCTCAACTAGCTCTGCCTGTTTAATATACAAAGGATAGAATTTTCTTTCCTTAACTACAAAATACTGAAAAAATTTATCAATTTTCATACTTTAGTCTATTATTATTTTGTTCTTTAAATAATGTTGCAAAAGTATATAAAATAATTAACGTTATTGTTAAGTTTCAGTTACAGTTTTTTTACAATTTTGTGAGTTATATCATATTTTATTCGTAATTTTGTTCCAATCACAATCTAAAATATTATGTTAAGAAAGATTGAAATAAAAACTATTTTATTATTAGCTATAGTACTACTATGCACCAATAGTAGTACACTAAACGGACAAATCTTACAAAATAACAATACAATACAAATAGTAAGTTCCTCCGGCTATGATAATGAATGGGGGCAAATACTCGCAAAAAAAATAAAAAGAGGCCTTCAAACATCTATAAATGGGACAAAGGTGAACATAATATACTCTGGTGTAGAAAAAGCAAACAGCATATTACAAGCTAGAGAAATGGTTAGTGATTCAATTTGGAAACAAGCAACTCCAAAACTAATGGTTATTATTGGTTATGAAGCACTTATGACCATTAAAAGTTATGATGACCCTCTACTTAAAAGCATTCCAATTATTGTATGTGGGGTAGAGAAGAATATCTGCGCCAATTACGATTACTACCTTAAAAATAATAATGTCCCTACAAATCTTTTACTTAATATAGATTCTGTCCTTAAAGGATATAATGCCATTGCAATTACAACAACTGACAATTCTGCTCAAACAGTAAAATTAATCTCTTTAACGTTTCCAAATGTTCAAAATATTATATACTTATCCGAACTAACATATTCAGATTTTATTTATACAAAAAGGATAGATAGCATAATAGGGACAGAATATCCGTCAATTAATTTTTCTACAATAAAAGCAATTGAGGTAAATAATGCATACATTAACTCAATAGAAAATAAAATTGATAAGCATAATACCGCAATAATCCTTAATAATTATAATACGTCAGATAATATTGGTAAAGTTAATCCCCTACCACTTAATAATTTCAATTCTCCGGTATTCACACTTAAATATAAATACATTAACAGCAATACAAATGCAATTGTAGGAGGAATATTTGAACCAATAAAAGACTACGCATCTGCTGTTACGTCTACTGCAATTAAATTGCTTAATGGGACTAATATAAATACAAATAAAACAGATATAAAGCAAACTTGCATAATAAACAAAACAGCTGCAACAAATTTTAAACTAAAAACAGATAAAGCATCAAACATTACATTTGTAAATTTTCCTAGTAGTAAAATTGGTATATATTTTTTAGCTGCAATTTTAATAATAGCATTACTTGTACTACTTATTGTATTTCTCATATTAATTATTAGGTTAATAAGAAAGCGGAAACGTTTAAAATTAGAACTTGAAAAAATTTCCAAATCTTTACAAAAGGATAACCTCATATACAAGAATATTCCCATTGGAATAGCTACATTTAATAATGATGGTTTATTAAATGAAGGGAATGTTGAATTTATGAAAATGATAAATATCATAATTCCCGATTTTAAACACTCTAACGAATTTAATATTTTTAACTCCGGGCTTGTAACATCAACAATTATTTCTAAAATAGCCAATGGGGAAATTTCGGAACGAAATGTAGTTATAGAGAGCAATAATACAAAAATAAACAGCAGAATTATATTTACCCCTATTATTCTAAAAAAGGAAAACTCTATTTTAGTAACTATCTATGATACAACACAAATAAACAAAGAAAGACAAACAAGAGATAGTATAAATACAGTATTTAACAAAGCCATTACAGAATCTAGGCTTGGTGTAGCAGAAATAGACCTTATTAGCGGAACTTGTGTTGCAACAGATGGGTGGTATAAGGCACTTGGTGTACTAAAGGAGTCTTCTATTGAAAAATGTCTTATTAATATTGTTAAAGAGGATAAGGATAATATTTTTAAATTCATAGAAAAAGCTATATGCAATAATTCTACAAAAACAGTAGAAGATATAAGAATTATGAACTCAGATTCTACAATTCGTTGGGTGAAAATTATATTAAAAATAAAAGAGTGTAATATTGAGGATAAAAATATAATATGCTCTGCTGTGCTAATTGATATAGATGCCCGCAAACAAAGAGAAGAGCAACTTAAAGGGACATATTTTAAAATAATAAAAGCTAATAGTGTAAAGAATTCTTTCATTTCAAACATGAGCCATGAGGTAAGGACACCACTTAATGCAATTATAGGATTCTCTGAACTTCTTATAGAATCGCAAGATATTGATGAACAAAAGGAGCTTCTAAAATACTTGGAAGAGAATAATGATAAATTTTTAAAGTTAATAACAGAAATAATTGATGTCTCTAAAATAGAATCAGGTTCTGTTAAATGCACCTTAAGTGAAATAGACCTTAATGAAGTGTTTAGCGAGATTGCAAATGGTGCTGCAAAAAATGTAAATAAGGATGAAGTAAAAATAATCTTTACACCTAAAGAAAACGGAATAGTATATTCAGATAAGGAGCGCTTGCAACAGGTTCTAGAAATATTTATGTCAAATGCGCTAAAATACACTAAAAAAGGGCATATAGAATTAGGATATAAACTATTACAAAAGAAAGTACAATTATATGTATCAGATACTGGTTGCGGAATAGCAGAAGATAAGAGAGATAAATTATTTAACAGATTTTCCAAACTTAATAAAGAATATATTGGCCTTGGATTGGGGTTACCTATTGCACATTCTATTGTAAAATTACTTAGCGGAGATATTGGTTTTGAAACAGAAATAAATAAGGGGAGTACATTTTGGTGCACAATTCCAAGCGAATATTTAGGAATGGATAGTGAAATAGGGCTCACTGGTAAGTTAGAAAACGCCACTAGATATGTTGGGAGTAATCTTAAGACAATTCTCATAGCAGAAGATAATGAAAATAATTTTCAGCTTCTTAATTTTTTACTTAAGGGTAAATTTAAGATTGTTCATGCAGTAAACGGAGAAAAAGCGGTAGAACTATATAAAACATGTGCACCTGATATTATACTTATGGATATAAAAATGCCTGTAATGGACGGATATCAAGCAACGGCAGCAATCCGTGAAATATCAAAAGATATTCCTATTATTGCAGTAACAGCATACGCATTTAATAAAGATAAAGAGAAGATTCTAGATAGTTCCTTTACTGCTTTTATAGCAAAACCGGTAAGAGAAAATGAGCTTATAGAGTCCATTAACAGCGTCCTTAACAAGTAAAAACAACGTAATTATGTTTAATTGCATAAAATATATAAAAAAGATTGGAATATTATTTATTCTCTCTCTCCTTTACACTACAGCAGGAATAGGACAATCCCAAAACGAAAACTCTAGCAATATTCTTATTATAAACTCATATAATAAGGATGTAAAATGGGCTGTAGAAGTTGTAGATACTGTAAAAAGACATATACTTAATTATTCGCAAAAATCTAAAATAACTATAGAAAATCTTAATTTTAACGAAACTCCTAATACAACCTCTTTAGAAGCTAGTGTGCTAAAAATTATAAATACTACCCAAATTCCAAACATAGTAGTGTTAATTGGTAATGAAGCAGATACAATTTACACCTCTCGCATAAGTAAAACAATTGGATGGGAAAAAGTAAAGAGTATTTGGGTAAATGTTGGTACAATAACTAAAACACTTAGTGATAATGGAACCGGAATTGGTTTTGGCATTCCCATAAAAGATAATGTTAATTTAATAAAAACAATGATCCCTAATATTAATGAGATATTATTTATTGATAAAAAACATTTTAGTACCGTTCAATCTAAAATGCTATTAGAAAAAGAAATAGCTATAATAAATACTTCTAAAAAAATAAAATTAAATACTATATTCTTAACAAAAGATAATATAGATTCTGTCTATAACATAATATTAGAAAATAAACCTAAAAGAGCAATTCTTACATGCACTTGGAATTTTATTGATAAAAACAGCTTCTATACAAAAACAGAGATTGATTCTCTGTTTTCTGCACAAGTTACATCCCCTATTTTCTCAATTTTCCCAAATTTTTACAATAACAATTTTATTATTGGAGGATATAATCTCACAGCAAAAGTATGCGCAGAAAAGATTATTGAGAGAATAAAAAAGATAATGCTTGGAACAAGCCCTAATGATATTGCATATGAAGAGGTTAAAAACGGGGATATTATTCTCAATAAAATGGCATTAACTAAATTTACATTAGATAGTTATGCTAAAAATTATTTTGAAGTACAATATGTAAATATACCTGTTTCACAAATTGATAAATACAAATATGAATTAATTATCTGTATATTTATATTAGTGTTACTAGTAATATTCATCACCTATTATATTAAAAGGCGGAAAGAAAATAGGCACAACATGTTTACATTAAATGAGATAAAGTCACGTTTTGCAACTCTTCAAAAAATATATAATAGTGCAAGCCTAAATTATGCCATATATGGAAATAGCGGAGAAAAATTACTTGAATTAATAAATGATAATGATAATAATGGCACCTCTATAATAACTGATTTTTTGCCCCTCAATTTATTTAATGCAGAATTTATAACTAAAGAAGATATAGGACATATAAAAGGGAAAAAAAGTATTAGTAAAGAGTATAATTCAACAATACTTAAAAAGTATTCTCAACTAAAACCTCAAGAGGGAAGAATTATCCATTTAATAATAAAGGCTATCCAAGCTAAAGATAATGAATCTTACAAATATATTGCAATTGCATCTGATATTACTAGTACTAAAGCCGACAGAATAGAGAAGGAAATTTTAGATAATCTTATAAAAGATGCAACAAAAATAACAAATATAGGTGTGGCAAGTTATAATATTCTTACAGGTGAAGGATTTGCTACAGAAAATTGGTATAATAATCTTGGAGAAAATAATGACTCAAAGTTAATACAACCAACATATTTTAGTTTTCCTATAGATGATAAAGCTAAAATAGTTGATTTTAAACAAAATTTAGTAAACGCAACTGCTACAAGACTTGGTTTAGATATTAAAATACATTATAACTCATCGGGAAAAGATAAATGGATACGAGAAAACATATTCTTACATAATTATGATCCTAAAAACGGCATAATTGAAGTTATTGATATAAATTTTGACATTAATAAAGAGAAGGTAAAAGAAATTAATTTCATTAATCTAAATACCAAGGCGGAAAATGCAAATAACGATAGTGACAAATTTATTAGCAGCATAAGCCACGAAATAAGAACTCCGCTTACATCAATTATGGGCTTTTCTAATATGCTTACCACACTTACTAATAATAATGATAGGGCAGAGATTATTAATATTATAAAAAGAAATAATGTTATGCTTATTGAGCTTGTTAACAACATACTTTCAATCTCAAAAATTGATTCCGGAACATATACCTTTGAAACAACTAAAGTTGAATTAAATGAGTTCTTTCATGAGCTTAAAATTGCTGCTGCTCACATGGTTACTACAGAAAGTGAAATTACAAATAAAAAAATTGAGATAATTTGTGATATCCCAAATGACGAACATATAATTATTACAGATGAGTGGAACTTTAGACAAGTAATGATAAACTTACTCTCTAATGCCGTTAAATTTACGCAAGAAGGAACTATATTATTTGGCTATCAACTTCAAGATGAAGGAATATACTTTTATGTAAAAGACACCGGTTGTGGTATTGCACCAGAAAATCAAGAGAGAATATTTAACAGATTTGAAAAATTAGACGACCATTATGGTACAGGGCTTGGATTATCATTATGCAAAAGTATTGTAAATCACCTTAATGGAGAAATAGGTGTTATTTCACAAAAGGGAGAAGGTTCTACATTTTGGTTTATATTAAAGAATGATACTCCTCATTAAAGTATATGAAAAATTTATTTTATATAATACTTTTTAATATAATAGTATTTCCGCTGTTTGCCCAAGACAACACAAATAAACTTAAAACTTTGGCATTACGGGAATATAATAATAATTATGTGCTCATTCTAAATACTTATAGGTATGAAAACGTATGGGGGAACTCATTGTCTAAAAAAATTAGGAATGATTTGTATACTAAATTTCATGGACTTCTTGTAAAAACAGGTAACGCATCGGCTAATGAACAAAAAACATTTTCAGCTACAAGGGCAACTCTAACCGGAGTAATGTCGGAAACCGACTATTCTATCCCCAAGCTTATAATAATTATAGGGCCTGAGGCTTGGATGACATATCGTAAAATGACTCTGTATGCATGGAGTACTGTTCCAATTCTTTTATGTGGAATGCAAGAAACAATTTTAAAAGATTATGAATATTTTCTAAATGAAAAATTAGGGGGGAATATTTCACTAGAAAAGCACATGAATTCATTATTTGAAAAAGAAAATTTTGTAGATATTCCCTCTAGTTCAGGTAGTATATTAACTTATGGCGTATTACTTAAGGATAATACAACTTCAACAATAGCCTTAATAAAACAAAAAATGCCACTAGTTAATGAAATTGAATTTATAGGCAATGAAGATTATTCCGATATAATTATTGCAAATAAATTGCATAAACAAATTCAATCTACTTTTGGTAATAGTGTAAAATTTAAGGTTAGCTCTTTTGATAATATAGCAAACAAGACTCGCCAAACAAACAAGTGTTTTATAGTTAGGGATATTAATTTATCATTCCCAAATACCATTACTCCAACGTTTTCACTAAACGATATAGAAACAAATAATAATAATATTATTGGAGGTTCATTTTCCACCATAACCAACTACGCCACTCAGATATGCGATATGGCAGAGAAAATAATTAATAAAAAACCTATTGCAAATAAGTATATCATATACAATAATAATAAAGTTGTCTTAAATAAAGAGGCTTTAATCTATAATAAATTAGAACAAACTACAGTATATAATGCCATAATTAGAAATATCCCCGATAGTTTTATAAAAAGGAATGCAAAATATTTGGCTATACTTCTGTTATCTATCATTTCTTCAATAATATTTATCATAAGATATTTTAAGAACAGAAATTATAAATTGCAAATTAAGAACACTTTACTAGAGTATACTAATTTATATAATGAATACAATGCCGTATACCAAAACATGCCAATAGGAGCAATAGTAATTAAAGCAGATGGCTCAATACAAGAATATAATAATGAGGGTAAGCGACTAATAGAAGAGATTTATAAAACATCTATAAAGTCTTTTAATATGCTATCAGGTAAAAATTTTATTACTGATAGCGATCGTTTGGACCTTGAAAAGAATAAAGAATTAGATAAAAAAATAATAATAAAATTACGTAACGATGCAGCCGAAAGTAAATTATATTTAAAGCTAATCATTCATGCTTTAGAACAGAATGATACAAAAAGTTTTATTATAATTATAATTGATAATACACAAGTTACCAATCAAAGGAGAAATATTGAAAACACTAATACAATATTAAATAAAGCCTTAGTTGAATCACAAATTGGTTTGTGCCGTCTAAATTTATTTAACAACAAAGGTTTTGCTACAAAAACATGGTTTGATAACCTTGGCGTTAAACAAGATGAATCTATTATTGATAGTTTTTCAACTGTTTACAAAGAAGATTATAAATATATTGAAGACTATATAAATGAAGTAAAAAATATACAATTTAATGAGAATGAATACCTTGCATTTGCAGCAAAAGATTTTAAGAAAACTTTAAATTCTACAATAAAGGTTACAGACATAAATAATAAGGAGCATTATTTAAGGCTATATTCCGAAATTTCTAAATATAATCCCGATGGTGGCGAAATAATTACAGACTTTTTAACGCTTAATATTGATGACCAAAAAGAGAGGGAAATAGTGCTTGAACAAACATACCTAAAAACTAAAGAGGCAGAAGAGTTAAAACAATCTTTTATAGTTAATATGGGAAAAGAGATTCGTACGCCACTTAATATTATTACTCTATCTTGCATGCAATTATTAAATAATATTAATAATAATGAGGAAAAATATTTATTTGAAAAGATTGAAATAAATACAAATAAACTGCTGTCAATAATAACAGATGTAGTTAACAATTCTAAAGGTAAAGTTAAAAGTAAGGAGCTGCACAAAAGTTTAAAACAAGAGGATACAACACAAAAAACCATTCTTATAGCAGAAGATAATGAAAATAATTTTCAGCTGCTAAAATATATGATTAAAACAAAATACAAAATCATTCATGCGTGGAATGGTGATGAGGCAGTTTTAATGTATAAAAATTTACAGCCAAATGTTATTCTTATGGATATTAAAATGCCTATTATGGATGGATATAAAGCTACTGAAATTATAAGAAAATTTGACACTAATGTTCCTATTATTGCTGTAACAGCTTATGCCTTTGATAATGATAAAAATAAAATATTAAATAACGGCTTTAATTATTATCTTCCTAAACCTGTTAACGAAGTAGAATTATTTAAGTTATTAGATCAATGTTTTCAAAATTAAGAAACTGTTTAGATAATGATTAAGAAATATATTATATTATTATTATTTATTCTATCGGGATACAATACCATGTTTTCTAAAAATATGTCGTATGAAAAAAAAGATAGCCCAATTATTTTAGTGATAAACTCTTTTTCATCACAAAATAAGTGGTTTGCACTAATTGAAACAGATATCGTAAACAAATTAAAAAAGGAATTACCTAATGCAACAATAGCAACCGGAAATTTAAATTGCGATAAAAGTTTATTTGAAAAAGCAATAGATATGCACATTAGGTCTGCTGTGTGGTCTATTGCAAAGCCTAAAGAACTTGAGCCATATATTGCACATGCTAAAACAAAAGATATTATCTTTATAACAGAGACCATTCCTGATATTCTTGTTCTTATAGGTGATGAAGCAAATTTTTACTATAAAAATTACTCTAAGTACATTGATAAGTGGAAAAATATTCCTACAGTACTAGTGGCATGTTCTGAGTATATACAATATCCATATCCTAATTTTAATTGCGGATTCAATTTCTCTAAGTGCTCAAAAATATATGATATAAAGGACGAATTTAATAACCAAACAGGGGTTATTGTTAATATTCCGGTAAAGGAAAATATTGATTTAATACTACAAAGCAGCAACAAAATAAAAGAAATTATATGGATTGATGACGAATATTATAGTTCATTATATTTTGGCGAATTATTAAAAAGAATTATTGAAAAGGAATATAAAGGAATACGATTTAGGTCAATTATACATGATAGGCGCAACACAGATAGTATAATAAATAGTTTAGCTGTAAATAGTGCTGGAAAAGCGTATATTACATACAATTGGAATGTAATTGATATATATAGTACATATTCCGATACATACATAGATTCACTCCTATCTAAATCTAATATTCCTCCGTTTTTTACATTAATTCCAAGAAATTTTTCTGATAATTACTATGTTGGTGGGTACTATATATCTGAGGAGAAATGTGCTAAAGCAGCAGTAGAACTTATACTTGCCACATATAATAGCACTAGTGCCATACAAAACATGCCTAAATACAGATATGTTAATGATATTGACCTAATACTTAATATGACCGCCATTAAGCGATATAAACTAAAGTCACTCCAAAATATAGAAAAGGCAATATATAATAATATTCCTCCGGGATTTATTAAAAAATATGAAAAAGAATTAATAATTGCCTTATCAATAATAATTATTATTATTGTAGCATTGATTCTTTTTTATACTCAATATAAACAAACTAAAAAACTAAAAAGAGGGACTGGAGAAATTGAGTTTCTTCTTAATAAGCTCCAACTTATATATGAAAAAACTTCTATTAATTTTGCACTATACTCCGAGAGCGGAGAGAGGAAGCTTTTAATAATTAATGGCAAAAAATGCAATAATGATTCTGAATTTGGAGGAATACTAAGTAATAATCTCTTTGAAAACCCAATTCTCACAGAGGAACTTGCATGTAAATTAAAAAATGACAAAAATATTAATTGCGAAATAGACACATCTATAAGTCGTTATATTAATTTAAATCTTGGAAAAGATGCAGTATACCATGTAATAATAAAAGAAATAGCTAATAATAATGATAATTATAAATATATCTCTATTGTGCTTGATATTACAAGTAATATAGCTAACATAGAAGAGAAGAAAAAATTTGATAGGCTAATTGAATTTGCCACCAAAAGATCAATGGTTGGAATTGCATATTACAATATTACCACCCAAATTGGCACAGCAACAGACTCTTGGTATACTAATTTATGTGAAAAGCCTAATAATACAATTGCCCCTCTTTATACAAGTTTTAATTCAGCAGTAAAAGATAGTATTCCACAATATTTGGCATCATTAAAAAATGGAAGCCGAGATCCATTTACAATGGATTTTGAAATTATAACGCCCAATGGTATTAGATGGATACGTGAACATATTTTTATTCACCATATAAATGATGACAGTAGTATTGATGTTATTGATATTAACATGGATGTTACCGATCTTAAAGAGAGTGAAAATATTCTTATAGTTCTTAATGAGCAAGTAATGGAAGCTAAAAAAGAGAGTGATAAATTTCTTAATAGTATAAGCCACGAGATAAGAACTCCGTTAAATTCAATTGTTGGATTTTCGGGGATATATGTAAATACTGACGAATTAGAAGAAAAAAAGAAATTTGAAGAGATAATAAAATTAAATATAACACAACTTATAGAGTTGGTAAACAACATTGTACATATTGCACAATTAGACTCACATTCTATTAAAACTAAATCTGAATCTATTCCTATTAATGAAACTATAACTAGATTAAAAGAAGAGACAGATTTATTTTATAAACAAGACAAAGTAGCTTTTGGAAAAAATGTTTCTATAGAATGCAATCTTCCAAGTAGCGAAAACTACATTACAATTGATAAAAAAATGTTTACACAAATATTTATAAATTTACTATCAAATGCGTTAAAATTCACAGAAAAAGGGCGTATAACAATAGGATATTATATAGATAATAACATCTATAATTTTTATGTAAAAGATACCGGTATAGGAATAGCCAAAAACAATCTTGATCTTCTATTTGAGAGGTTTGAGAAAATTGATACATTTACGCAGGGTACCGGTCTTGGTCTTCCTTTGTGTAAAAGTATATTAAACACTTTAGGTGGAAATATATATGTAAAATCGGAATTAGGAAAAGGTTCCGAATTCCGATTTACGCTTAAAAATTCTTAAAAAATTAATAGAATATTTCTACTAAATATTACCTTATTGGATCTTTTGGAACACTTGGTAATGGTTTATAGTTCTTTAAATCTTGTTTAAGAACTTCAACAGCCTTTTCTATTTGTTTATCAATGCCTTTGTATTCATCAAAGGGATTATTATCAATTATAATATCGGGGTCTACTCCATGATTTTCAACAATCCAATCTCCTGTCTCAACAGAATATGATGTAAAAAACGGTGTCCGCACATCTTGTAAGTCTAAATATGGTTTTGAGCCCGAAATTCCAACAATTCCACCCCAAGTACGAGTTCCAATAAGCTTACCCAATTTAAGTTGTTTAAAACTATAAGGGAACAAATCGCCGTCTGATGCAGCATATTTATCTACTAATAATACTTTTGGCCCATAATGTGTAGCATCTGGTATTGTACTTGGTTCTCCACCGTTTCTAGCCATGCTCATCCTATATACAATACGACTTAATTTTTCTATTATAATAGGAGAAACATTTCCGCCTCCATTCATTCTATCGTCTATAATTAGAGCCTTTTTGTCTAATTGAGTATAAAATAATTTTGTAAACTCATCTAATCCAACAGTACTCATATCGGGAATATGAATATATCCTATTTCGCCTCCCGATAGTTTTTCCACTTTTTCTATATTACCTTGTACCCATTCATAATAAGCTAATTGAGTTTCCGATTCTATGGGTTTTACATATACTCTGCGAGCCCCAACCTCTGTAGGTTTATTGTTTACCAAAAGTTCAATTGTTTGTCCTGCTGTTCCAATAAGAGCTTCATTTACATCTATCATTTCATTGCATGGATAGTTATTAATTGCTAAAATATACATCCCCGGTGTTATGTTTAACCCATATTCCGTTAAAGGAGAACGAAGATTCTCAGACCAATTAGCCCCTTTATATATTTTTTCAATTTTAAAACAGCCACTATTGTCTTTGGTAAATTTTGCTCCAAGTAACCCCGATTTTATTATTGTATGTGCAGGAATATCATTACCTGTAGTTACATACGCATGTCCTACAGTTAACTCAGAAATCATCTCTCCTATAATATAGGTTAAATCTTGTCTGTGTTTTACATAAGGCAATAAAACAGCATATTTATCATGAATTGCCTGCCAATCTTTACCATGCATGTTTTTAACATAAAAGCCATCTCTATAAACACGCCATGTTTCATCAAATATCTGTTTCCACTCATTAGGATACTCAACAAATGTTTTTAATCCATCTACAGGAACAGATTCCCCAGCTTTAAGAGATTCTGAAAATGGAATTACAGAAAGTTTACCCCCTTGACTATAAAGAACCTTTTTATTATCTGCAGTAAAATCTAATATTGATCCATTACCTATTTCATTTGATTTTCCTGATTTTAAATTAAAAACCTTTAATGTTCTTCCATTTGCTGCATATATTAATTTATCATCCAATGCGTTTATAAGTCTATAAGAACCCGGAGCAATAGGAAGAGCAACAACTCTCTTTTCAATTCCGCTTATATCAATATTTGTAGATGATACTTCTTTTTTTGCATTTGTGTCTGCTTTAACCCCAGCATCTGTTGCGTTTTCTTCATTGTTTGTGGCAAGGAAAGGATTAGGAGTATTAGCACTTAATGGAACAATAAAAATATAATCATTGTAATTATATAATATATTCCACTCATTACTTGCATATTGCGAATTAAGATCTCTTGATGATGTAAAATATAAATATTTTCCATCTGCAGAAAAAATAGCAGAACCGGAATCATACCATTTATCCGTAATTGGATATATTTTACCCGTAGACAATTCCATTAAATTAACTATACTTATTTTATTTTCTCCTGCAGCCGAAAATGCTATCCATTTTCCACATGGTGAAATACTAACGCCTCTTATACCTGTTTTCTCATTGCGATAAATAAGTTTCTGCACTCCCTGTAAATCTACATTATAAAGGCATTTTGTTTCTGTAAGGTAAAGTAAACTTTTTGAATCTGGTGCCCATTGCAAGCCATTTTTATATGTTTTTTCCCCTTTTGTAAGTTGTTTTGGCTCTCCACTCCTATTAGCCGGGGCAATATATACTTCATATTCACCCAATTTATCAGAAAAATATGCATACCATTTTCCATCGGGAGAAAAGACTCCACCACGCTCTTGTGCATTGTTGGTTTTAGTTAAATTTATTACTGCCCCTTCTTTTGCCGGAACCGAAAAGACATCGCCTCTAGCTGTTAAAAGTACTCTTTCACCTTTAGGAGAGATTGAATATGCCGATATTCTCTTTGAGGCATCTTTCCATTCTGCTCTTGCATAATTTCCCTCATCATTAAGGGTTATAGGAATTTTATTGCATGATTTATCTTTTATTGAATATTTATAAATATATCCGCCGTTTTCAAACACAATATAATCTTGTGAGTTTGAGGGGAATTTAATATCATACTCTTTAAAATCGGTAAGTTTTTCAGTTGCTTTTGTATCCAAATTATACACAAAGAGATTCATTATTTTATCGCGTGAGGAGATAAAATAAATTTCTCTGCCTATATACATTGGAAATATGTCTTGATATTTATTGTTTGTCAGATTTTCTATACTCCCATCTTTTAAATTTGCAAGCCATATATCATCTGCTTGTCCACCTTCATAATATTTCCATGTTCTAAATTCTCTAAACATTCTATTTAAAGCAAGATATTTACCATCGGGAGAAAAAGAGCAAAATCCCCCCTCGGTTAGAGGTAATTGCTGAGGTATTCCTCCGTCTTTAGCTACTTGCATAAGCACTCCACGCATTCCGCAAAAAGCCCACGATCTTGAACGATATATAATGTCTTTACCATTTGGTGTCCATGTAATTGCAATATTATTAGGTCCAATACGGTCTCCAACATTATCCCTATCTACAGATGCAGTATATGTTATTCTTTTAGGAGTTCCACCATCTGCAGGCATTGTGTAAATTTCTGTATTGCCATCGTATTGCGCAGTAAATGCAAGAGTTTTTCCATCGGGAGAAAAACGAGCAAACATTTCATAACCAATATCTGAGGTGAGTTTTTTTGCAGCACCTCCATTTATATCAACCAAATATAAATCACCGGCAAATGTAAATACTACATTATTGTTTCCTACTGCAGGAAATCGTAGAAGCCTGGCCTCTTTATTTGTGCTAGAGGCAAAAACACTTCCTGCGCTTATAATCATTACAGCAAACAGAGAAAATATTAAGCACTTCTTCATAATTTTTTAAATTTGTTAAAAGTTATTTTATTGCATGTAAAAGTAAGAAATAATTTCTTTCATTCTAAATAATTTTAGAATCTAAAAAAAATTACTATCTTTGCATCCGCTTTAGAAAGGAAAAACATCCTTACAACGGCATGGTTAAAACGGTTCGGTAGCTCAGTTGGATAGAGCAACAGATTTCTAATCTGTGGGTCAAGGGTTCGAATCCCTTCCGGATCACTTAAAAGGAGATTAGCAAAACGCTTTTCTCCTTTTTTTGTGCTTAAAATTGATTGAATGAAGTGATTACAAGCATTACAAAGATATAAGAACAACATTTTTTTTGCAAAAGCCTAGAGTTAGAATATCAACAGGTTATAATATACCTGTTAAATTTTGGGAATCTAGTGTAACATCCCCGGAAGCCGGAACCTGCTCTATATCTCGAATAATTTCTACAGGAGTATTCAATGTTTGTGAAATATTTTCAACTTCCGCAATCATTTTACCCTCTTCAATTGTTGGATTATTAAATTTTTGCACTATATTTGCAGCACGAAAGTTGTTAGATACTTGTTCATCGTCGGCGGAATTGGACTGCCGTATGTTCAAGAATTTAGGATTTACAAAGTTTTCAATTATCTTTGTAACAGAATAAAGCTCTTGGTTTTGTGTGGCATCCGCATTGAGAGCGGAAGCGCTTACAAAATTGAGGGCTTTTGTTTTATCAACATTCAGTAATTTCCCATCAAGTATCCATTTTATTACACTTATGTTTTCTTTCCCAAATACAGACGAAATAAAATTAAAATCAACCTCTCCATTTTTATCAGTTTCAATGGTTGCTAATAATTTCTTACCATTTATTTCTAATTCAGTAATGATTGCAAAACTGTTTGGATGCTCTCCTCTAAATACGGCTATAGGATTCACCAGTGCTATTGGCAGATTCTTAACATCTTTTACATCAAACCCATGCTTCTGAGATTTTTTTAACAGTTTATTTCCATATAACCGAAGTTCTTTATTTGGTATACCGGCACTCAACAGCATATCACTTGGCTTTCCTAACTTAAGAATTACACTTTGAGCATTTTCGGCATTAAGATCAGACAACTCTGCATTGAACTGATTATTTATATCTTTGGTTATTGGATTCGATCTAAACCGTATGTCTACACCGTTTACGGCATCTGCAAACTTATTGGCATCTTCTTCACTCTGAAACAAAAAACCCTTTGAAAATGAGCTCCAATAACCATTATTCTTTTTAGCCAAAACCGCAATTTTATTGTATTGCTCATTGTCTACCCTTTCTAGCATCTTCCCTATAAAAATATCTGCTCCCGTCTTCGTATGTGTAGTTTTATCAATCTTAATCTTTGTTATAAAATCGGTTTCCACCACATCCTGTGCTCCAGCTGCTAATTGTTGCCTTGCAGGCACATAAATCACCTCTAGTTTATCAAATAGTGTATATACCTGTTAAATTTTGGGAATCTAGTTGCTCGTCTGTTAAACGCTAGTTGCCATTTGCTGTACTTATTTTTTGACATAACAAAAAAAAATATTATCTTCGTGGACACTAGAAAATGATGTAAAATCATGAGAATACCTAACTTAAAATTTAACTACAAGCTCATTATATTATCTTTATTTATTTGTTTATTTGGATTTAATTCCTTTGCAATAAATTCTAATAAGGTATTAATTATAAGTTCCTATGGGCCCGATTACCAATGGTCAAACTCTATAATTGACGGAATAAACTTTAAATTAAAGGAAACAGCACCGGGGATAGAATTAAACGTTGAATATCTCTCGTCAGAAATATTCTCCAACCCTAAAAATTGGAAACTAAAAATAAGCACATTACTAAACATATACGGTCCAAATCCTCCATTAGCAGTTATCCTTATTTCTGATGAAGCATGGCTAGCTTATAACTCTGTAAACACACAGGAATTTAAGGATGTTCCAATAGTATTATCTGCAGTAAAGCCACATACTATTAATCTCGATTACTACTGCGAAAATATTAACACTCTGCAACTATCTAACTTTGCTAAGACAGAAGATGTTATAAAAAATTATAACGCAACGGGAGTATTAAGAGAAATGAATATTAGCGGATATATATCATTAGTTAAAAATGCGCTTCCAAATATGGATAAGCTTGCATTAATTACCGATAATCGCTTTTACGGCATATACACAAAACTAATTTTTGAAGAAGAAATTAAAAACAATTATGCCAACTTCCCAATAGAATACTACGATGCAAGATTTATAACAACAGACTCATTATTAACACAACTACCAAACATTACTCCAAATACAGGTCTATTACTAACATCTTGGTTAACAGGTAAGCATGGCTTTGAGTACTCTAAAGATTACATTTACAAAGAAATGTCAGAAAGACTAAAAACGCCTATTTTCATTACCAATAATATAGGACTAGAAAAAGATTATTTTTTAGGAGGATACTTTAATAATGCAGAATTTTGGGGAGAAGAAACCGGATTAATGCTTTTAGCAATAATAAATGGCAAAAGCCCTAGAGAAATTCCACCTATCATTAAAAAAGATGAACAGTGCTATATAAATTGGCACACTCTGCGCAAATTTGATCTTTCTCCCGATAATTTTCCCGATAATACTATTTATAAAAATAGGCCGGAATCATTATTTGAAAAATACAGAATACAAATTTCATTTATTATATTAATATTTATAATTCTTGTTATTGCCTATATTCTTACACTGCAAAGTCACTTAAGATTACGGAAAGCACAAAAAAGAGCATTACAAGCTATAGCTGAAACAAATGCAGTTAACGAGCAACTAATGGAAGCCAGAAAAAATTTAATAATAGCACTAAACAAAGCCGAAGAGTCTGACCGATTAAAATCTGCTTTTTTAGCCAATATGAGTCACGAAATACGGACACCATTAAATTCAATAGTTGGATTCTCGGGATTAATTGCAACTGCAACAACAGACGAGGAGCGAATAGAATCAGCTGCCATTATAAAGCGAAACAGTGATATGCTTTTGCAGCTTATCTCAGATATCTTAGATATTTCAAAAATTGAAGCAGGAACACTAAACTTTTTTTACGAAGAAACAGGGCTTAATGCTATATGTAACGATACGGTTACATCTCTTCGCACTAAATGTGCAGAAGGGGTAACATTATCATTTATAGCGCCTGATAAGGACATAATAATTTACACAGACCAAAATAGATTAATGCAAGTGCTTGTAAATTTAATAAATAATGCCATTAAATTTACTAAACACGGAAGTATAGAAGTAGGCTATTTTCCATGCGATAATCAACTAATCGAATTCTACGTTAAAGACACAGGCATTGGCATACCAGAAGACCAAGCAGATAAAATATTTGGACGTTTTTTTAAACTAAACACGTATGTAGAAGGAACAGGTTTAGGCCTTCCTATCTGTAAAACCATTGTAGGAATACTTGGAGGCGATATTGGCGTTGAATCAGAATTAAATAAAGGTTCAAGATTCTGGTTTAGGATTAATCGTAAATGTGCCCCAAAAGCTTAAGGCAAATCAAGTTTAGCAATAAACTTGCTGCCTTTGCCCACTTCACTTTCAACCCTAATTGTTCCGCCGTGCGCTTCCACAAAATCTTTAGATATTGCAAGACCAAGACCACTCCCTTGTACTTTTGTCCCAGGCACCCTAAAGTAACGGTCAAAAATACTTAAATGATAATGTGGATCTATCCCTTTGCCAAAATCTTGTACGTATATTTCAATAGCTTTATCAACTTGTTTTGCCCCTATAATTATCCTTGCATTCTCATTAGAATAATGTATGGCATTAGAGAGTAAATTTGTTACAACCCAAGCTATTTTTTCACTATCAACAAAGAGTTTAGGCAATTTTTGCGGATATTCAATTTCTATATTACATCCAAACTTTTCAGCTAGAACTCTAGTTGCATTTAGAGCATAATTTATTAGCTCTATAGGTTTAGTAACCTTAGGGGATAACTGTAAAGCTCCAGTCTCTGTCTGAGTCATTTTTAGCAATTCGCCCGTAATACTCAACAACCTATCACTATTATCTTTAATGCTTTTAGAAAGCGCCGATTGCTCCTCATTCATTTCACCCACTCTCTTATCCTCTAATAGCTTTAAGCTCATCATAATTGCAGCAATAGGAGTTTTAAGTTCGTGCGAAATAATAGAAATAAAATTAGTTTTTGCATTATCTAATTCCTTAAATTTTGTAATATTATGTAAAAGAATTACATTCCCAATATTATCTGCCGGCAAAATATAACGCACCTCAAAATAGCTCTCTTTATTATTAGAATATATCTTAAGAGGTTCACTATTTTTTTCATTTTGCTCTAGCCCTCTTATAAGTCGGCGAAAAAGATCATTATTTAAAGAAATATCGAGAGCAGATTTATTTATCATTTTATCTACCGGCAAATTAAGAATAGAAACAGCAGCATTATTAACAAAAAGAACCATTTTATTACTATCAATACCTATAATTGGCTCCTCGATAGAATTAATAATAATTTCCAAATATCGTTTTGTAGCAATAATCTTTGCCACACTGCTTTTTTGAAATTGAGCAAGTTCCTCCGCCATACTATTAAAGGAGACAGCCACTTTTCCAAACTCCGATGTTGAGCTAAAATTAAGTCGGTTTTCATAATTATGATTAGATACCCCCACTATTCCATCAATTAATTCTTTAATAGGACGAGTAAAAGATTTAGGAAAACGAATTAACATTATTGTTGCCACTACAGCACTAAGAACTGCAAAAACTATAATCCAAATTAAGGCCCTATTTGCAGTAGCATTTGCTATTTCAGCTTTATGAGATATTGCCGAGATATTTAATAACACAATGCTATTAAGAACTTCACTTAACGAGTGAAAATTTTCACGATTTGGATGTTTCTCAAATACACGAAATTGCTCTATTAATTTTACCGTAACCTCTTTTTCGTAAGGTTCCGTTATATTTTCTTGCTGCAAACGGAGACTTTCAATAAATATTTTTAACGACGTACTATCTTTATAAAAAATATTTAATGCACTTTGCATTTGTTGTGCATATTTAACAGAATTGTAATTATTAGCAAGGATATTCTCAGTATCGCGTTTCATTCTGTTAATATTACGCGCAGATAATATTCCAAGTAAAATTATAACTATTAGCAACGATCCTATTGAATAGGCTAACTTGTTTTTTATTTGCATATTATGAAAGAATTATAAGATCAATATTTGATTTTGAAAGTGAATTAAACAAATGCCTATATCTAATAGATGCAAATATTAAATTCCATAATTTAATTTCGGGTTTTCCTATACACACTGTTGTTGTTTTATGTATGTCACATGCCTGAATTATTCCTGTTATAACATTGGGGGCATCTATCTGTATAATTTCACCTCCAAGTTCGGTAGCTAGTTTAAAATTATTTATAAGGTGTCGTTGAGATGCAAGGCTTATTTTATCAGCACTCTCCTCGGGCGTTCTTACATACAACACAGAAAATTTAGCATTATAGCGGGTAGAAAGTCGCGCAACTTTACGAATAACACGTCTTGGTATCTTATCCATACTACTTATGCAAGCAAGAAAATGCTCGTGCCTTACACCTATGTTTTGTGTAAACTCACTCTCAATCTTTTTTTCCACCCTAAGGGCAACCTCTTTTAATGCTAACTCCCTAAGTTGCAATATGTTTTCAGATTTAAAAAAATTTTCTAAAGCTGTAGCTATTTTATCTGAATTATATATTTTCCCACTTTTAAGGCGGTTTATAAGCTCATCTGCCGTAAGGTCTATATTTACAACCTCATCTGCCATTACAAGTACACTATCGGGAACCCTTTCCGCAACTTCTATTCCGGTAATACTTTCTACTTCTTGGTTAAGGCTCTCTATGTGCTGAATATTAACTGCACTTATTACATTAATTCCGGAGTCTAAAATATCAAGAACGTCTTGCCACCGTTTTTCGTTTTTACTTCCATCAATATTTGTATGGGCAAGCTCATCTATAATTAATATCTCGGGCCTTTCTCTCATTATAGCATCTAAATCCATTTCCTCAAGCTCTTTCCCTTTGTAAAATACCTTACGACGAGGAATCTCCGGTAATCCTTCGGTTAATTTTAAGGTATCGGCCCGCCCATGCGTTTCTACAAATCCTATCTTAACATCTACCCCACTCTCATGTAGCTGGTGAGCCTCCTGCAACATTCTATAAGTTTTCCCAACTCCGGCCACCATTCCTATGTAAATTTTAAACTTACCTCTACGCGATTTTTTTATTAAGTTTAAAAAATGCTGTACACTCCGCTGATACTCCATAATCCGTTTCTTATAATAAATTCAAAGATAATTTAAAAAACATTTAGAAATTCTAAAATCTTTTATCTAATGCAATATTTAATTTTAACACATTAACTACAGGAATTCCTATTATAGGAATTTCTTGTTCATGCTCTAATAACTGTTTAATATCATCTATATTAACAGATCTAGCTTTTGCAACACGCTGCATTTGTACTATAGCAGAAGCAACCGATATGTGAGGATCTAATCCACTCGCACTTGTTGTTACCATTTCCATTGGTACTTGTATTCGTGTTAAGTAAGGATGCGCAACAAGAAAATTATCTATTCTAACATTAACTTCGTCTATATATTTGGGATTAGTAACTCCTTTATTGCTAGCTCCAGACCCTCCTCCATTATAATTAACAGCAGATGGCCGTGGCCAAAAATATTTTAGTGAAGTAAATTGCTGTGCAACATTAGAAGCCCCAACCACTTTTCCATATAATGTAGCAACTTGCGCACGGCCGTTATTTGGCATTACTAATGCAGATATTCCCCACAATACCAGCACATAACCTACAAAAAGTATTACACAAAATGCAAGTGTTATTTTAATTGAAATTAAAAAATTCTTCATATATCTTATGTTTATAATATTATAGCAATAGCCATATCAATTAGTTTTATGAAAATAAACGGAGTTATAGCTCCCCCTAAACCATATATAATTAAATTACGTCTAAGTAATGCAGATGCTCCTATTGGTTTATATTTAACACCTTTTAATGCCAACGGAATAAGGGCAGGAATAATAAGCGCATTAAATATAACTGCTGAGAGTATGGCCGATTGTGGCGAGTGTAGGTTCATAATATTTAATGTTGCAAGAGCCGGAATTGAAGTCATAAATAACGCCGGTACAATTGCAAAATATTTAGCAACATCATTAGCAATACTAAAAGTAGTAAGAGTACCGCGAGTCATAAGTAACTGTTTTCCAATCTCCACAATCTCAATAAGTTTTGTTGGGTCATTGTCTAAATCAACCATATTACCAGCCTCTTTGGCAGCCTGTGTTCCACTATTCATTGCAACCCCAACATCGGCTTGGGCTAACGCAGGCGCATCATTTGTACCATCGCCCATCATGGCTACTAATTTTCCACTGCTCTGCTCACGTCTAATATATTCCATTTTGTCCTCGGGTTTAGCCTCTGCAATAAAATCATCTACACCGGCTTTATTTGCTATATATTTGGCAGTTAGGGTATTATCTCCAGTAACCATTACTGTCTTTACCCCCATTTTACGCAAACGATCAAAACGTTCTCTTATCCCCGGTTTAATTATATCTTGTAATTCAATTACCCCTAATACCTCTTTATTTGAAATTACAACTAAAGGCGTTCCCCCTTTCTGTGAAATATTTTTAGATAATTCACGAGCACTATCGGGGAATATCTTCCCTGCCTGCTCTACAAGCGCACAAATTGCCTCTGTGGCTCCTTTTACAATAGCTATTCCATTACGCAATTTAACCCCCGAACATTTTGTCTGTGCAGAAAATTCAATCCAATGGCACCCAACAAGAACTGTAGAATCCAACTCAAATCCCATGTTTCTACATAATTCCAAAATTGATTTTCCCTCGGGAGTTTGGTCTGCCGCAGAGGCTAATGCACAAGCTTCTATAAATTTATTCTTTTCTTTGGTATTAATTGCATAAAATTCCGTTGCCTTACGGTTACCAATAGTTATTGTACCTGTTTTATCTAGTAATAACGTATCAATATCCCCGGCCGTTTCAACAGCTTTTCCCGATTTTGTTATAACATTTGCCCGCAAAGCTCTATCCATTCCAGCAATGCCTATTGCCGATAATAATCCACCTATTGTAGTTGGTATAAGACATACAAATAAAGAGACTAACGATGATATTGTTATAACCGTACCGGTGTAATCTGCAAACGGTTTAAGTGTTACACAAACAATTATAAACACAAGTGTAAAGCCGGATAGTAATATTGTAAGAGCAATTTCATTAGGGCTTTTTTGACGAGATGCTCCCTCAACAAGAGAAATCATTTTGTCTAAAAAACTCTCACCTTGAGATGCAGTAACTCTTACCGTAATACTATCTGATAGTACTTTTGTTCCGCCTGTTACAGAGGTTTTATCTCCACCCGATTCCCTAATAACCGGGGCTGATTCGCCTGTTATTGCACTTTCGTCTATTGTTGCAAGCCCCTCAATTATTTCTCCATCTGTTGGTATTGTATCACCTGTAGAACACTCAAAAATATCTCCTTTTTTAAGGAGAGAGCTAGAAACATCAATTATTTTACCGGCAACTAATTTATGGGCAGGAGTTTCTTCCCTGGTTTTTCTAAGACTGTCGGCCTGAGCTTTACCTCTTGCCTCTGCAATTGCCTCTGCAAAATTCGCAAAGAGAAGTGTTAGAAGCAAAATAAGAAATATTACAAAATTATACCCAAATGTCCCTTGGCTATTATATCCAAATAAAATGCCTATACTTACAATAAACATAACCCCTGTAGCAATAAGGACGGTAAACATTATTGGGTTACGTATTAATATTCTTGGATTTAATTTTACAACAGATTCTTTTAATAAAACTATCCATTGATTACGTGTAATAAATATATTTGTTTTCATTTTAGTTTAAAATGTTAAAAAGTTGGCAATAGGAGCCAAAGTTAATACCGGAAAAAATGCCAAAGCTGCTATTATAATTATTACAACAAAAGTCATTATAGAGAACGTTGCAGTATCTGTTTTAAGTGTCCCCGCACTTTGTGGTATAAATTTTTTCTGCGCCAATAATCCGGCAATTGCAACTTGTCCTATAATTGGTAAATAACGGCTTAGTAATAAGACAATACCTGTTGATATATTCCAAAAATTGGTATTATCTCCCAATCCCTCAAACCCCGATCCATTATTAGCTGCAGAAGAGGTAAACTCATATAGCATTTCGCTAAGCCCGTGAAACGATGGATTGCTAAGCCAGACAGAGGCTAGATGTGGATTAGTTGTTGCTAAGTGAGAGGCAATTGCAGTTCCACCTAATATAAGTAATGGATGTAAAAGAGCTACAATAATAGCTATCTTCATTTCGCGAGCTTCAATTTTTTTGCCTAAAAACTCAGGAGTTCTTCCAACCATTAATCCACTTAAAAATACAGCTATAATAATAAAAATATAATAATTCATAAAGCCTACACCTACCCCACCAAACCAACAATTAATTTGCATGTTAAGCATTGCTAACATACCGGTAAGAGGCATTAAACTGTCGTGCATGCCGTTTACAGATCCATTTGACGTTACTGTGGTTGTCATTGCCCAAAATGCAGTTGCGGCAGGGCCAAACCTAGCCTCTTTTCCCTCCATACTTCCATCCATCTCCATATTTACAGAAACAACAACCGTAGCGAGATATGCCAAAAACATTACTACAAATATACATGCCGATAATTTACGACGTTTTAGATAGAATCCTAGAGCCCAAATAAATGCCATTGGGATAAGAATAATGGAGATACACTCCACCATATTTGTAAAATAGCTTGGATTTTCTAGTGGATGTGATGAGTTTGCACCAAAAAAACCTCCCCCATTTGTTCCCAATTGCTTAATAGCAACAACTGCTGCCACAGGGCCTTGCGATATTATTTGTTCGTTTCCTTCTATTGTAGTAAGTGTTTGCTTACCAAAAAATGTCATAGGAACATTGTTAATAATAAGCAATATAGCCACAATCATAGATAAGGGTAATAGTATACGTGTAACACTTTTAACCATATATACCCAAAAATTACCTACCGAATTTGTATTTTTTAATGACATAGCTTTTAATACGGCAGCAAAAGCGGCCATTCCTGTTGCAGCTGTAATAAATTGAAAAAGCATAACAACAAAAAGTTGTGTAAAATATGTAACTCCTGTTTCCCCACTATAATGTTGCAGATTACAATTTACCAAAAAACTAATACAGGTGTTAAATGCTTGCCAAAAAGTTTGTCCTTGGTTTCCATCGGGATTAAGAGGTAAAATACCTTGTGCAAGAAGTAAAATCATTCCCCATATAAACCAAAATAGATTTACAGTAAGTAATACTTTTAAAAAGCGTTTCCAATCCATTTCCTCATTTGGATTAATACCGCAAATTTTATATAGTAGCGTTTCAAGTGGCGTAATAAAATTGAGTAGAGAGCGTTTTCCTCTATAAACCTTTGCAATATAGTACCCCAAAGGATAGCTTAAAGCTACCATAAGTACTATTTGCAATACAATTCCAATAATTTCTTTATTCATGGTAGTTAAAATTTTTCGGGATTAATAAGCACATATATTAAATAACTAAATACAGCCAGACTTATAATTAATAGTATAGTAAACATAATTTATAAATTAGATTTTATTGAACATTTACTAGAATGCATATTAATTATGTACCAAACAAGATATTACCTTAGTAATTAAATATATATGTATAATACACAATAAAAAACCCTTCCATTTTGGAAGGGCTAATTACTATTTTGATATGATTACTCTTATATAGAAATTATAATTTCTATATTCCATACTCTTCAATTTTTCTATAAAGAGTAGTTAATCCAATTTTAAGAAGACGGGCAGCTTCTGTTTTATTTCCCCCGGTATAACTTAATACTTTACTTATATGAGTCCTTTCAATTGCCGATAATTCCATTGAGCCTAGTTCTTTTCCTTGTGCCATTTGTACATCTATTGGTAAATCTGAGAATTTAAGAACATTTCCTTGAGCCATTATAATACTCCGCTCAATTGTGTTTCTTAATTCTCTTATATTTCCACTCCATTTATGTTTTAAAAGGGCATCAAAAAATGATTGTTCAACTTCCCCAATAGGTTTGCTCATTTTTACCGAAAACGCATCAATAAAACTTTTTGCTAATAATACTATATCTTCTCCCCGGCTACACAGAGGAGGCAATTCTATTGCAAATACCGATAATCGATAATATAAATCTTCTCTAAAGAGCCCTTTTGCAATACTCTCCTTTAAATCTTTATTTGTAGCTGCTATAATCCTTACATCTACTTTTGTAGCAATACAATCACCTACCCTAAGAAGTTCTCCACTCTCCAATATACGGAGTAATTTTGCCTGTAAATCTATAGGCATCTCCCCTATTTCATCAAGAAATATGGTTCCATAATTTGCTTGTTCAAATAATCCTTTTTTATCACGCAGTGCCCCTGTAAATGCCCCGGCCTTGTAACCAAAAACCTCACTTTCCATTAATTCTCGGCTAAGAGCCGAACAATTTACAGCCACAAAAGAATTTTTAGCTCTTGAGCTTGCATAGTGTATTGCGTTTGCAAAAATTTCTTTACCTGTTCCAGTTTGGCCTGTAAGCAAAATAGAAGTATCTGTAACTGCAACTTTCTTTGCAAGTTCTATAGCAGCAATAATGGGTTTTGACTTTCCTATTATAGAACTAAATGAATATTGCTTATTTATAATTTTTTCCAAGTTGGCAAGCTTAAATTGTAATGCTACCTTGTCTGAAGCATTAGCAAGTAGCGGAATAATTCTATCATTATCATCCCCTTTGGTTAAATAGTCAAATGCTCCATTTTTAATTGCTTGCACCCCATCCGCAATATTTCCATGTGCAGTTAGCATTATTACCTCACAATTTGGCTGTATTTCTTTTATTTGTGAAATAAAGTTAACACCATTGCCATCGGGAAGAAATACGTCACAAAGAACAATATTTGGATTTTGCAATACTAATTGCTTGAGCCCTATTTTTAAATTTTCGGCCTGCACAACTTCATATCCCTCTAAAGAAATTATTCTGGCAAGTAACTTACGTATTTGCGGCTCATCATCAATTATAAGTATTTTTATCATCTATAATTTCCTAGCTCATTATTTTAATGCTGCATTTTGTCCTGCTCTAAATGCTTTTATATTCATTTCTACAATTTCTTCCCCTTTGCGACCAAAGATACGTCTAATTCCTTCTTCAAATTTAGCAGGTTCAATGCCAAGAAGGTGGCTACATGCTCCAAGCAATACAATATTTGCGCCACGTGAGTTACCGGCTTCATTTGCCAAAGCATCTACATCTACTAAAATAACGTTTTTAATAGACTTAAGCTCTTCCATTATTTTTTCGATTTGTGGATAATTTGGAATATTTACAAACGGTTGTGTATTTGTAACAATCCATCCGTCTTTTGATAAAAAAGGAAGATATCTTAATGCCTCCATTGGCTCTAGAGAAATTATAAGGTCTGCACTCCCTTTTGGAATAAGATCTGAAGCTATTTCACAAGATGAAATTCTTAAATTAGATTGTACATCACCCCCTCTCTGGCTCATTCCATGAACCTCTGCTTGTTTAATAAACAAGCCCTCTTTTAACGAAGCTTCACCAATAACGGTTGCTATAGAAAGGATTCCCTGGCCACCTACGCCAGCCAAAATTATATCTTTTTTCATATTTATATTCTCTAAAATTTATACATAATAAAATATTTAGGCATTCTTTTTTTCTTTTGAATGTCTCTTAAATGTTTGAATACATTCTCTACGTGGAATAATTACAGAAAGTCCTTTATACTCAATTTCCTCTTTAATTATGGCCTTAATCTCTTCCATATTTTTTGCTAAGGGAACTACAATTCTTATATGTTTTTCATCTACTCCTACGGCTTTACAAATAGCCTCAAGTTTGGTTGTACCGGCAGAATTTTGTCCACCTGTCATTCCTGTAGTAAGATTATCCGAAATAACTACAACCATATTTGCATTTGCATTTGCAGCATCAAGCAATCCCGTCATTCCTGAGTGAGTAAAAGTTGAATCGCCTATAACGGCAACCGATGGATACAATCCTGCATCGGCAGCCCCTTTTGCCATTGTTATTGAAGCACCCATATCTATTGTAGAATTAATAGCCCTAAACGGAGGTAATGCGCCAAGTGTATAACAGCCTATATCACTAAATACCTTATGATTAGGATATGCAGCTAAAGTTTCATTAAGCGCATTATATACATCTCTGTGACCACATCCTTGGCAAAGAGCAGGAGGCCTTGGTACAGCAACCGAGCTTGCCGCAAATTCCGCATGTGGCTTTAGCCCTAATGCTATACGAACGCTATCGGGAGTAAGTTCTCCAACGCGAGGTAAATGGCCACTTAAACGCCCAAAAATTTTACATTTTGTTGGTAATATTCCTTTAATCATTTCTTCAACAAGAGGTTGTCCCTCTTCCATTACAAGAATACTATCACACTCCTGCGCCATTTTATTAATTAAATCGGTTGGAATTGGATACTGAGAAATTTTAATTATAGGTGCCGTAAACGTCTTATCTATATTCTCTCTTAAATAGTTATAAGCAATTCCACAAGCAATTATCCCCATCTTCTTATCCTTCCCTTCAATATATTTATTCCACTGCGATGTAGCAGAAATTTTCTCTAATTTACTGTAAGTCTCAAGTAAAACAGGATATCTCTTTCTTGAATTGGCCGGAAGAAGAATCCATGACGAGGGATTTTTAGGAAATTTTATCTCGCCGATAGGCGTTGCCTCACTTTCAATTTCAACAATTGCTCTTGAATGGGCCATCCTTGTGGTAACCCTTAAAAGCACTGGAATATCATTTTGTTCCGATAGATTGAATCCATATTCCATCATATCGTATGCCTCTTGCTGGTTTGACGGTTCTAACACAGGAACAAATGCAAATTTTGCATAAAACCTAGAATCCTGCTCATTTTGGGAAGAGTGCATAGACGGATCATCGGCAGAAACAACAATGAGCCCACCGTTTACTCCACTCATTGCAGAGTTTACAAATGCATCTGCTGCCACATTTAGCCCAACATGTTTCATACACACAATTGAACGCTTTCCAACATAAGAAACACCTAAGGCAGCTTCCATTGCTGTTTTTTCATTTGTACACCAGCTATTATGTATGCCTCTTTCTTTAGTTATAGGTAACGATTGTATATACTCAGTAATTTCGGTTGATGGAGTTCCAGGATACGCATATACACCCAATATACCCGAATTAACTGCACCAGTGGCAATTGCCTCATCGCCTAAAAGCAATTTATTTAGTTTCATATTTATAATAATTAAATAGTTTTCCTTTATAAAAGATTACTGTTTGTAATATAAATCATCTTTTAGATTACAAATTTAAGCAAATATCGTAAAAAAATAAAGTTAAACAAAATTTAAGTAAAAATTTCTAACTAACTTTGTTGGAAGAATAAGCGGCCTAGGTAATTCTTAAAAGATTTGATATATATGAATTAAGCATATACCTTTGTAAATGTTAAAATATAAAACATAAAATATAATAAAAATATAACTAAAATATACTAAAATGAAAATAGCAGTTCCTACACAAAACAATAAAGTAGATGACCATTTTGGACATTGTGAATATTACACAATATTTGAGGTTGAAAACAATAAAATAATTGAGAAAACAACAATGCCATCACCTCAAGGATGCGGGTGCAAATCAAATATAGCTCCTATTCTTAGTAATATGGGAGTGAAATTAATGCTAGCAGGGAGTATGGGAGAAGGGGCTAAAAATGTATTAGAAAGCAATAATATAGCAATAGTAAGAGGTTGTACAGGGCTAGTGGACGAAGTTGTTGCAGCTTATCTAAATGGTTCACTTTTAGACTCAGGAGAAGGATGTCACCATCACCACGAGGGAGAGGGCGAACATCAATGTAATAATAAATAATTAAAACAGTTCTTAGCCTAGCTAATTTCTATATCTAATGCATAAATTAAAGCCATAGCTTCTGGTAAAGAAAATTGTGCCTTAGCAATTATGTTATTTGAGGCATTTATGGTATAGTTTTTAGCTTTGCTTAAGTCTGCTTTAGTGAGATTTGTTTCTCTAAAAATTGCACCGGCGAGGTCGCTCTCTGTAAAATTAGCTTGAGATAAGTCTGCTTGTTCAAAACCAACGTCATGTAAATTACAATTTATAAATTTTGCTTTTGTTAAATTCATTTCTATAAAGATGGAGTAATTTAACACACATTTATTAAATTCTAGTGTAAAATTGTGCTTTTTCTTAGGTTGCGTAGCTCTCCATTTGGCTACACACCAATCAATTCCAACTAATTTACACTCGCTAAATGTTGTATTATCAATTTTACAGTTAGGAATTTTAACAAGAGTTAAATTGCAGTTTTCAAAGGTACAATCGCTAAATGTACACCCCATAAAACTAGTTTTACTAAAATCGCAATTTTTAAAATCACACTCATAAAAATTTATTGAGTATAGTTCGGCCTCTTTAATTATTATATCTTTAACTATAATTTGCTCAAATAACGAATCAGCATTAAATGCAGCTATATTAATGGTTTCTTTTATCATTACTGTTTTATTTATTTATTGCTATTTTACAAAAGTAATTAATCTCGCATAATATAAGCAGTTTCTTGTTTTTTTTATTTATTTTAGCAGAAAAATAATACTTTATAAATAATGTTAACTACAAAAAAGATTTTAATTGCTTATTATTCATTACGTAATGGAAATGCACGTATAGTTGCAGAACAAATAAAAAGTGATATTGGTGGAGATATTTTTAGAATTGAGACCGTAAATGCTTATCCTAAAGAATATAGAGATGTTATTACACAGTCTAAAAAAGAGTTTGAAACAGGATATAAACCGGCTCTAAAAAGAATGGTTAAAAACATAGAACAATATGATATAGTTATTATAGGTTCACCATGCTGGTTTGGTACTATTGCTCCTGCTGTTGTATCATTTTTGTCTAGTTATAATCTATCGGGGAAAACTATAGTGCCTTTTATTACAAATGAAGGGAGCAATATGGGTCATAGCGAAAAAGACATAAAAAATCTCTGCCCTCAATCAATTCTTCTTAATGGAATACCTATTAGAAGTGAAGCCGTACAATCATCACAAAATGAAATAATAGAATGGTTACGAAATATTAAATTAGCCTAGTTGAATTTTGGTTTTTATGTTTGTCCTTTTTGAAGCTGTTTCGGTATTTTCTGAGCTTTGTACTTTTTCCATTATTATGTTTACTTCGTCAGCCGTGAGTTCGCGCCATTTACCCAATGGCAGCCCCTTAAGACTAATATTCATAATGCGTACTCGCTCTAGTTTTTCAACTTTATAGCCCAACATTAAACACATGCGCCTAATTTGGCGGTTTAATCCTTGAATTAAAAATATACGAAACCGAGTTTCTGTTTCATAAACAACCTTACAAGGAAGAGTCCTTGCGCCGTCTTCTAGCCTCATTCCAGCCGACATCCTCTTTATAAACTCTGTTGTTATTGGTCTATGCACTGTAACAATATAGTCTTTTTGGTGTGCATTACCGGCCCTAAGAATTTTATTAACAATATCGCCGTCGTTAGTAAGCAAAATAAGCCCCTGCGATAGCTTGTCTAAACGCCCTATTGGAAAAATTCTCTCTTTATGTCCTACGTAATCTATGATATTTGTACTATCGCTTCTATCTGTGGTTGAAGTAACTCCAATAGGTTTGTTTAAGGCAATATAAACCCGCCTTTTTGCTTTTACTCCCCCTTTAACTAACTCTCCATCAACCATTACACGGTCGGTAGGCAAGGCAGAGGAACCAATTACTGCTTCTTTGCCATTAATCGTTACGCGGCCTTGTTCAATATAAATATCGGCATCGCGACGCGAGCAATAGCCCGAATCCGCAATAAATTTGTTCAAACGTATCATGCGACAAAGATATGAAAATATTCTTTAGAGCAAAAAACAACTATTGTAAATTTATCGCAAAATTCACTTATACATACAAATACCTCTTTATTTTTTGAGTTGCAGTTTTTTCAAATGGAACTTGTTGCTCTATTATTTCGCTTATCCGTGAGCTTTTGTTTACTCTATCATTTATGTGCTCTAAAAGTTCTTTTTGTACTTTATCTAATTTTTCTTGGAATGTTACAACTATTTCTTCTCTTACTTTTGCCTCCTTTGGGGCCTTTCCTTGTTTTGATTTATCCGATTTATACCCTCTTTCTTCCTTCCATTTTTCGTACTTAATATATAATTGTTCATACTTAGCACTCATCTTTTCGTATTTTTCGCTAATATTTTTTCTAATTTCGGCATCTACTTCTTTAAAATCTATTAAAGCAGCTATTTGCTCATAATTAAAATGAACTTTTGCAACAAGTTTATCGTTTATTTTTACAACCACAGATTCTGAAACAAAATCATTGTCATTAATTACCGATTCTATTTCCTCGGGGTAAATATTTTCTCCATTAGCACCAATAAGCATATTATCTACACGCCCTTTTAAGAAAAGATTCCCTTTTTTATCAAATTTTCCAAGATCTTTTGTCCTAAACCAGTTATTATCAATAAAAGCAGCAGCAGTTTTGGCCTTATCCTTATAATATCCTGGCATTATATTTGGCCCTTTTACTATCACCTCCCCAATTCCATCTTTATCGGGATTATATATTTTCATTTCTAGTCCCGATAGTTTTGGCCCTGTAGATTGAAAAACGACATTATCTACCTGTCCGGCAATTAGGGGAGAACACTCTGTGAGACCGTAACCAATAGCATAAGGAAATCCTGCATCTCTAAGGAAATTCTCCACCATAGAATCTAATTTAGAACCACCTATCCCAAAAAAGCGAAGGCGTCCGCCAAACATTTCAACCATTTTTTTACCTGCCACTCTGTGTAACATACGTCTTAATGGAATTATTGAGTAGAGAAATTGCATTATCCAATTTTTTGTAAACATTGGTCTCACCTTATTTTTGAATATTTTTTCAACAATAAGAGGCACGCTGCAAATACAAGTTGGCCTAACTTTTTTAAGGGCAGGCATAAGAAGCGAAGGCGTAGGAGCACCATCTAAATATGATACGGAAGCTCCTTCTGTAATTGGATAGAGCATTCCCAATGTACATTCATAAGCATGCGAAAGTGGAAGGAATGAAAGAAACACATCTTTTTCTGTTATTACAAAAAGGCGTTTGGTCATTTCTATATTTGAAGTAAGATTTGCATGTGTAAGCATAACTCCCTTAGAAGCACCAGAAGTTCCAGATGTATATATTATTGATGCAATATCATCAAATAATGGGGGTTGAGGAGATACTGGAGTTGGAGCATTATCTGTACCTAAAATATTATTATCCGATGCAACCTTCAATTCTTCTAAAGTATCCATACAAATTATAAGATCAAATTTATCGCGGATAGCATCTGAGAGCTTATATATAAGTCTTTTTGAAACTATTATTGCTTTAGAGCCAGAGTGTTCAACTATATTGGCTATTTCAAAAGCAGAAAAATCTGGCAATAATGGAACAGCTATCCTAGCAGAAGTTGTTACAGCCATATATGATACAGGCCAATTTGGCATACTGCCTCCAAGTATTGCTATTTTCTCTTCTCTTGGAACACCGTTCTTATTAAGTTTATCTATAAGAGATTTAACCCTTATCCCAAAATCTTTGTACGTAAGGCTTTCTCCATTTATTATCTCAAATGATTTATTGTTTGCATATTTAACAATAGACTCATTAAAGCATTGAGCTAGAGTGCGAGGTTTTATAATTATATCCATAATTTACTATTGATAATACAAATATACAATAAATAACAATTGAACATGGCTAGATTTTTGTTATTTTTGCAAATAAGTAATTGAAAACAATTATTGCACGTACAAAATATGATTAATTTTATAAAAGAATACATTAGAGACAAGGTTCTTAGAGCTAAAAAATCTAATATCTCCCCAAAATTTATTAACTTGGAGGAGATGCGTTCTATTGGATTTATGTATAATATTACTTCACCAAGTAGTTTTGAAGAGCTTAATAAAATTTCTGCCTTTTTAGATAAGGTGGGTATCCTTTATTACGGGCTTGCTATTGAAACTAAAGGAGGATTATTACCACAAATGGAGAGTGCAAAAGATATCCCGGAGTTTGTTAAAGAATTAGAAGATAAAGAAATATTGTTAGTTGAACGCCTACATCTTAATTGGATTGGGATTCCTAATGCAGAAAAAATTGATAAATTTTTGGAAAGAGATTTTGATTTATTTATAACTTTTAATAATAATAATGATTTTACGTTAGAATATATTCTCCGAGATATTAAGGCTAAATTTATTATTGGGATGCAAAATAATCCAAACAGCCCATATACCCTAGTTATGGAGGGAGAAAACAAGACTACTCTAAATTATATTGAGTATCTTCAACAAATTTTTCATTATATGAATATTATAAAAGCTTCAAAGGCATAACTTTAATGGATAAAAACTTTTTTAATGCTCAAGAGGATGAAAACGGAGAGCCCGATTTCTCTTATGCAATTGACAAATATATGCAAGCTTGTAAACTTGGATGTGAAGTAGAGCTCACATTTACAGAAGAAGAGTTTGAGTATATAATTGAGTATTTTATAGATAAAAATGAGGAAGAACAAGTGTTAAAAGTATCTGAACTTGCATTTAGTAAACACCCTTATTCCTCTATGCTTTTAGTTAAATTTTGTGATTCTTTAATTATTGCCGGACTCCCCGATAGGGCTATAGATGTTCTTAACGGATATAAAGATTCTTTTGATAAAAACAGTGATATTTATTTTCTTTTTGCTAGAGCTTATATTAGAAAAAAACTTTTTACAGAAGCAAGAGATTATTTTGCGATGGCTGTAGAGACAGATTTTAAAGAAGATGATATTATAGATTCTATTTGCTCTATTGGACAAGATTGTATAGATTTAGAAAATTACGCCGAAGCTCTTTTTTATTTAAATAAGGCTACCTCTATGCAGCCCCTTAATTATGAATACTATAACGACTATGCATTTTGTTATGATAAATTAGATGATACCAAAAAGGCATTAGAATATTACAATAAATATTTAGACTCAGATCCATTTAATGATTACGTTTGGTTTAACGTTGGAACAGTGTATGCAAGACTAAAAGAATTTGACAAAGCAGTTGAAGCTTTTGAATATTCATTGGCTCTTAATAATTTAAATGATGCTTCTTTATATAATCTTGCAGTTGTATATCTAAATTTAGAGAGATACAAAGATGCGTTAGATAATTTTAAACTTTGCTATGATTTAGATGGCCATTCTGCGGTTGCCTCGCTGGGTCTTGCAGATGCATATCTTGGGCTCAAAGATTTGGGTAAAGCTAAGGATTTTTTTAAAGAGGCTCTTGTATCTGATAAAAATTGCGAAGAAGCAAAAATGGGTTATGAGTGTGTTTTAGCTATTGAACAATATATGAAAGGAGAGAGAATTAAATTTATTGAGCAAATGAGGGTCCTTGCTAAACAGGACTCAACATGGGTAAATACTGTTTATACTATTTTTCCTCAGTTAGGTTCCGATGGCGATTTTCTTAATTTACTTACAGAAACCAA
This sequence comes from Bacteroidales bacterium, assembly GCA_036659275.1. Classification (GTDB taxonomy): domain Bacteria; phylum Bacteroidota; class Bacteroidia; order Bacteroidales; family UBA932; genus Egerieousia. The sequence goes on along the minus strand of JAVXCW010000004.1, from coordinate 8,589 downwards.
AAAAGACGGAAATAATTAATAATAAACTATATAATTTAATAAATGAATAAACTTGTACACTATTTTGGCGTTGCATTTAAAGGTATATGCATGGGTGCTGCCGATGTTATTCCTGGCGTTAGCGGAGGAACTATTGCATTTCTTATGGGAATTTATAAGGAGCTTATAGATTCTATTAAATCTGTAAATTTGGATGCAATAAAGTTGTTATTTAAGGGAAAAATTGGGGCTTTTTGGACCCATATCAATGGTACTTTTTTAGTTAGTTTATTATGTGGCATTTTAATAAGTGTATTTTCTCTTGCTCGGCTTATGAAGTATTTATTAGAATTTCACCCTATTCCTCTTTGGAGTTTTTTCTTTGGACTTATTTTTGCCTCTGCTATATATATATTAAGAGAGCTTGATAAATGGAATTTTAAAAATATTTTATGTCTAGTGCTTGGGGCTGTAGGTGCGGCATATATATGTTTAGCAAGTCCTAGCTCTACGCCTAATGCATATTGGTTTATATTTCTATCGGGAGCCATAGCTATTTGCGCAATGATTTTACCCGGAATTTCGGGTAGTTTTATTATGTTATTAATGGGCAAGTATGAATTTATAATGAGGGCAGTAACCGAGTTTAATATTCCTGTGCTACTTACTTTTTCTTTGGGCGCAGCTATTGGTATTCTTAGCTTTTCACACTTGCTTAGCTGGATGCTTAAAAAATACTATATGCAAACAATTGCTGTACTATCGGGATTTATGATAGGCTCCTTAATTAAAGTATGGCCATGGAAAGAGCAAGTTGCAAGCGGTATTGATTATCCAATATTACCCAACAAATTTGCTGAGATATCGGGCTCATCGTCACTAATGGGACAAGCAATTCTTTTTGCAATTATTGGAATTATTATAGTTCTAATTATAGAATTAGTAGCAGGTAAGAAATCTGCTAAAACAGTATAGTATATTAATTTACAGCAAAGTAATTATTATAATTATTAAAGCGAAGTATACATCTTGTTTTTAAGCTAAACATTTGTTTTTAGGTTATATGAGTGTATAAAACGGTTGTAAAAGCAACAATTTTATTTTTCTATTTTCAAAAAGATTAAAAAATTCCTTGTTTTTACAAATATTATCTCTACATTTGCAATCCCATTTGACTTGCTAGCTCAGCTGGTAGAGCACGACACTCTTAATGTTGGGGTCCAGGGTTCGATCCCCTGGCAGGTCACTTAAAGCAGAAAATAGTAATGATCTATTTTCTGCTTTTGTTGTTAAATGATAAATAATAAGGCAATTATCTTCCTTTTATCTTTTTTTTATTTATCATTAATTACAATCATAATAAATAAAACTCTATATTTGCGACAGTAAATACGACAGTAAAATTAAAATTCCACGACAGTAATGGCTGTATCTTTTTATATAGATAAACCCGCTAATGGGCTATCAACAATTTTTCTTCAAATATTTTATTTAAAAAATAGAATTAGGATTACAACGGGACAAAAGATAGATTCCAAATTTTGGGGCACAAGTAGCTCAAAATATAGAGTTTCAAATAAATGTATTCTAAGCGGCTCCATTAATAATTTACTGTCAAACTGGGAAAACAAGTCTCTATCAGTCCTTGCTTCTGCGAAAATAAATAATTATTCATTAGACGATTTTAAAGACAAGCTCTATGAAAGTTTAGATCTGTCTATAAAAAAAGCGATCTCGCAGCATGAGACATTTCTACCATTTTTTAATAAATGGGCATATTGCGGAACGCCATCTAAACTCAACCCTCATCGCGGAGATACATATTCTTATCGATTAATAGTTGAATTTACAAAATATTATTGCAATGAAGATATAACGTTTAACTCTATAGACTATAACTATTATAACAACCTCATGGCATATTTGCGAGATGTAAAAAAACTTCGACCTAATTCTATCGCAACGCATGTAAAAAATATACGAGCTGTTATGAATGAGGCATACAAGAGAGGCCTTCACTCTAATATGGATTATTTACGGTTCAAAAAAATTACAGAGCAGGTAGACAGTGTATATTTAACGGCTCACGAGCTGGAAAATATTAAAACGATAGACTTAATAGGAAGACTATCTATCTCGAGAGATTTATTCTTAATAGGCTGCTACACTTGCATGAGGTATAGTGATTATAGTAGGATCACTCCTGATTGGATGAAAGAAAAAGAAAATGGTAAATATGAAATAGTTTATACTGAACAAAAAACACAAAATAGAAATATAGTGCCTGCCCATCCTGTTTTGGTAGAAATACTTCGTAAATATAGTTTTAATTCGCCTAAAATTGCCTTACAACATCTAAATGCTGATATTAAAGAAATATGTAAGAGAGCCGGTATAGTTGATAAAATAACTATAACTCGTTCCCAAGGCTGCGATAAAATTACAGAAATAAAAGAAAAATGGGAAATGGTTTCTTCTCATACTGCACGTAGATCAGGAGCAACTAATCTACTTAAATTAGGATGCCCTGTTGCATTCGTGATGACAATGACAGGACATAAGACTGAGAGTAGTTTTTGGAAGTACATAAAAACCTCTAAAGAAGAAAAAGCAACATTAGTGGCAGAATGGATTAATAAATTATAGTTTGAATAATTTGGAACGCTTCCGCCAATTGTATATTAAAATCTTCACTTTCGCCGCAGCCCCTATTTTAGCCGATTTAAGACACTATTACTATCTGTAGCATAATTTATGGCTAGCGATATAACAATATCTTAAATCGCCTTATTTGTGCACTATATTTGATATTATACTCTCACATTTACTTTACTTTTATTTTTTCTTTTCACTGCAACTCAATTTATTGCTCTAGCTCTAAATTTTTACTGAGATTGCCATGAAAAAAAAGACCAAAAAGAAGAGTTTGAAATAACTCATAACTTACAGTTTTTTCCCTCGCACGGGCGACAATGTTATTTGTTTCTATATTTATATATTAATATATTAATATATTAGGCGGTTTGGAGATGCTGTTAATCAGGTAGTTACAAGGGCAAACCGTACAGTCTTATCAGTCAAACCGTACAGTCTTATCAGTCAAACCGTACAGTCTTATCAGTCAAACTATGAAAAACCGCCTATTTTCCACTTTTTTATACTTTACCCCATAAATCACCATGAATCGCAGCTATACGGTCATTGCGAGCCGTTTTTAATATTTTTAAGATGCTTACAAATTGAAACCGTACAGTCTTATCAGTCAAAGTCCAAAAAAATAGCAAAATCCTACTTATAATGATGTATAAGCGAGATTAATTAACCAGTTTATAAAACAAACCGGACACTCTTATCAGTCAAAAAAATTGAAACCGTACACTCTTATCAGTCAACCGGCACTACACGTAGCTGTAGCCGTGTTATTTTGAGGTGAATTTTAGAATATATCATTTGGTATTTTTAAATAATTATTTTTAAAAATACCCTGTGGAAGATAAAAATGTGAAAAATGAAACTTTTTTATCGAAAATACAGAATAATTTTCTCATGCTAGAAATAGTATATTTATAATTTTACAATTTATAGTATTAAAAATTAACTTAGATCCTTTATTTATAATGAATAAAGCTAATATGTTATTTATTAGTTTTTATATTCATGGTGTAACTACGAATTTATAAGCAAATCTTTTCCACCAGCTATTTTGTATATAAAATTATCCCGTTAAAGATTCTCCGGCTGCAGCAAGGTCTGAATCGTCCGCAGGAGCATCGTTTTTTATGCGCTCATGTCGTTGCATTGCTTTTTCAATTTTACTTTTTTCTAATCTTAAAAAATCAATCTCTTCCCAGAGCCGCTGTATTGTTTTTTCTTTTTCCTTAACAGCTTCTTTTTTTTCGTTTAGGTTCAACTCCAACTGTTCAATATATTTTTTTAAATAAAAATCTGTCGCAACTTTTTCATCAGTCACTTTGTGGAATTCAAACTGACACTCAGGTTCTCTTAATATTGAACTTTTCCCAAATTCGTCCTCATGTTCAGCTGCATTATTTTTTGCGATAATCATATTATCTTGACCTAAAAGCACCCACTTTGTTGAAACATCTTGCGCATAAGCAAGAAATCTAGTCAAGTTATCTTCAGATATGCCTGTTTTTTGATTCAATATACCACGGGTGATTCCCGACTCCTTATAGAAAGCATACTCGCTAATATTCTTATAACTAAGATATTGCAAAATTCTTTTTTTTATAGGCGAATTTTCTTGCTTTTTTTCTTGCATAATCGAATTATCTAGTTTATCTTTGTTGTTCTTTTATACAAAGATAATAATTTTTAATAAACAGTAATATGAATAACAAAGAACGCCTAGCCTACGTGGTTAGTAATTTACGAGCTGGGGATCAGTCCCGAATTGCAGAGAAACTTAATGTTCGTCGGACGTGGGTTTGTATAGTGTTTTCAGGCCGTGGAATAAGTAACAGGGTATTAACCGAAGCTGAAAAAATGATCCGAGAACGTTTCATGGAGCAGCTAACAATGCTATTGCGAAATGAACCGAATGTAGTTTTAAAAGTACTGAAAAAGGAAAAACAATTTGAGATAAAGACAACCAAGATAAAATAAAATTGTATGGAAACAGAAATAAGGACATTATCAGCAGTTGAGCTTATTGAATACATAAGCAATATCCCTGTTCTAGAAGAGCAAATTAAAACTCTAAAAAAGGAACTAGATATTATTAATAAAACTCTTGGGCGAAAAATAAAAGAGGAAGAAAAGAAAGAGCTTTCTCAGCGTCAAGCTGCAAAGCGAATAGGTATTTCTGTTCCATTTTTAATAAAATGCAAAGAGCAGGGGCTTATAGCAGGTAGGCCCAAGGGAGAATATCTGGTAACGTATACTGTTGGTGAGTGTGATCGATTTAAGAAAGACATTATTCCCAACATCCCAAGACTAAGAAGATGCAAGCAATCTATTTAATTTTAACATATAATCTCTATGAAAACAAAAGAGTTGCATGAAATCAATAGTATTCTGAAACAACAACTATTGCAAGAATTATATAAGAGGCTAAAAGCCCTTAATCCTAAAAAGAGTGTTGTCTCATTAGAGAAGTTGTTATTTCCGTTGTTGTTAGCCTGTTGTTCTGATGATAATGTTATTGCAATAGAGAGGTTATCAGTCTATGCAAAAATAAATAAATCCTTGTTGAAGTCTTTCCATATTTTTTTTAATAAAGATGTAATAGAAAATAATGATATAGGCTTATATATTAATTCTTGTGGATGTGTTAAGGACACAGCATTAGGTATAGCCTTTAATAATCCTTTAACAGATGCCATTGAGTGCTCCGACAGGAGTTTATTATTTGCCGGTTGCTCTACAGAGGCGGTTGCGATGGATAACTCTCAGGTAGTTGCTTTTCATAGCTGTTTTGTCAGAGCATTTAATAACGCTTTCATTATAGGTGTAGGTAATTCTGTTATTGAAATGCAAGATAATTCTTATTATGACGCTTCCGGTAATTGCATAATCTTACGTAGTGATAATGTTAAAGGGGTTGCAAAGGAAGCTGCTATTGTAACAAACTCTACGATAGCCGTAATGGATATATTAACCAAGCGTAATTATACAACTATTTAATATGTATATCAATGAATAAGACAGTTGAAATAGAGCAAAAATGCAATCCAGTCATAAGTATTTCTAATCAAATAATTTATGGCGGTACAGAGTGGAGTGTTAAAGAATTTAACCTCTTTTGTATTTTTTTATCACTTATAAAAAAATGGGATAATGCCACTGTCTATGAAATTTCTGTAAAAGAGATTATGGATATTTCTGGCCGTGAATGGAACTATGTGGATTTTACTAAGAGCAGTGTAAAATTGAATCTTCCAGAACGTGTTATGGCAAAGCCTATTACCATTTTTAGGGGAGCGGAGGATTATACAGTGATATTACCATTTAATCTGTTGAATTATAAAGACGGTATTATACATTTTCAGCTTACAGATGTAGCACGACCTCTTTTTGTAGAGCTTGCCGGTAATTTTACACAAATAAATTTAAATAGTGTCTTGAATCTGACTACTTATCCATCAAAGATACTCTATTTAGCCATAAAAAGTGAGTTGTATAAGAGTAATTTCCATTTATCGTTTGATATAGAAGATTATAAGAAACTAATAAATGTCTCGTTAAACACAGAACCGAGGCGGCTAAAGAAAGAATATATTATCAAGCCTTTGCAAGAGGTTCAGCAGCACCTACCGGTGCAAATCGACTATCGAATGCAAAAAACTGGAACTAGCTATAAAAAGCTTGATTTTTTCCCTATTCAAGCAGTGGAGACTGTCTGGAGCGATATTTTAGATATTTTAAGAAATCTTCTGCCCGCACAAGATTTTAAAACTTGGTTTGAGCCTATTATTCCTATCAAACTTACCGGTAAAAAATTAATCATTGAAGTCCCCTCTGAATTTTGTAGACAAAAAATAGAATCAACTTACCTCATACAATTTAGTTCTGCAATAAAATCCACGATTGGTAAACGTGCAAAATTGGAATATCAAATTAAAAAAAGTTAATATGATAACAACATTCTTTAGCGAAAAAGGCGGTTCCGGCAAAACAACGTTTAATATACTCTTAGCTTCATATTTAGCTTATATAGAGGGCAAAAATGTATTATATATTGATACGGACTCTCCTAACTTTCATGCAGAGGGAGTTCGGTTGCGTGAAATCAAACTTTATCAAAACCCCGAAAATGCAAAATTATTTCGCCGTTACATCATTTCGGATTCTCTAAAGATTTATGATATTCAAAAAATTAAAGATATTCGTTCTGAGGATAATTTTAAGAAAGTCAAGTATGCTTTAGCCTCTTTAAAAGAACAACAAAAATATGATCATATTATAATTGACCTACCGGGAACCCTTGATAATAAATCTATACAGGAACTTCTTTTTAGCAATTTGATTGATAAGATTTATATGCCTATCGAAGAAGATAAGCAACTTATTTGGTCTGCGGTAAAATTTGCATCAACTCTTGCAAATAGAGGGATTACGCCTTATTTATTTTGGAATAAAATCTACACAAAAGAAGGTATTAAGATATATGATTTACGCACACAATTTATAATAGAAAACTACAATTTAAGATTCCTCAATACTCGGATAAAGAACTCGGTAAAAATCCGACGAGAGTGGGATGGTTCAAATTGTGATTTTATTCGCTCCACCTTATGCTATCCACTTCGCAATATAGCACAGTCGAACCTAAGTTGCCTGACAGATTTATTCACTGAAATAACAAATAGACATGAGGACGATTAAGCATTTTTTCAATTTTCTATTTTCCAAGCAAGTAACTGTAAAAAAGAAAGTAGAGTTGCTTGTAAAAAAGATACATTATAGTATCAGTACGGAGCAAGAACGCATTGAATTCGATGAAGAAGATGTGTTTCATGCCGGGTTCACATTTGAACAATTGGAACGCCTAACTTCTGCCGGTTCACAGGCAGAATATGAGGAATTAGTTTCTCACGTAGCCGGTACACAGCTAGAAAACACTTTTTACAATGTTAAAAAAAGTGATTTGCAAAATTTAGAAGATGAATTTAATAACTATAAAAAAAATATAGAAAATGAAAAAGAATAAAAAGTATTTATTAGGATTATGCCTTCTGCTTCTCCCGTTAACGATGCTTGCACAAGGCGACTTAAGTGGAGCTTTAACCGAGGGTACGACACAGCTAAAGACAATCTCTAAAAATGTCATATCAGGTATTCAAATTATTCTTGCCATAGGAGCTATTGTATCTATTGCTCTTGTATTTTACAAAGCCTCAAAGGGAGATCAAGATGCATCTGACAAGGCGCAGAGTTTCTTTTTTGCATTATTATTTGCCGCCATAGCGTTGTTTGTAGTTCAAAAACTTTGGCTATCATGATACATAAAATAGATAAAGCATATGATTCAACACTCGAAGTATTAGGGTTAAAAGCGCAATATCTAATCATTTTGATTGCTATGATCCTCCTACTCTTCGCGTTGCTCTTTGTTGCACTATCTTTTAATATATCCATAATCGTCGCAATCTTATTTTCTGTGACTTATGCTATTGTACTGTATTTTGGATTATTTTATTTATCAGATAAATATGGGCAATATGGTATTATTAAAATGAGGATCAGATTTTATCTGCCACGATATTTACTTTTCCGTAAAACTCTAAAAATAAGTTAAAATGAAAATGAATTTAACGGCTCAAGAGTACTCGAAGTACTACCCGATATTATCTATTTCAAATGATAATATCATTATCAGTAAAACAGGAGAGCTTACGGTTGGATTTGAGATTAAACTTCCTGCCATTTTCTCTCGCTCTGAGAGTGATTATGAAGATATATGTGCTACGTTCACTTCTGCCTTGCAACTGCTGCCTGATTTTACAATCGTGCACAAACAGGACTGGTTTATCAACACGGCTGTTGCCACGGTGGATGATCTTGGGAATGTCACCTCTGTAGGAGACGGAACTTGTACCATCACCGCTACCAGTACAGACGGAACCAACCTCTCTGCCACCTGTGCCA
>JAVXCW010000003.1:0-100592 GCA_036659275.1 Bacteroidales bacterium | reverse complement strand
ATAAATATGGGGTAGTAAAAAGTAATTCAAGAAAAGGTAATTGCTGGGATAATGCAGTAGCACAGAATTGGAGTAAGATCTGTTGAACAAATCTTAAAAACCTAACTATAGATGAATTTTGGAAAAACTATTATAAAAATTTAAAAATTAACAATGCTGCTTAACTTTTTGTGCGGGTTAGGTTTGCTAGTTCAATCCATATAAATTATATTTATGAGGATGTTCGTTATATAATTTATTGGAAAATTCTGTAGTAAACTTAACCTGTATTAGTTTAAGATATTGTGATAAGAGAGTTTTGTCCATATTTTCTATCTTTTTTCTCCGATAACTACTACAGGATTACTATTCTCGGTCAATTTTGAATCAAGTTCGTTTAATGCTCTGATTATTTTTTGCGATAGTGAAGTATCCTCTAATGTTAATGCAATAGCTTCTTTTACAATGTAAGCATCTAATATTTTAGCATAAAAGGTGCTGTTACTAAAATAACTTTTATTAAAAAACTTTGCGGCGGAACTACCTTCCTCTCTCATAATGAATAATGGGTTAAAAATAAATTTACTAATTCTTTCTCCCATACGATTGTCTCTTGTCATTTTATATAGTTGTCGTGGTGTATTAAGAACATATATGCTCCCGTTTTTGTCCTGCCCATATTTAAGTGAATACGTGGAATATATTGCTGTTTTGTTGTCGATATATGGGATTTTTATAGTAGAGCCTTCAAATTCATTATCTATATCATTTGAATATACTACCATAACACCTTCACAATCATTGGGAGAATTATATCTGTAAAGTGTATCGGAAATCTTTTGGTTAAATAAATAGAGATCATCTTCGTTGAGGCCTAAAGAAGCGCATCCAAAATGTGTTATAAACTTACTTCTTTTTTTTTCTTTCATTTCGTTTAGACGGCTCTCATTTAAAACAGGAGTGTATTCTCCAGATAAAACATCTATCTTGCCAAACATCAGAGAGTCATCAGCTACACCTATACTGCCATCGGGAGTTATAAATAAATCATTTAAAGATATTGGCAATGTGGTTATAATAGGAGACAACATCTGTCCTGTTTTAAGGTTAACGACCAATTTATTTGTACCGGAACTGTGTGAAATATACAGAATATCGTTATTGTAGTTAATAGTATATGAGGTAATGACTCCATATTCCTGAGGCCCCCTGCCAGAAGTGGTAAGAGATCGTATAAACTTTCCTGTTATGGCATCAAATTGAGTGACGGCTTTATCTCCCATTATGATTATGTACTCCTTTGTTACCGCTATTTTATACCCGCCAAACATACTTTCACTTACCTGCAAGTTGTCATTTGTCTCCAGCGGAACTATTCTGATATTATCTACAAGATTTGTAAGTTTTAACTCCGTTTCTTTTATAATATTATCCAGATTATAAACCGGTATCTCCTTAACAGTCTTTTCAATACAACCGACAAATAAAAAGACCCACGTTGCCAATATTAGGATAAATAGTTTTTTTGAATAAATTGGTTCCATATTTTGCTTTGATTCTTAAGGTATATTATTCAGATGTTCTTTTATCTTTTTTCCAAAATATGAATTTTTGGCAGAGATCGAGAATGAGTTATGCAGCATTAAAACATCTTGTTTTGTTTTAATTGTATTTATCCAGCCGTATATACCGGACACTAAATAATGAGATTCTTGATATTGTTTTATTAATTTATGTAATCCTAAAATATATTCGTTATAGGATTTTTTCATTAGATATGCCGGAATATACAACGGAACATATACTTCAAAATCTGGATTATGACAAAAGAAAATATCTACGGATTCACTCTCTGAAGTTGATCGATTATTTTCATATTTTCTATTTTCCATAAATACTAATGATAATACGCCACTCCGCGGAATACCAAAAGAACCCATTTTTAAAGTATCTTCTTTTATTTTTGTGTAAATTGAGATATCTATATTTTTTGCCTTATTGGATGTTAGTAAGTCAGCTATAAAGTGAGCACTATAGATACTGTCCGGATAAATAAACATCCACTTATTATTACCCACACTTTTTCCTTTGAATATGTGTACAGATAAATCCATGTGACTTAATTTAAGATTAAGTCTATTATAGATTTTCCCAGTAAGTTCAACTAGTAAGGTGTCGTATCTTATAGTTTGTTTTTGAGCATATGTAGTATTTTGAACTTGTAATATGCAAAATAATACTAAAAACAGTTTTTTCATTTATTTAGCGGGTTTAATTTAATTATAAAATAATGTCTAATCCCATAACTTTGTAATTATTAACAAACAACAATTAACATCATACTGTGATTCGAAATTTGGCTAAAAGAATTGACTCGCCCCTGTAAAAATCATTGATTTCAGCCGTATTAAGTCTCTGCATGCCGTTAAACGCAACATGGTAGCTGGTACTAGCCAGCCTATTAATGATATTCGATTTATTTAAGGAACAACACAGTTACAAAGGTCTAGATAGGCTCTAGTACAAATTCCTAACCGCATTTCAGAATCAGATCTCGTATTGATACCCCTGCTGGGTAAGTCCACAACACAAGTTCCGCCGCAAGATCCATGAGGGTCACAATTATGAACAATAATTCCACTCCCTGAAATCCCTTTCATTTCATTATTTGACAGAATAATTTCTTCTCTCAAATCAATTTTACCTAAATTTTTCATTGCTGTTAATTTTAAGATTTGTAATTATGGTACTAAAATATCACATTGTCTTTAACGGTTTTTACGTCAACATAGTCTTTATCTTAAAGTTGTTTCATTTCTCTTGCTTCAAATTTAATAATTATTTTTCATTATTCAAATAATTATATAAAAAAATATTTAAAAGATTTTGAGGCTTAAAGAAGCACATCAAAAATGTATTATAAACTTAGAAGTTCGTAAGTTTGACACTTTCATAAAAGAAAATTAGAATTGAATTTTCACCATTCCAAAGTCTAAAAAACGATGATCAGCGCTGTTATAATGGTGGTTATCTATTTCTTCAAAAAGTCTATCATGAATTAGGCTTGGATAAGATATGTGATAGAATCTCTAAGAAGTATAAAAATGAATATGACTTGAATACACATGGTTAACGCATTTAAATGTTGCTGAACTCTTTCTGCGGATAAAGGTAGGATGTCCATATTGATTTGCTCAATAAATATGGGGTAGTAAAAAGTAATTCAAGAAAAGGTAATTGCTGGGATAATGCAGTAGCACAGAATTGGAGTAAGATCTGTTGAACAAATCTTAAAAACCTAACTATAGATGAATTTTGGAAAAACTATTATAAAAATTTAAAAATTAACGATGCTGCTTAACTTTTTGTGCGGGTTAGATTTGCTAGTTCACATTCTCATTTTTTTATCTTATCTTTGCACAATAAACTATAAAATACCTCTTAAATAATAAAATTATGGGACAAAACAACAAATGGAGTTCGGCTGCACTAAATGGCCTATTACTCTCAATTATAACAATAGTTTACTCTCTTTTAGTTTCTGTTTTAGAGCCAAAAGGATTTATATCTATATTACTGTGGATTGTAAAATTTACCGGGTGTATAGCACTCCTTTACTATTTTATGAAACAGTATTCAACATCATTTAATTCAATAACTTATGGCCAAAGTTTTAGTTATGGCTTTATTTTATGTGCATTTTCTGCAATTATCTGCTCGTGTTTTGCTTTTTTAAGCCTTACATTTATTTTTCCTAATCAGATAGACCTTGTTACAGAACAGATACAGCAGGCAATGTCAGCACAAAATATGGATTCTGACCAAGAAGCAAAATTTGAAGATTGGATGAAAAGGCTTCCAGAACTTACAATGTTTTTTAGCTTAATATATTACATTATTTTTGGAGCAATAGCTTCGTCTATAATTGCAAATTACACAAAAAAGGTAGATCCTTTTGCTGAAAAACAAGAATAATTTATATTTCAATAAAAAATTATGAATATCTCCGTAGTAATATCGCTCCTAAATGAAAATGAGTCTCTTAGAGAACTTACTAGTGGTATCCGTACAGTAATGGATAAAGCTAACCTTACCTATGAAATTATAATGGTAAATGACGGCAGTACAGATGGCTCATGGGAAACTATAGAACTACTTGCAAAAGAAAACAGTCATATAAGGGGGATAAGCTTTATTAGAAATTATGGAAAATCTGCTGCATTATTCAGTGGATTTGAGGCGGCACAAGGAGATGTTGTTATTACAATGGATGCAGATTTACAAGATGATCCTAATGAAATTCCATACCTTTATAAAATGGTAATGGAACAGGGCTATGATCTTGTAAGCGGATGGAAAAAAAAGAGGTTCGACAGCAAACTTACAAAAAATATTCCTTCAAAATTATATAATGCTACTGCCCGCTGGGTTACAGGAATAAAGTTACATGATATGAATTGTGGGCTTAAAGCCTATAAAAATGAGGTTGTTAAAAGCATTGAAGTATACGGAGAAATGCATCGTTATATTCCTTATTTGGCAAAGAACGCAGGTTTTAATAAAATTGGAGAAAAGGCGGTACATCATCAGCCTCGTAAATTTGGAAAAAGCAAATTTGGCATTGACAGATTTGTAAATGGATATTTAGATCTTATGAGTCTTTGGTTTTTATCTAGATTTGGGAAAAAGCCTATGCACTTTTTTGGTCTTATGGGTTCCCTCACATTCTTTATAGGATTTATAATTACAATTTGGCTTATTGTAGATAAAGTTATTGCCCAAGCACACGGACTAAAATACAGAGCCGTTACAGATCAGCCTCTTTTTTATCTTGCCCTTATAGCATTATTAATAGGGACACAACTGTTTTTAACAGGTTTTATTGCTGAGCTTATAAGCCGCAACAGCAACGACAGAAACAAATACAATATTAATAAAAAAATATAGCTTAGATGCTAAAGATAAGCTTTAAATATAAGTTGATATATTCAATACTAGCATTAATGCTGGTATTGTTTTTTTTCAGTAATCTTATTTTTGGAGCGGTACATATTCCAATAGATTCTATTATAAATATATTATCGGGAAACTTAGTAACAAAACCTGCTTGGGAGCATATTATTTTGCAATCTAGGTTACCTCAGGCAATTACGGCACTTTTAGCGGGGGCATCACTGGCGGTGAGTGGACTTTTATTACAAACCCTTTTTCGTAATCCTTTGGCAGGTCCATCAATACTTGGAATAAGCGATGGCGCAAACTTAGGTGTGGCTGCGGTAATGCTTTATTTTGGAGGTGCTGTAAATATAATTCCCGGCTGGCCTATAAGCGGATATATAACAATTATATTTGCTGCATTTATTGGAGCTGCAACTGTTTTAGCTATAATTATTTACTTTTCTTCTAAGGTAAAAAGCAATATAATGTTACTGATAATTGGAATAATGGTAGGATATATGGCCTCTTCGCTAATATCTATATTAAATTTTAGGGCTTCTACCGATAAAGTACATGCTTTTGTAATGTGGGGCATGGGGGATTTCTCGGGTGTTTCTATGGAGAAACTCCCTTATTTTTGTTTTTTTACAATACTCGGACTTTTATTCTCTTTAATTCTTATAAAACCACTTAATGCATTACTCCTTGGAGAGTTGTATGCTGCAAACCTTGGAATTAAAATAAAACCTACCAGAGTTGCAATTTTAGTCTGCACCGGCTTACTTACAGCTACAGCTACAGCATTTTGTGGTCCTATATCATTTATAGGACTTGCAGTACCTCATGTTGCTCGCTTAATGCTTGGATCATCAAATCATAAACAACTGGTTCCTATAACAATACTATCGGGAGCCTGCGTTGCTTTATTGTGTAATATTCTTACAGTGCTTCCTGGTAATAATGTAATTTTACCATTAAATGCCGTTACTCCAATATTGGGCGCACCTGTAATTATATATGTTATTTTGAATAGAAAAAACATCCAATATTTTAATTGATATGGAACAGAGAGATAATGATATAAGTAGAGATAAAAGAGTTCCTTCTATAAAAGCGCGTGAGTTAAGTATTGGGTACCAACTAAGGCACCAACATAACAAGATTTTGCATACAAATTTAAATTTAGATTTATACCCTGGGGAAGTTACGTGTTTATTGGGGTTAAACGGGGCAGGAAAATCTACATTACTAAGAACTCTTTGTGGCTTTCAGCCTAGCCTTGGAGGTAAAATTGAAATTCTAGGTAACCCATTAACCGGTTATTCTCAACGAGATTTTTCGCTTTCAATTGGAGTTGTTCTTACAGAAAAGACAAATGCAGGGGGAATTACCGTATATGAACTTGTATCGCTTGGCAGACATCCTTATACAGGTTTTTTTGGGCAACTTAGAACTACCGATCATAATATTATACAACAATCATTAGAGGCTGCCGGCATTTCTCATAAAGCACATAATTACGTTTCGGAATTAAGCGACGGAGAAAGGCAAAAAGCAATGATAGCAAAGGCATTAGCACAACAGTGCCCTATAATAATTTTAGATGAACCAACCGCTTTTTTAGATGTTACAAGCCGTATAGAAACTATGGTACTACTTCGCAAACTTGCCACCGAACAAGGGAAAAGTATTCTTTTATCTACTCACGATTTAGATCTTGCAATACAAATGGGTGACTGCCTTTGGCTGCAAAAAAGAGATGCTATGATGTGCTGCGGCACCCCGGAAGATCTTATTTTAGGAGGAATCTTAGAGAAATTCTTTAACCGACAAGAAATTACATTTGATTCTACTACTGGAAAATTAAACGCAAAAATTCC
Organism: Bacteroidales bacterium; assembly: GCA_036659275.1. Lineage (GTDB taxonomy): Bacteria > Bacteroidota > Bacteroidia > Bacteroidales > UBA932 > Egerieousia. Next base: position 93,795 of record JAVXCW010000003.1, on the reverse strand, counting down.
AAATAATCCAATTGGAATAGAGGGCGATTTTCTTACTTCATTTTGGGTTGGTAATGCACTAATCCGCCACGGATATAAACCATCACCAATAAGCGATAAATATATACGAATTACATGCAACTCTCCAAAAAGTATTAATGTAATAATTCCAGAAGGCAAAAAATATATAGCAAAAAATGTAGAGGAGCTACTTTGGCTATTAAGTAAATAATAAGTAATTATACAACATTTATAAATCTAAATTATTCAGCTATTTTTGAAAAATATCTAGGTTCATATTTTGGCAAAAGAGAAGGATGAAAAATATATACAAAGTCTTTTAACAACCATTGCGGGTGCATTGGAATTTCCTCATAATATGGAATTACGCCGGTATTACAACCAAAAATGTGCTTATTTTTAAACGCATCAAAATTCTCATACGGAGTATATTCACTCCTTAGTCCTTTATAAGTAAGAGTGCTTGGTAAATTATATTTTACAAGCCAAACATCTGCGTTAATAGCCTTATCTAAAACAGTCTCAAAAGACATTGGAATACTTCCTCCTCCAATAACATCTTTAAAAACATAATTAGCTCCGGCGTCGTTATAAATAGTTGCCATATAACTATTACCCCCCGGCACAAACCATTGGCCACCATATTTTTTCTCCGACAGCACGGTTGGTCTTTTAGTAACCTTAGCCACAAGTTCTTTTAAAGCATTATACTCTTTTTCTGTCTCTCTAAAAATTGAATCTGCAATATGTTCCTTGCCAAACAACATTCCATAAAAACGAATCCACTCTACACGCCCTAAAGGATGTTGCTCCATATAATCAGCTGCCTCAATAATAGGTAAGCCCAACTTTTCTGCAGGGCCATAACCACTATCCTTAAAAGGTGAAGTAATTATCACATTAGCCCCTATATCCATTATTTTTTCAATATTTGGAGAAGTAGCTTCACCTAAATCTGCAATAAGCCCGGTAATAAGCCGTTGTTGTATAATTTTAGAGTCCATATACCTAGGCTCACAAACCCCTATTACCCTCTCAATTTCTCCAAGTTGTTCTATTATTGAAGCATGTACCGATGTATATACAACAACTTTATCTATTGGAATACGAATAACAGTACCTAACGGCATTCCGGTAGGAAGCTCTGCTAACTTTTTATCTACCAATAAATATCTTTGTAACATACGGGTTGTATCCCATGGATCTCTTACATCCACTTGTGTGTAATTTGCAAAATGGCGTACTGAATACCCGGTAGCATAATATACACTATCTATGCCGGTACTCTGTTGCAAAGGTAAAGCCCGGTTCCCATTACAAGAACCGAGCAGCACCAACATCACATTCAATAAAAAAAACAATCTCATTAATATCTAAAAAGTTATAATTACTTATTTGTTAAAAAAAACACACCAATAGGATTTATTCCGGTCTCAAATTTATTAATAAATTTTCCATCAGCCCCATAAATATACATATCACCACTATTTTTATAATCAGACGAACCTACATATACATCTCCGCTAATAGCATCTGCACTAATGCAATAAAGGTTTTTAACAACTGTACCATCCTTTATAAATTCTCCTTCTAATTTTTTGGTTGCTGTATTAAATGTATAAACCTTGCCTTGTAGTAACCAACTCTCGTCATTTGTGCCGGATACAATAAATAACTTATCATTTGCCCCCATAGCCATCCAAATAGGAGGAAGAACAACCTTTTTTCCTTTCTCATCATTTACAGATAACTCTACGCTCCTTGCAATATCTGTTTTAGTATCAATTATTTGAAAAGTAGGATGAACATCACCATAATTACCGTTTGAAATTAAATAAATATCACCTCTGCTATCAACCTCAACTGAAACAGGATTATCTGCAACTTTTATCTCTTTAATAATACTTAAAGAAATAGCATCAACTACCGATACTGTATTGCCAACAGGATACCCCATTCCGCCTGAATTTGCAACATAAACTTTACCATTTGCAACCTTTAGTTCCTCGGGATTAGCTCCAACTTTTACAGTTTTAACACTAAAAGTTGTTGTATCAATCTGTGCTAATGCACCATCATAATAAGTAGCATACACCTTTCCACCATAAGAAGTAACACAACGTGGTTGTTTATAATCTGGCAATTGTATCTCTTTAATAATTTTTGCTTGCCTATCGGTAACAAATATTATCCCCGAATTATAAACTGTTATATACATTTTACTACCATAAATAACCATATCTTGCCCTGTATCACCTAATTTTTTACCATTTTTAGCAAGAAATACATTGGGCGCTACAACTTTTTTTATAACATCAAAATACATTAATGATGAATTATTACTATTAAATTTTCCACTATTAAGTATATATGCCCCAACTGTTGCCTCAGGGGTAGGTGTAGGGGGCATTGGATCATCTTTACTGCACGATACTGTTCCAAATACAATGGAAGCACAAACTAAAATAAAATAAATTCTTTTCATCTTTTTCTATCTTTATTATTTAAAATTCTAATATCTAAACCTTAACGTAAACCTATATTGCCTCCCCGGCATAGGATAAAATTGGATAACATCATAAGTAGCGTTTCCAACATTAAGCATTTCTGCCTGCAAGCGCAGCGAACATTTTCCAATATTAAACGCCCTATTAAGCGAAATATTTTGCTCACAATACCCGTCAATTTTATTATCAGCAATATTCTGCGGTAAAGCATACCTCTCCCCCACCACAGCCAGCGTATACCCTAAATTCACCCATTTATTTGTACAAGTAAAAGAAATATTACCACTATGACGTGGAGTATAAGGAATTTGGTGCTTATAATTTTTTGCAGTTGCATCAGATAAATCTATTGCATATTGGTAAGAATAGTTTCCCGATAGATTAACCGCCACATTTTGCCACAAAGTAACACCGGTAGAAAAATTAACATCCGTACCCCAAATATCAACCTTACCCATATTTAACATTTTCCAAATAAACATTGTAGGAATAGCCACAATTTTATCCTTAACACTATTATAATAACCATCTGCCGAAATTGTTACAAAATCCAGCACCTGCGAGAAAATTTTATCATTAAAAGTAAACCCAACATTATATTGAAGAGCCTTCTCTGGCCTAAGTGATGTATTACCTATTCTGGCATAATACAAATCATTAAACGTAGGAACCCTATAAGCATCCTTAACAGAAGCTCTTATCCTTAAATTTTTTTCAGATAGTATTTTATAAGATACTCCTACAGCAGGAGAAAGTCGTTTACGACTAGGGGCGGCATTACCCCGCTCAACATGTTCGCTATTATAAAATCCAAGTAAAGAAACAGTAGCCGTAAAACGATTATTAGAATACTTTCCGGCCAATACACTCATTGAGGTAAACCTATTTGGATTTGGACAATCGGGCAAAGTAGCAACCAAAGTGTTTTCAAAAACATCTTGTGCAAAAGAAATAGTGACCTCTTTTATGGGTATATACCTTACAACCCCCGATGCGTAATACTCATTTTGTGTATACCTGTCATTCTGCTCTCCATTTGGATATTTATTTCCAACATCCAAATATCTACTCCAAGCATAATTATATTTAAGATGTGTTTCAATTGCCCATTTTTCATTTAGCACATTATTGTATCTAGCCTGTACAAACCCATTCTTATCCCACAATCTCTCATTTGCTATATTATTATATAGTACTACCGACCCCGGTAATCCTCGCTCCGACCCCATATAATTCCCTTTAATAAGCAAATTCCCTGTACTCCCAATTTTGCCATAAATATTTAACTCAGTACGCCAAATATCCACATCTGTATTCTCTCTTTTTTCATGAGTAACAAATGTCCCATTAACCAACTTATACGGATACTCCCCATCTGCCCTCATCCAATCACCACTAGCCGATACTGCCCAATCTTTACCCAGCCGTCCATCTAACTTAAGCGATGGGTTAAACATCCCAAAAGAGCCCCCTTTAAGTTGCACCCCAACATTTATTTTTTTATCAATAAATTTAGGAATATAAGTTTTTATATTTAATGCCCCGGCAGATGCAAACATTCTAGCAGATTGAAATATATCATCGCCTTGCCCTATAGTAAGCGTTACCTCATCTACATTTTCTAAAGAAAAGCGGCCTATATCTATCTGTCCGCTTTGAGCATCAGAAATTGTAACACCATCGTAGCACACTGCCGTATGCTGCGCTCCAAGACTTCTTACAGAAACAGTTTTTACACCGCCTATTCCACCATAATCTTTTATTGAAACTCCCGAAAACGTCCGCACAGCTTCATATAATTCCTGTATACCAAGCTTCTCAATTTCATTATGATTCATTCGCTGCACAGGAGCACTTGCTTTTGAGGCAGAGTGAGTTAAACGCTCCACCACCACAATCTCTTTAAGAGTTGTGTCCTTTTGTTGCCCAAATAGGGTAACAGAAGATAAAATTACAGCACCAAAAACGGCAGGCACGTATTTTAATATAAACCTTTGCATTATAAATGAATCTACCACAATCTTTACCCCGAGATTATGAAATTAAAGAATTGTGGCAGGTTTTCTGACTCGCTCTCCCCTTACGCGCCTTCCCGTCTCTTATGACAGTGGCAAAGAATGCATAGGGTTTATGAGAACTTACAGCTACGGGTATAGTACCAGATTTACACCGGATTCCCTTTTACTAACCTATTAGGATTTAGCTAATATGTTACACCATAATTCGGCTGCAAATATAGCATGATTTTTTAAAATTACAATAAATGTTTTGCGAAAAAAATCTTAGTTGACACAATTAGGAAAATATACATAAAATATGGTCCCTTTTCCAAGTTGCGATTCAACCCATATTTTGCCATTATTTGCGTCTACTATAGATTTACATATTGCCATTCCAAGCCCCGTTCCAAGTACGTGTGGATCAAATTTTTCAAAGCGTTCAAATACTTTTGATAAGTTCTCGGGCGCTATCCCCTTTCCTGTATCCTCAACATATATTTGAAGCCCGGGCTTATCCAATGCACTTACAGGTTTAACAACCTTATATCCTATTGTTATATAACCTCTATTGGTGAACTTTACGGAGTTTGAAAGAAAATTAGACACAACCTGCATAGTTCTATTTTGATCTAAATTAACAATACAATTTTTATCAGCATACTCACATTGTACCACAACCCCCTCTTTTGCCCTTAATGTAAAAACCTTTTTTAAATCATCTAGTACTTGGACTAAATTAAAATCATGCTTATTTATGGTTATATAACCGGCCTCTATTTTAGATAAATCTAATATATCTTCTATTAATTTAAGCAACAGTTCATTATTTGTATTTATAATATTTGTAAATTCCGCTCTTTCTTCCTCTAGCTCAACCGATGGCAAAAGCCTAGAAAACCCAACTATTGCATTTAATGGCGTTCTTATTTCATGGCTCATATTAGCTAAAAATGCAGACTTAAATCTATCTGATTGCTCTGCTTTTTCCTTAGCTATTTGATAATCTAATTCTCTGTTTTTTATATAAGTTATATCAAAAACCGTTGAAAGAATATATTCGTAGCGGGCCATACTTGCCACCTTTTTTTTGGTAACTCTAAACCACTTAACTATTTTACCATCTCCATTTTTTATAGGTCGCTCATATTCATTAGGAATACCAGTAGTAATTACTCTAAGATCTCGTTCATCTTCATCTGACTGATCCCAATATGGAGATTTTGTAATATCCTTATATTCAAATAAATCCTTTGCTTGCTGGCTAAAGAAAATATATCTATAACCCCGTGGATCGTCTGTTACATATTGCTTTGTATAAATTCCTGCAGAAATGCTATTCATTCCATTTACTAGCGCTTTATCTATAAACTCTCTCCGTCCATCTACCAATTCTTTTGCATTCATTTCAATTACATGTAAATAAATACGTCCATTACAAAGGCTTTCAACATAGCATATCATAAAAACTATTGTTCCATCTTCTTTATTAAAAGGACACTCAAAATAAACAGGAACATTAGTCTCTTTAACTGTCTCAATTTTAGTTGTAATAAGCCTTGCCGCTTTATAATTTATTTCCTCGGCCTCTTTAACCAGCTCCTTAAGATTCTGAGCAAATACCTTCTCATTACCTTTAAGTTTTATTACAATATCATGATTAGGATTTATAACATTTAGTAAATTTAAATTTTCGTCATAAATAAATGTTGTAAATTTTCCGTTGTTTGAGCGGTAAGTTGTATCTCTATTTATCTCCACATGCTTATTGTAGAGCATAACATACTTATGTATAATAATGCATAAAATAATTATTAGAAATACTATTATAAGAGATAAAGCTAAAATCATAAAGCAAATGTATAAAAATTTATCCAAAAATCTACAAAACAATTTTTACTATTCCACCATAAGGAGTAAGTGAATTAAAAGCCTGTTCACCGGTAATTTCGCCTACAAATATCCTAGCACAAATTAAAACTCCACCATGCGCAAAAACTACAATTCTTGTAACAGATCCGTTTTTACTAAATTCTTTTTCTTTTAATCCCAATAGAAAACTAGCCACTCTTGCATATTGATCTTTAAAAGATTCTCCACCTGTAACTTTAACATTTAAATAATCATTATACCATTCCTGCAATACAGGATCTTTTATTTCATTAAAGTTGCATAACTCCCACTCTCCAAAATTTATCTCTTTAATTCTATCGTCGCGCTCTGCATTAAAATAGCCACAATATTCAGCTAATTTTACACACCTGCTTAAAGGACTGCAAAAAGCAAAATCAAAATCTGTCACCTGCCCAAAACTCTCTTTTAGGGCTTTAAGGTTTTCATAAACTATTTTAGCCTCATCCTCAAATGTTTCAGACACAGAAACATCACTTTGCCCATAGCAAACCCCTTTTGGAACATTTACAGATGTATGACGTACAATATAGACTTCCATTTTTTAAACAGTTTTTAACTAATTATGTTTAATATTCCAACCGTGGTTAAATAAAATGCAAGTTCGCACATAAGGAAGGTAGCGCCACAACAATCTCCTGTATATCCTTGTATTTTCCGTCTCATAATTAACATAAGAAGTAAGAATAATATTACAGAACCAATGGGTGCAAACCTAAGCCAATAAGGAAGAAGAAAATACATAGCACATGTTGTAAATATTAAATTTATAATAATAATTACTATAGGAATCCTATTATATATAACTTTAATTTTGCACTCTTCCTCTTTTTTAGCATATGGGAGAAAATTAACTATTTGAGAGGCAATAAATTTAGCGGTTATATCCCCGGCAAGTAATATAAAAACTGCCATTTGAAGGGGAATTGAAACAATTATTGAGTAAAAAATAAGATAATACATAATTAGACTTATTACCCCATAACTTCCAATATGAGAATCTTTCATTATTTCCAAAATACGGGCTTTTGATGTTCCCCCTCCAAAGCCATCAAAAAAATCGGCCAAGCCATCCTCATGCAATGCCCCTGTTAGTATTATTCTAGAAATAATAGCACAAATAACCGCAACGCTATAAGGCAATACCATTGCTGTACTCCACAGAACAAGTGACATAACTCCGCCTGTAAGAATTCCAACATAAGGCCAATAATGCACTACATTTTTAAAATACTCTTTTTCCACCTCTTTAATTCTCCAAAATGGAAGACGGGTAAAAAAAATAAATGCAGCCAAGAGACTATTTACATTAATAGGTTTCATTCTATTATACTATTTCTACATTATCCTTTTTTAGAAATATTTTGTTACTAAAGCCCCTGCAAAAGTATCCATTTCGTTTATCATTCTTACAGCAGAATCTACAATAGGATAAGCACAGATGGCTCCGCTCCCCTCACCTAACCTTAATCCTAAATTAAGTATTGGTTTTGCTCCAAGTTCATCCAAAACTTTTTTATGTCCTATTTCATCTCCAACGTGCCCAAAAATGGCATAATCAACCACTGCCGGGTATAATTGTTTTGCTGCCAAAATACAATTAGTCATAATAAAGCCATCTACAAGAATAGTCATTTTAAGTTCTGCTGCCTGCAACATCCCCCCTATTGCCATAACCATCTCAAAACCGCCAAAATAAGATATAATTTCTTTAACCCTATTTTCTTCTCCGGTATGCCCTTTATAATTTTGCTCGTAGTTATCAACAGCTTTTTTAAGTACTGTATATTTATGTTCTATTCCCTTATTGCTTAGCCCACTCCCTGCACCAACACAATTGCGTAACGGAATATTTGCAAAATAGCTCATCCACAAAGATGAGGATGATGTATTAGCAATTCCCATCTCCCCAAAACTAATTACATTACACCCTTGCGCATAACTTTCTTTTACAACTTGCGCTCCACGCTCTATAGCTAATTCCATCTCTTTTAGTGTCATAGCCGGCTCATAAACATAGTTTTTTGTTCCCTTACACACTTTCATATCAATTACTCCGCACCCTGCTGGAAAATTGAAATCTACCCCCGAATCTACAACTTTTAGTATAAATCCGTGCTGCCTACATAAAAAATTTATTCCGGCTCCCCCTTTAAGAAAATTCCCCATTTGTTGCCACGTAACCTCTTTTGGCGAAAAACTAACGCCCTCAACAACAACACCATGATCTGCTGCAAAAATTATATTATGAGGATTATTTAACTTTGGAGATAGTGTCTGTTGAATTAATCCAAGTTGTAAAGCAATCTCTTCCAACATTCCCAAAGAGCCCTTTGGCTTAGTTAAATTGTTAATTTTATCAATTAATTTTTCCTTTATAGCCATATTAGGCTTTTCAATATTAAATATCATTTTCTATTTTATTTTTACTATAATTCCACTTACCATAAGTATTACTTGGTCTGCTTTTGATGCTATATATTGATTAATCCACCCTTGGAGATCTGTGAATTGACGTTGCAATTTATTATCTGATACCCCACCAAGTCCTATTTCATTTGTTACAAAAATAAAGGTAGCCTCTTGCAATGTAAATTTATCAAATTCAGTTTTAAGTTGTAATAAAGCATGCTGTACATTATGCTCATCAAAGAAAAAATTTGTTGCCCATAATGTAATACAATCTATTACTACAACCCTCCCGGTTATATTGTGGCGACTTAACTCTTTTTCTTCTTCAATATTAGTCCACATATCTCCTCTGGAAGCCTTATGTCTCTCAACTCTTTTTGCAAATTCATCATCCCAAATATGAGCCGTAGCAAGATAAACAGGGCCATTTGCTCCATGAGTCATCTCTAAAGCTAATTTCTCTGCATAGCTACTTTTTCCTGAACGTTGCCCTCCAGTAATAAGAATTATTTTTCTCATTTAATTGCTGTATTAATATAGTAGATTCAAATAGTAGGTGCGAATGTACTAAAAAGAATTAAAGAAAGCTTAAATGGGCATTCAAAATTTAATTATTTTCTTAGAATGTAATTCTAAATCTGGTTATTCTATCGAGACCTGTTTGTAAGGAAAAACGGCAATTATGTTTTTGCAGAACTTCTCTTATAAATATTAAGCCTATTCCTTGCCCATTTGGCTTAGATGAAAAAAACGGAGTAAAAATTTTATCTGCAACCTCTGTTGAAATTCCCTTTCCGTTATCTGAGATTTCAATTGTTGGACCCTCTAAAGTTGTAATAATTATATTTCCCTCTTGGTCTCCAATAGATTCTATAGAATTTTTTACAATATTTAACATTACTTGCTCCATTAAAATTGAATCTATTAAAACTATGGGATTATCGTGCGAAAGATTAAGGGTAATTTTTACATTTTTACCAAAACATAATATTTCAAAAAACCGAAATTCATCGCGGAGAAAATTATTTATTGAGATTTTGGATAAAATAGGAATTGGTATTTTTACAACATTAGCATAATTTGTAATAAAATTGCTTAAAGTTTCACACCTATCAGAAGCTACAGAGAGAATGTCTAATAGAGGCTTATTAGTTACAGGTGTTTCTCCCTTAAGTATATCGTGTACAGTGTCTAGTGTTGAGCCAATTCCTGCCATTGAATTATTTACTTCATGCGCAATTATACGAATAACTTTTTCATAGGCTTTTTTCTCCGTTTTAAACACCTCTTGTGTCATTTGTTCTATAAGGTAAAATTTATGATAAAACCCACTTTCTACAAAAGTAGAACATGTACATTTATAAATTGAAGCATCATTAAGCCTCACTATTTCTGAAGTTCCTTTTTTTAACGCCCATAATTTCTCCCCAAGCGGTACAAACTCATTAAGCGGCCTCCCTATTATATCTATATATTCCTCATTACGGGTATTATTTAAGAACATATCAAAAATTATTTTGTATCCCGATGGGTTAATTTGCATTATTTTATCGTCAAAATCCAAAATTATAACACCAACAGGAGAAGAGGCAATGAGAAGATCTAAAAACTGATTTTGTTCTCTAAGATGCAGCCGTTCATTTTTTAACTGCCCCATCATTTTATTAAAAATATCTACAATTTTATCTGCATCTTTTTGGCCAACATACCCAAGTCGCGAAGAAAAATCTTGCTCCTTAAGCAAATCCATACCATTACCTATAATGTGCAGAGGACGAATACTCTTACGATAAAGTATAAATCCTACTATGGCTACAATTATAATTGATATTTCTATTACAATCCAAATCATCTACTTATATTTCTCCAAACGTCTATATAGTGCCGCTCTACTAATACCTAGCGCACGAGAAGCCTTTGTTATATTATTATCGTTATCTAACATAGCTTTTTCTATACTTATTTTTTCTAAGTTCTCTAAAGTTTCAATTTGTTTGTGGGGCAATATATTTTCATTACTATGCAAGGCATAATACTGTTTTTCAAAATCATCTTGCCCCAACAACTCTTTGCCGGTTACTAAAATTGTCCGCTCAATAAGATTCTTAAGTTCCCTAATATTTCCCAAATACGGCAGGCGCTGTAAATATGTCATAGCCTCTTTGGTAAAATCTACCATATTTGTAGAGTGTATAGCAATATTGTTTGTTTTATCAATGTATTTGAGCCACATTTTATGTGCAAAATAGCGAGCTAACATAGGAATATCTTCAACTCGTTCTCGTAAAGGAGGTAAATTAATTGGAATTAAATTAATTCTATATAAAAGATCTTCTCTAAATGTATGGTCTGCAACCATTTGCTGTAAATTTCTATTTGTTGCACATACCACACGAACATCAACTTTCTGCATCTTACTCTCTCCTAATACCTCAAAGGTTTGATCTTGTAAAACACGTAATAATTTTACTTGACAGTTTATATCTAAATCGCCTATTTCATCTAAAAAAATTGTTCCGGTATCTGCTGTTTTAAAACGACCAACCCTATTGGAGTAAGCATCTGTAAAAGCTCCTTTTTTATGACCAAACATCTCACTTTCAAAAAGATTTTGGCTTATTCCCCCTAAATTTACTTTAACAAATGGAGCTTGCGCCCGTAAACTAGCATTATGAACTGCCTCTGCAATTAGCTCTTTTCCTGTTCCACTCTCACCTGTAATAAGTACAGATGCATTTGTTTTTGCAATACGTTCTACAGTTTTAAGAATCTCTTTTATCCCCTTACTCTCCCCAATAATTTTTACAAAAGCAGGATTTTCGCCATTGTTTACATGGATATTCCCCAAAACAATATTTTGTTTAAATCTATCGGGATTATTAATTTCTATTGCAGTTTGAATTGTTTTAAGCAGCATAATATTATTCCATGGTTTGGTAATAAAATCGAATGCTCCTGCTCTCATCCCCTCTACGGCAAGTTGTATGCTCCCCCATGCTGTCATAAGAATAACCGGGGTACTAGGACAAAAAACCTTTACTTGCTTAAGTAAAAAAATCCCCTCCTCACCTGTAGTTGTAAGGGAATAATTCATATCCATTAAAATTAGCTGTGGAGTGTTTTGACGCACAAACTCAATTGCCTCTTTTGGAGAAGAAACTGTATAAGGTTCATATTTTGCACGCGTTAATAAAAACGTTAACGAAGAGCGGATTGAATTATCATCATCTACAATTAAAATCATTGTTGAATTTTTCTCAAATTTAGTAATTATTATTTGTTTATCAAATCTTCAAAATTTGCGTCTAAAGTACGGTTTTCAATAAAATCATATAAAGAAATACTCCGTATATTGTAGTAATAATTCCAATATAGATACATATCTTCTATAAACTTTTTCTTTGCAGCATCTTTTGCATTCCTTGCATCATTTAAATCCAAAATACTTATTTTTCCTATTACAAATGTTTCAATAGCAGTATTATATCGTTTTTGCGCAATTTTATCGGCCTCAATTGAAATATCTAATTGCCCTGCCTGATTATTAAAATTTTCTACTAACAAAAAAACATTTTGATTAAAATTCATTTGTTCCTGTTTAAGTTTGCTCTCAACAACATCTCTATTACTTTCTTGTACTTTTACTTGCCCTTTACGCTTTCCCCAATCTAAAATAGGAATTAAAACACCTAGCTCAACTACCTGATTATCTTTAAGCCCACCATAAGCATTTTTAAAAGTATTATTTACACCGGAGTATCCAAACGAAGCATATAAATCTATTTTTCTTCTATTTCCTTTTGCCGTTGCAACAGCATAATCTGCCTCCATCTGCCGTCTTAAAATATTATGTGCAAAAGAGTTATTCTCTAAAGCTTTATTTAACACTTCTCTGTAATTTATCTCCATTAATGGAGCAATATTAGGAATTTGTGGCTTAACTATCGCATTTTCATTTAATCCAAGAAATGCCCTTAACTTAAACATATGGGCGTTAAGATTACTCCTAGCCTCTGTTAATTCTCCCTTTGTTTTAAGCGCCTGATAATTTAGCTGCATAAGATCACTCTCAGAAATCTGTCCTATTTTTCTTTTTGCCCTAGCAATTTCATATAATCTGTTTGCATTTGCATTATTTTGAGTACATATTTTAAGATTAGACTCGGCAAGCAATAGATTAAAATAATAGGAAATAGTAGAAAGAACCACCTCTTCTACATTCTCAATATAAGCAGCTTTTGCCTCTTTATATCTTACCGGTTCTATTTTTCTATCCCATTTATATTTATTTACTCCAAATACAGGCTGTTCTAAAGTAATTGCAAACGGAACGCTCATAAACTTATTGCTTTCCCCGCCATATTCATCACCGCCTAGTTGTCTAGTAAAATCTAAAGATGTGCCCAAAGAAAGTTTACCCCCTGTAAATAGAATTCCTTGCGAAATTGAAATTCCCCCATTCATTCCAAGCACATTATTCCTCACAAAAGTATATGAACCATTTTCCAATTGATAAGAGCTATAACTTTTTCTGTAATTGGGAACAGTACCGTTAAAAGCAATCTCGGGTAATCTGTCGGCTCTATATGTTCTATATCCCCAATATGCACTCTTAAGTTCATTAAGTGCTACTGTTGCATCTACACTTTGTAGCTGTGCCAGCCTTACAGCATCGTCCAAAGAAAGCCGTAAAGTATCAATAGTATTAAAAACTTGTAACGTATAAAATGCAACAGTTTTATTAGCACATAATAAACTTATTATAAATGTTATAGTTACTATTTTTATGCTGTTCATATAGTTATCCAATTATACGTCCGTCAAAGAACCTAATTGTTCTTGATGTAAGTTTAGCCTGTTCTTCATTATGCGTTACCATAACAATAGTACGACCATCCTCTTTGTTAAGACGATGTAATATTTCCATAACTTCGGCTCCCATTTTTGAATCCAAATTTCCTGTGGGTTCATCAGCCAAAATAATATTAGGATTTCCAATAATTGCCCTTGCAATTGCTACCCTTTGACATTGTCCTCCCGATAGTTGAGTAGGAAAATGCCTCAATCTGTGGCTAAGTCCAACCCTCTCAAGCACCTCTTTTGCCAAAGTAGTACGCTGCAAAGCCGATAATACTCTATTAGGGCCACCTTTACGATAAAGCAACGGCAGTTCAACATTATCAAGCACATTAAGAGAATTTATAAGATGAAAACTTTGGAACACAAAACCAAGCTGCATATTACGAAATGCAGCCAACTCCTTATCATTCATCTTTTTAGTTTCAATACCATTTATCTCTACAGTACCGCTGGTGGGAGAATCCAATAACCCCACAATATTAAGTAGAGTAGATTTTCCACATCCCGACGGCCCCATTACACTAAGAAATTCGCCGTTCTCAATTTGCATATTCACATTCTCTAGAGCTTGAGTCTCAATCTCATTAGCTCTATAAACCTTGTTAAGTTCTGTTAATTTTATCATAATTGTATTTTTATATTTAATACTATGTACGTACTATTCCTCACGCAGTGCATCTGCCGGCTCTATTTTGGCTGCCTTACGTACCGATAGCCATGTTCCAAATAATACTGTACTTCCAACTACTAAAGTTGTAAGAATTGTAACTATCATAAAATGGGCAAAATAGTTATTTATAGGCCAACCTGCTCCAAAAGCAGAGGTAAATAAAACGTCACTTACAAGACCAAAAGAGTACAATCCTTTGTAATAAATTATCTGCATAAGAATAATAACTCCAATAAAGATTGCCGCTCCATATATTAATAGGCTTTCAATTATAAAATAATTGCGCATTCCTATTTTAGTTGAACCCATAACCATCATAAGTCCAATCTCCGAACGTCTTTTTTTAATTCTAAACCAAAATGTTGCAAAAACTGCTAAACATATATTTATCATAAAAAAAATTGTAAGAACAATATGAAGTTTTAAGGTTACAGGAATTCCTTCATAATAAAGAGATATTTTATACAAAAATTCTAATGAGGTAAGATCTGAGACAAATAAATTTCCTGTTGCAAGCTTAGGCATTAACTCTCTTTTAAACTCTGTTAAGAAATCATTTTCATTCACATTATCAGCTATTCTAAACATAATACAAGCAGAACGATTCTTTATAACATAACTAAAATTAGTAGCACTATCATCATACATAAAATTTGGTTGTTGTCTTATCATTATCGGAGACGGTTGATCAGTTGGTCTACCTTTAAAATTTTCCAATATTCCTATAACTTTAAATTTTACATTACCTCCCCTTGAATAACAAAGCTCTTTTCCAATTCCTTTTCCTTTACCAAAAAGCTTTTCTTCTGCATTTTGTGTTATAAACACTCCATTTACTATATATGATATGGAATCCATATCATTCCACCTTTTAGTTTTAGCATTTTTTAGTCTAAAAACATTAAAATAGTTAGTTCCATAAAAATAATCAAGCACCTGAAATTCGGCTATTTTAGTAGTATCTTGTAAACTTTTATAACTACTATTAGTGTATGAACCACTCCAAAAATCATTTTTACCAGGAGCCGCAGCACAAATATTTTTATAATTTTTCACAAGCTCAAACATTGTATTATAATCTTTTAAAATGTTATCATCGCTAGAAGCTTCTTTATTCCACATAGTTTCATTTGGAGTTGTAATTCCTATGTTCATACAGTAAACATTATGAGGATCACATCCCAAAGAAAATGCCTTTGTTTGGTACAATAACGTATATAACGGATCAATTACAAACCATGTGGCAATAAATACAATCAGTAATTCCGCAAAAATCCATCCGTTAGATCTTTTAGAATTCCACATCTGTTTTATTAATTTTTTTATCATTTTTTATCTGCTGTTAAAGAGTAAATAATGTTTTTATGTAACACAATTGCAGCCGGAATAATTACTGCTAAAAGATTAAGCACCAAAGTAATTATAAAAGTAATTATAAATATAATGGGGTTAAACAACATTATAGGAGTTATAAGTACTCTATCCATTTCAATAGGAAAGTCATAAGAAAAATCCACAATTTGTAACAACCACCCTGCGGTTCCCCACACAATAATATAAGAAATAAATAATCCCAATACCCCTCCAATAAAAGTAAGAAGTAAATTTTCTACAATAATTTGTATCATCAACCTACTTCGCGATGCTCCAAATGCTTTTCGTATTCCAAGTTCCTCCAATCTATTATCAATTCCAGAAGCAATAATTCCGGCAAGACTTACTGTAGGAATAAGTAACAACGATAATAATGTTAGTAATATGCTCCTAATGTTCTCACCTATTTTAGGCATAGAATTACTATGTGCACGAAAAATTGAGTAAAAATGAGTATCGGGTTGTCCGTAATTTTTTAATTTTATTCCCTTTAAAGAGCTATTAATCTGTTTTATCTTCTTATTAATTTCCATTTTAATTTTGGGAATATCATTTTTAGAGCGTGCCAATATTATTGTGTTAAATTTACTTAACATCTGTGTTTCTCCAAAAGTTGAAATTCCATACTCTGCATCACACGTTACCGGAACCCAAACATTTGAATAAGACAAAGTTGTAACTTTAGAAATATCTGCTATTACCCCACAAATATTATAATTTGTTGAATTTAATTTAATAATTTCGCCAACTGCATCACTTTTTCCAAACATTTTTTTGGCATAAGATTCTGTAATAAAAGCTTTCTTAGCAACAGCTTCCACATCGTTTTGCGTAAACGGTCTGCCATATAAAAATTTATAATCAAATACATTACATATATTAGAAGTTGTATAGGTAACTTCTACATCTATTCCATCAATTAAATTGGAGGAATAAGCATTAATTTCACCATAATCACTTTTACAATACTCCACAACACACTCTATCTCTTTACCTATCATGTCTTTTGGTATTGCTTTTTCAATAAATTTATTGGACATATCAAAAGAACTGCATCCATTATCACTTAACTCTGCCAAATATCCCATATACAAGGTTCTCCCTCTATTAACCTCCGGTGGAATCTCTGCAATTTTAACATACCATACAATGGTATATGCAATTACCATTGCAATTGCCAAGGCTGTTCCTATAATGTACACACTGCTAAGCAGTTTATTCTGTTTAATAACTTGCCATGATTGTTTAAAATAATTTTCCATATTTATATTTAGTTATGTAATACTGTTAATAATTAGTTACATAATACTGCTAACTAGTGTAATCTTATCTGTTTTTTACCCTTTGGAAGATCCCCTCTAACAGCTATTTGAGTACCAATTTCAATCCCTGATATTACTTCTACATACTCAAAATTGCATTCTCCCAATTGTACAGTGCGGAGATTAAGCTCATTACCATTTAGAACATAGAGTTTATACTCGCCCGGCCCATTGTAATAATCGCCGTTTGCAATACGCACTACGTCTTCTTTTACAGAATTTAGGATATACACTTCTCCTTTTAGTCCAGATCTTAAAACAGGATTATTATCATCTGTGAGTTGCACACTAAAAGAGAGCATTCCATTTCTAGAAAGTGGTGTAAGATTACTCACAACTCCAATAAGCCTCTCTCTTCCAAACTTAAGTAAAGCCTTATACCCAACACTTATTTTAGAACCATAAGAGTCTGAAATTTCGCCCTCAACCTTAAAATGAGACAGATCAGATACTATAGCCACTTTAGAACCCCGCCCAACTTGCCCTCCAATTTCATTAAATACAAATGTAAGAATCCCTTTACGTGGAGACTGTATCCTAGCATCCTCATACGTTTTTCTTACTTGTTGCAACTCTTTTCTAAAAATACTCAAATCCAACTCTTTAACTTTTATGTCGGCCACGGCCAATTGCTTTTCGTTTAAAAAGTTCTGCTCATCCTCTTTAAGTTGCAAAGCTCCAACTTTATAGCCTAATTCTGCCTCCAGTACCCTATCTGTGGTGCCACTTCCCAAGCTATCCAAATATTTTTCATTTCTAAAATTAACCTCCTTACGATTAAGCTCCATTCGTTGCACTTTAAGACTCATCTCAAGTTTAGAAATTCTCCCCCTATTCATTAACCTTAATTTATTAAGTTCTAATACTTTCATCTTCTCTTGATCAACCATATTTCTATAGGCATTCTCAGCCCCAAGCAAATCGAGCTTTAATATAGGAGTTCCAACTATAACCGAATCTCCCCCCTTTTTGTACACCTCAACAATTCTTGAATCAATTGGAGAACTTATAATCTCCTCAAAAGCAGGAACAATTTTTCCAGATGCCGAAACAGAAAGTTCTATACTTCCTTTATCTGCTTTACTAAACATAATTCCACGCCTATCCACCGAAGGTTTGGTTAATAATCCAATTACTAAACCGGTCAAACACACCATAACTACTCCAAGTACCCATTTAGATATTCTAATATTCCGTTCTTTTTTAAGAGTCATTCCATTTATTTGCCTATCCATTATATTTATGTTTTATACCAATAATAATTAAGATGTTATACCAAATATGACAACAAAAGTGCCGCAAGACTAAAGCACTATCTCACAGCAATATATAAAAAATGGCAAGTGTCCGTTTCCGAACACTTGCCCTAATATCGAACAGTAATATAAAAATAATTAAAAAGTACTCCTATTTTACATAGGTAGATGATATATTCTTAAATTCTTCTTCTGTTATAATTTTACAATTACCACAGAATACAGCTCCCATCTCAATGCAAATACGAACTGTTTTAAGATTACCGGTAAATGAAGAACTACTCTTAAATGTAACAGCATCACCTACTGTAAATTCCCCCTCTAATTTGCCCCAAATATCGGCACTTAAACAGATAATATTTCCCTTTATTACAGCATTTTCTCCAAGTACCAGTTTACCTGAAGTTATTAAATCCCCCTCAAAAGAGCCATCTATTCTTATATCTGTTTGGGAAATAAGCGTTCCCTTTATTTCCGTACCTGTTGCAATACGGCTAACCTCGTTCACTTGTGGAACAGATTCATGTTTTGCCATAATAATATTATTTAAAAATTAACAAAAAACTCATTACATGTGTATTACTTCGCCATGAGCTGCTGCTGCAGCTTCCATAATAGCCTCACTCATAGTTGGGTGTGGATGGATAGATTTTATAATATCCTTTGCAGTAGCTCCCAAATTTCTAGCCAAAACTATTCCCGACAACATCTCTGTAACATTAGCTCCTATAAGATGCGCTCCAAGAATTTTATCGGTATGCTCATCAAAAATAAGTTTTACAAACCCATCTTTCTCTCCTGCAGTTGTAGCCTTTCCACTAGCTGTAAAAGGAAATTTACCAACTTTATAAGCAATTCCCTGCTCCTTAACTTTTTTCTCTGTTAAACCAACAGATGCAATCTCGGGCGAAGTATATGTAGCACCGGGTATATTAGTGTAATCTATAGGTTTAACATCTATACCTGCAATTTTTTCCACACAAGCAATTCCCTCTGCAGAAGCAACATGGGCAAGAGCCGGTGTAGCAATTACATCACCTATGGCATAAATCCCTTCAATATTTGTTTTAAAATATTTATCAACTACAATACGGCCTCTGTTTACCTCAACTCCAACATCCTCCAAGCCTATACCATTTGTATTAGGAAGAATGCCAACAGCAGAAAGCACTCTGTCTACAGCTAATTCCACAATACCTTTCTTGGTTTCAATTGTAAGTTTGCATCCGGTACCGGTAGTATCAATAGCTTTAACACCACTAGAAACCATAACTTTAATCCCCATTTTTCTAAAACTACGGCTAAGCTGTGCGGCAACCTCTTCGTCTTCTAACGGCACAATTTGATCCATAAATTCAATTAAATGCACCTCAACACCCATAGAGCGGTAGAAAAAAGCAAATTCGCTTCCAATAGCTCCGGAACCAATAATTGCCATACTTGCAGGGAGACTATCGGGAACCAAAGCCTGTTTATAAGAGATTATTTTCTCCCCATCAATAGGGGCAAAAGGGAGTGAATTTGGTCTTGCTCCCGTAGCCACAATAATGTGCTTTGCCTCAACTTCAAACGGAACAGGGGTCTCTTCTTGGCTAGGTGTTATCTCTATTTTGTGTCCCGACAGCAATTTTGCTGTCCCTTTTATAACAGTAATATTGTTTTTCTTAAAAAGAAACTCTATTCCTTTACTCATTGAAGCTGAAACGCCTCTCTCTCTCTCCACAACTTTTTTTATATTCGCCATAGAGATAACACTTCCTATCTCAATAGGAGCCCCATCTGTATTACAAAGTTCAATTCCATAATCGCCAAGATGTTTTGTATAATTAAGAACCTGAGCGCTTTTTAAGAGTGCCTTTGTAGGGATACATCCCCAATTAAGACAAACTCCTCCAAGTTCTGCTTTCTCTATAACTGCCGTTTTAAACCCAAGTTGTGCGGCCCTTATTGCTGCCACATACCCACCGGGTCCTGCTCCAACAATTATTAAATCAAATATATTTTCCATTATGTATTTTAGTGTATTAGTGTATTTTAGCTTTTAAAAGTGTCTAATGTGTGTTAAATATGTTATACGGTCTCGTTTTTACCATGACATGCCTTATATTTTTTTCCGCTTCCACAAGGACAAGGATCGTTACGCCCTATCTTTTTCTCTACGTGTATAGGAGTATTAGCCTTAGGTTCACTACTATTAGTAGCTAAATCTGAACGACTTGTTCTCATATTACTTAAATCTGTTCTCTTACGTGTATGCTCTTCTCGTATAGGAATCTCTTGATTGTTTTGTCTAAGTGGAATATTAGCCCTTACAAGAAAAGCTAAGACATCTCGGCTTATTTTTTCTAAAATTCCCTTAAATAAATTAAAGCTCTCAAATTTATAAATTAAAAGCGGATCTTTTTGCTCGTAAGTAGCATTTTGTACAGATTGCTTAAGATCATCCATATCTCTCAAATGCTCCTTCCAGTATTCATCTATAGTCATAAGAGTAACAGACTTTACCATAGTTCTATACAGTTCCATTCCCTTAGTTTCATAAGCTTTTTTAAGATTTACTGTTAGTTGCAGGATTCTTACACCATCCGAAACAGGTATTGCAATATTCTCATAAGCAGCCCCTTGAGTTGTATAAACCTGCTCTATAATAGGCCATATCTGCTTAACCATAATATCGGTCTTTCTTGCAATAACATTCTTTACTGCACTTGATATTTTTTCTGCAATAGCATCTACACCTGCATCTTTATAAAAAGTTTCATCAAAATCGGGAGATATAGAAACTTGTTTTATAAGCTCATAAGAAAAATCTTGATAATCGTAATTCTCTTTACTTACAGCCAAAACATCTGAATAATCGGAAACCATATTTTTAAGGTCCACCTCTATTCTCTCCCCATAAAGAGCATTTTTTCTTCTGTTATAAATAACTTCTCTCTGAGAATTCATAACGTCATCATATTCCAATAATCTCTTACGTATACCAAAGTTGTTTTCCTCAACCTTTCTCTGAGCCCTCTCTATTGAACTAGAAAGCATTGAGTGTTGTAAAACCTCACCCTCTTTCATTCCCATACGGTCTACAATTTTGGCAATTCTCTCCGATCCAAACAAACGCATAAGATCATCCTCTAATGAAACAAAGAATGCTGATGATCCAGGGTCTCCTTGCCTACCGGCACGTCCTCTTAACTGACGGTCTACGCGACGGCTATCGTGCCTCTCTGTTCCTATAATAGCAAGACCACCAGCCTCTTTAACCCCAACTCCTAATTTAATATCTGTACCACGGCCAGCCATATTAGTTGCAATAGTAACAGAACCTGCCTGCCCTGCCTCTGCCACAATATCAGCCTCTTTTGCATGCTGCTTAGCATTAAGAACACTATGTTTTATGCCACGTAATTTAAGCATTCTACTCAATAGTTCAGAAATTTCTACCGACGTTGTTCCAACAAGTACCGGCCTTCCTGCATTTTGAAGAGCAATAATATGATCAATTACAGCATTGTATTTATCTTTTTTAGTTTTATAAATTAAATCTTCTCCATCTTTTCTAACAACAGGACGGTTTGTAGGAATTGAAACAACATCCAATTTATAAATAGACCAAAACTCTCCGGCCTCTGTCTCTGCTGTACCGGTCATACCGGCAAGCTTATGGTACATTCTAAAATAATTCTGTAAGGTAATTGTTGCAAATGTTTGTGTTGCAGCTTCTACTTTTACATCCTCTTTTGCCTCTATAGCTTGGTGCAAACCATCTGAATAACGTCTACCGTCTAATATACGACCGGTCTGCTCATCTACAATCTTAATTTTATTATCCATTACTACATATTCAACATCTTTTTCAAACATTGTATATGATTTAAGTAATTGATTAACAGTATGTACACGCTCCGATTTTAGTGCGTAATCTGTAAGTAATGTATCTTTTTTTATTTGCTTCTCTTCTGCACTTATACTCTCTTTCTCCATTTCTGATATCTCAGCCCCAACATCGGGAAGGATAAAGAATTTTGGATCGCTGGTTGTCTGCGCAATAAGTTCGTGACCTCTATCGGTGAGCTCTACCGATTTTTGTTTTTCATCAATTATAAAATATAAATCATCGGTAACTATATGCATGTTTTTATTATTGTCTTGCATATAAAAATTCTCTGTACTTAAAAGAATTTGCTTCATACCCGGCTCACTCAAATATTTAATAAGCGGTGTATACCTTGGCAGCCCTTTATATGCACGTAACAAAATCTTTCCTCCTTCCTCTTTATTTCCCGCTGCAATAAGTTTCTTTGCCTCGTTTAATAATTGAGTAACGTCTGAACGCTGTATATTATATATTTTTTCTACAAATGGTTTGTAATCTGCAAATTGCTGGTCTTCTCCTTTTGGAACTGGCCCCGATATAATTAAAGGTGTTCTGGCATCATCAATCAATACGGAGTCAACCTCATCCACAATAGCATAATGATGTTTTTTCTGTACTAAATCATCTGGATTAATTGCCATATTATCTCTAAGATAATCAAAGCCAAACTCGTTATTTGTACCAAATGTAATATCTGCCCTATATGCTTTTTTACGAGCCTCTGAATTTGGCTGATGTTTATCAATACAATCTACCCTTAACCCATGAAATTGATAAAGCGGCCCCATCCACTCGGAGTCACGTTTTGATAGATAATCATTTACAGTTACAACATGAACGCCTTTCCCGGCCAACGCATTAAGGAACACAGGGAGTGTTGCAACAAGGGTTTTACCCTCACCTGTTGCCATCTCAGCTATTTTCCCCTCATGCAATACTATACCTCCAATAAGCTGTACATCGTAATGAACCATGTCCCAAGTAATTTGGGTTCCACCGGCCATCCATGTATTCTTCCAAATTGCATAATCTCCCTCTATAGAAACAAAATCTGACTTTATACTTAAGTTACGGTCTTCTTCTGTTGCTAACACTTTAATTGTTGCATTCTCTTTAAATCTTCGTGCTGTAGATTTCATAACAGAAAATGCGTCGGGAAGTACTTCTAACAACACCTCTTCTATTTGCTCATCTATCTTTTTAGCAAGTTTATCAACCTCTGTTGCAACATCCTCTTTTTCATCGGGCGAAAGAGTCATATCTTCTAAACGATTACGCAATTCTTTCTTTTTAGCCTCGTTATCTGCAATTTTATCAGCTATAACTTTTCTAATTTTTCTTGCCTCTTCTCGTAAATCATCGTCTGACAAAATGTCAATTCTTTTATAAGCCTCCAGAGTTTTTTCTAAAATAGGTTTAATCTGTTTTAAGTCCCTTTCTGCTTTTGACCCGAATAGTTTCTTAAGAATACCTGAAAATGATGTCATTATCTATTTTTATTAAATTTATTATTCAATTATTTTTTTTAAAGTTTTTTATAAACTGCAAATAGCCTACCATTTGCAATTTTAATCTGCAAATATAAATAAAATTAGTAATATAGTATGATTTATTAACTTTGCATAAATATAGAACAGAGAATGAATCATACAATAACAATAAGCGCAGACGGATCGTCTACATTAAAACTTAATGAGTTTAATGAATCATACCACTCTGTAAATGGGGCATATATCGAAGCTATGCATATTTATATAAATAATGGCCTTAATTATTTAGCTAATTCTAATGAAATATATATTTATGACATAGGTTTTGGAACAGGCTTAAATTGTCTTCTTAGCCTTTTATGGCAACAAAATGACAACAATAATACAGTAATTTATTATCATGGAATAGAAAAATATCCAATTTTAATGGATGAAATAAGAAAACTAAATTTCCCTAAATATATAACAGATCAACTGCACGCAGATTGTAATACCACAGGAATACAGATTGAGCAATTATTTATAGAAATGCACAAAGTGCCTTGGAATGAGGATATTAAATTGGCTCCTAATTTTATTTTACGTAAAAGTAACGCAGATATTACAGAATTTAACCCTCAGCCATATAACGCTCCCTGTATATTTAATAATACAAATTCATATAAGACTGTTATTTTTTACGATACATTTTCGCCAGGCACACAACCAACACTATGGAATTGCAGTATATTCCATCGCTTTTATAAAAACATTCCGGTAGGGAGTATTCTTGTAACATATTGTGCTAAAGGCATTGTAAAACAAGCATTGAGAGATGCCGGGTTTATAGTAAAACGCCTCACCGGAGCAAATGGGAAGCATCATATGGTAAGAGCAGAAAAAATTTAATATTCGCTACAAAATAATATAACCGAACATAATGTAAAAATAAAGGGGGTGACTAAAAAATCACCCCCTTATTTTTAGGAAAATCCCTTTAATAACTATGCATCAAGGTGAATTGCTCCAACAGGGCATGCATCTGCGCAAGTACCACACTCGGTACAAACAGCAGGATCTATTTTAAAAATATCACCTGCAGAAATTGCTCCAACAGGACATTCGTCAATACAAGTACCGCAAGCTGCGCAATCTTCTGAAATTTTGTAAGCCATGACTTTTATTTTATTTAATTATTTGTTTATTTAATATTTCTGCAAATATAATAACTACGCCGTTAGTATCCAAAAATATCTTTTTGTGTAAGATTTACTATCTTACCATATTTACCAGAGCCAAGAGTTTTAAGATCAAGGTCTTTTGCATTACCCAATATACCTATAGTATATACTCTCCCCTTAACATTTTCTTGTTGAAATTTTTCAACATCTTGTAATGTAAAGTTTTTTACCTTCTCATAAATATCTTTTCTGGCATCTACACTAAGCCCTAATTCACGAGCATTTACATAATTCCATAAAATATCGCTCTTTAGAATTCTCTCAGTGCTAATATTAGCTAGTATATTCCCTTTTGCTATCTTAAAGGCACCCTCCGATACCGGCATATTATTTACAATATTATCAAAAGCCGTAATTGCATCCATCATTTTATCATTTTGCGTTGCAATAAACGTTGTAAAGCAGTATGAATCGTTAAGATTTAAAGGTTTTACATATCTTGCATTTGCTGAATATGCCAAACCTCTAGCTTCTCTCATCTCTTGAAATACTATAGAATTCATTCCGCCTCCAAAATAGTCATTATACATTGTAATAATAGGTGTAGTTTCTGTTGCAAACTTAGCTCCGTTATTTGAATAAGAGATCATATAAATTTGCTTTGCATCGTATGGAGCAATGTAAACAATATTCTCTTTTGTAGGTTGCATAACTATAGTTTCATTCTTAACCACAGGGGTAAGTTGTGCCGGCACATTATGCAATGTATTTATAGTTGTTACAACTGAATCTTTAGTCATAGGTCCATAATACATAATATAATGCTGACGACTAAACAACCCTTTAGTTTCTGTTAACAAATTGTTAGAAGTTAATTTTTCAATTTCATTACCCGATAATATATTAGTTGAGGGGTTATTTGCTCCATAAATAACATATTGATTAAGCTTAGAAAAACCGTCACTTTGATTAAGTTTAGCATTTGTTCTTGAAATATTAATATCACTCTTTAAATTTTTAAGAATTTGCTCATTGGGCTGCGCATCTGCAAGCTTATCTTCCATTATTTTAAGAGCAACTTCCATATTTTCACTTAATCCCGATAGTTTAAGGTAAGTCCTCTTTGCAGAAGTTTGTAAAGAAACATCACAAGCAATATTATACAGTTCCTGCATAATTTCTTCAGCAGTTTTTGTACTTGTACCTAAGTATTCAAAATAATCAACTGCCGTAGAAATTAATTTATTATCATTTGTCCCCATATCAACTACAAAAGTAAGTTCAAAAAGATCGTTAGATACATTTTGTTTATATAACAACTCTATATTATCCTTAACTGTTAGTTTTTCCAAGTCTTTAGTATAATCTAGGAATACTGGTTGAATAGGAGTTGCTTGCGCTGCTAAAGTTTGTATATCTTTAAGGAAAACACTTGATGTATCCCTATTTGTAAGAATAGGAGTAATTTTTGGCTTTGCTATTTTAACTTCATTAGTATCAATACCTTCCAACTTATTTACAACAACATAATTTTGATTAAAATTATCATTTGCAAACTTTATAATATCATCTTTAGTAATTTTAGCCATCCTATCAATAAACGAAACTTCATCGGCCCAATTAGTACCATTAATAAATGAATCCCCCAATTTGGTAGCTCTTGCATTATTGCTTTCTAACAACAAAAGATTCTGCTTTTTATAATTATTAATAGTAGATTTAATTAACTTTTCATCAAAATTACCTTTTTTAATGTTTCCGAGTTGCTCTAAAAGAATAGCCTTTACTTCGTCCAAAGATTGTCCTTGCTTAGGCATACCTTGCATAATAAAAGCAGTATAATCTGCCTGTTCATAACTACCGGCATAAGCACCTAACACTTTTTGTGTCTGATTAACATTTAAATCAATAAGGCCTGCATTTCCATTACAAAGTATATTTGAAAAAAGGGTAAGTACAGGAGTTATCTCACTTGCTACACCGGGAAATCTCCAACCTAATGTAACATTTGGAGACTCTTTACCATATACTGTTTTAATAATAGGCTCATTAATAGGCTCTTCTTGTTTAATTTCTAATCTCTTAATATTATTATTAGGAACCATATTGCCAAAATACTTATCAATAAGCACAATCATTTCATCGGGATTAAAATCTCCCGATAAACATATTGCCATATTATTTGGGACATACCAATTATTATAATAATTTTTTATATTTGTAATTGAAGGATTTTTAAGATTTTCCTGTGTACCAAGTACTGTTTGTGTTCCGTAAGGATGGTGAGGCAACAACGATGCAAATAGCGACTCTATAACTTTTTCATCATCTTGTGTAAGCGACATATTTTTCTCCTCATAAACTGTCTCCAGCTCGGTATGGAAACCTCTTATAACATTATTTTTAAACCTATCCGCCTCTATTTTTGCCCAAGTTTCAATTTGATTAGACGGAATATCCTCTACATATACTGTCATATCATAACCAGTATATGCATTTGTCCCTTTTGCCCCAATTGCAGACATAAGTTTATCATATTCATTAGGAATTGCATACTTTGAAGCCTCATAAGAAAGACTATCAATAACATGATATGCAGCCTCTCTCTCTGCCTCATTGGTAAGTTTTCTATAACTTTCAAAAGCAGCCTCTATTTTATCCAAAATTACCTTCTCGGCCTCATAATTCTGTGTGCCAAAACTTTTTGTCCCTTTAAACATTAAATGCTCAAAATAATGAGCAAGTCCTGTTGTCTCTGCAGGATCATTTTTAGCACCAACTCTTACTGCTATATTTGCCTGTATTCTAGGCTCATCCTTATTTACAGTCATATATATTTTAAGTCCATTATCAAGAGTATATATCCTAGCATTAATTGGATCATTTGGAACACTCTCGTAACTGTATTTTGGGCCGCATGCTGCAAAAAATAAAACACTTATTGCAAGCATTAACATTTTTAACAAATTTTTCTTCATTATTTAAATAGTTTTAAAGATTAATTATTGAGCACAAATTAATATTAGGCACAAATTTAGTTAACATTTAATGAAAATGTTGTACATTCGTAAAAATTTTGCTCAGATGATAAGAAAAATATTTTTATTCCCGATAATTATGTTTGTTATTGGATTTCAAATTAGTATATCGGGGAGTGTTGTTTTTGCACAAACTCTAGAATTTAATAAAAAGGTACATAATTTTGGTAAAATTGCAATAAAAGACGGGGCACAAAATTGCACTTTTGAATTTAAAAACACATTAAATAAGCCGGTTGTAATAAATAATATTCTCTCTTCTTGCGGTTGTACAACTCCACAGTGGCCCAAAAAGCCAATTATGCCAGACGAAAATGGAGTTATAAAGGTAACATTTCTTAACGACCAAGGACCGTTCCCTTTTGATAAATCACTAACTGTATATACATCAGCCAGTAAGAAGCCTATTATTTTAAGAATTACAGGAGTAGCATATGAAACAAAAAAAGGGATTAATGAACAGTTTCCTACAGCAATAGGAGTATTAGGATTAAAAAGCAACATATTAAAGATGGGGCAGCTAGAGCAGGGAGAAATTAAAAGCAAAAATGTAATAGTTGTAAATACATCTAACAAACCGGTTACAGTTAAATTTTTAGATCTTTCTCCAGGGCTAAACATGAAAATTACACAACAGCCAATTCCGGCAAACGGGCTTGCAGAAATTACATACACTATAGACACAAAAACTAAACTAAATTGGGGAAACACAATTTATAAAGCGAGAGTGTTATGCAATGGAACAAAGGCATCTAAACAGTTACTTGTAAACTGTATGATTATAGATAATTTTTCTAATTTAAGTAAAGATGAACAAAATAACGGACCTATGATAATTGCTAAAAATAGTTCGTATAATTTTGGGACAGTATCTAAAAGTACAAAAATAACAGCAACATTTAATCTGCGAAATACAGGATATAGAGATCTTGCTATTTACAAAGCCGATACAAATAATAGTAAAATAGATATTAGTTGTCCATTAACAGTTAAAGCAGGCAACGCATTTACAGTTGTAGCAACCATAAATCCTGCGTATTATAATGGAGAGCAAATTTTTACAATTACGCTTGTAACTAACTCGCCTAATAGGCCTTTGGTTAATCTTTTTATAACGGGTACAATAAAATAGAGAAAAATAATAGAAAAAATATAAATAATAAGAATTACAAAAGATGAAGACAACTACAGGAGAATGGCCACCAAAAAAGCATAAAGATAATGATACAGCATTAGTTGTTAACGCAGGAATTGAACAACCACCCATAATAAATCCGTATATAAAGACTTTTTTTAAGAAAAAGCCCACGCTTTTATCAGTAGAAGAATATATGACAGGACTTGTTGCAGGGAATATGACAATTTTAAGCCAGGCAATTACATTAGTAGAGAGTTACCTGCCGGCACATAGAATTTTAGCACAACAAATTATAGCTAAATGTCAAGAATATATAACAAACTCCAGGCTTAAATCTATGAGAATAGGGATAACAGGAGTGCCGGGGGCAGGTAAAAGTACATTTATTGAAGCATTTGGAAGCTTTATAACATCTAAAGGGCATAAACTTGCAGTGCTGGCAATAGATCCAAGCAGTGAAAAGAGCAAAGGGAGTATTCTTGGAGATAAAACAAGAATGGAGACTTTGTGTAATGATCCCAATGCTTTTATTAGGCCTAGCCCAAGTGCAGGTTCGCTAGGTGGTGTTGCACGTAAAACTAGAGAGACCATACTTCTATGCGAAGCTGCCGGTTTTGATGTTATCTTTATTGAAACAGTGGGTGTAGGACAATCAGAAACTGCTGTTCATTCTATGAGCGATTTCTTTTTGCTTCTTATGCTTTCTGGAGCAGGAGACGAACTGCAAGGAATAAAGAGAGGGATAATGGAAATGAGCGATCTTATTGCAATTACTAAAGCAGATGGAGCAAATATAGATAAAGCAACTATGGCAAAAGCACTGTATTCAAATGCTCTCCATTTATTTCCTCCTACAGATTCCACATGGATTCCAAGTGCTGTTACATCCTCTGCCGTAACAAAAGAAGGGCTTCCTGAAATTTTACAGAAAATAGAAGAATATTTTAGTTTGGTAAAAGGTAACGGATACTATGAACATAAACGTTGCGAACAGGCTCAGTATTGGATGTATGAGAGTATAAACGAAACTTTGCGAAATAATTTTTATGAGAATCCTATTATAATAGGTGAATTGCATAAATATGAACAAGCAGTGCTTAACGGTAAAATTGAATCATTTATGGCTGCCGGAGAACTGTTAAAAATGTACCGAAAAATAAATGAAAAATAATTCTTAATGAATTTAGATATTTTTATTGATACCCTGCGTAATAGTATATTAATTACCGGACTAGTACTTATTATGATGCTTATGATTGAATATTTTAATATTCAATCTCATGGAAAATGGTTTTTAAAACTTCAGGGTTCTAAATTACGGCAAATTATCTTAGGCTCGCTATTTGGTTTAATACCGGGATGTATAGGAGGTTTTGCATGTGTTTCACTTTTTACACATAATCTTATAAGTTTTGGAGCACTTATTGCCATGATGATTAGCTCGTCTGGCGATGAGGCGTTTATAATTCTTGCAATGATTCCTCAAAAGGCACTTCTATTATTTGGTATCCTTTTTTTAATATCAGTAACCGTTGGAATCCTTATAGATTATGTTTTTTTTAAAAAGCCACAAAAAGAGTTGTGTCCCGATAAATTTGAAATTCATACTCACACCGGGCATAATGATAATAATCTATCGGGACCCGATAATAACATTCCGTCTATATTTAAGGCAAACTCGTACCGCGCTATGCTGCATCCTTCTAAAGAGCGGATTATTATTCTTTTAGGGATAGCTCTATTTATTTCGGCTGTAATATTTGGAATATTAGAATGTGGACACCACCACCAAGCAGAGGAAGTTGGGCACATACATACCCAAGCTTGCGCACACCAACCCGGGCTTGGGCTTAATCTTCTTAATGAACGCTGGATAAATATTATTTTTGCGATAATAAGTATTATAACTTTGTTCTTTACAGCTACTGCCAAAGAACATTTTATAAAAGAGCACTTATGGGCTCACGTTATAAAGAAACATTTACTATCAATATTTCTATGGACATTTGGAACGCTTCTAATATGCCAAATAGGGATGCAGTATTTAGATATAAATCATTGGATAAGTAACAATATGCTGGTTGTAGTTCTTCTTGCAATAGCAATAGGTATAATCCCCGAATCGGGACCGCACTTGGTATTTATCACACTCTACGCACAAGGGATTCTTCCGTTTTATGTATTATTGGTAAACTCAATAGTTCAAGATGGCCACACTACCCTTCCGCTCCTTGCTCAGAGTAAGTCCTACTTTTTTAAAGCCAAATTGGTTAATGTAATTGTTGGACTTGTGGTTGGTATTTTATGCTGGTTTTTTCAAATAATTTAAAAAACAATTTATATTTTACATAGATCATGAACAGCGTTTTCATACTATTAAACAGTCTAAATGACTGGAAACCATATTGTGAAACAGAGAGTACACTTACAGTCTCTGATTACCTAGATCACAATTACATTGCTAAAGGGCCAAAATTGGTATTAAACTTAGCCGACAATTATGGTTATAATTCAGAAGGATACTATTGTTCACTCCTAGCACAAGCCAGAGGACACCGAGTTCTCCCAGGAGTAGAAACTCTTAATAAACTTGAAAGCGGAACAGGCATTCGCATGAATGGAGCTCTTCAGAAAATTTGCTACCAGTGGATTCAAAAAAATAATATTACAGATGACATTTGGTATCTTAATATCTACTTTGGAAGATGCAAAGAAAAAGGATTAGAAAAAATAGCCCGTTTTATTTTTGATAATTATCCCTGTCCATTATTAAAAGTTGGATTTAACACCAACTGTAGGAACCAAATAGAAACAGTACAACCTCTAACATTACAACAACTAAGCGACCAAGAGCAAGATTATTTTGCAAATGCACTTGACAACTTTAATAAAAAAGTTTGGCGCTCGCCACGTACTTCAAAACCATCTCGCTATAATATTGCAATTCTCTACGATCCAATCGAAGAATTTCCACCAAGCAACAAACAAGCTCTCAATAAATTTCTTGAAGTAGCAAAAAGGATGAATATTCATGCAGAGCTAATAACGGAAGAAGATGCAACTCGCCTTATGGAATTTGACGCATTATTTATAAGAACTACAACATCGCTTAATCACTATACTTTTCACTTATCACAGCTTGCCGCAGTAAATGATATGGCTGTAATTGATGATCCCGAATCTATAATAAGGTGTACAAATAAAGTATATCTAAGTGAGCTATTTGAAAAAGAAAAAATTCCGGCACCAACATCACAACTTCTATTTAGAAGCAATACAAATACATTTAATGATATTAGCGAAAAATTAGGGACCCCGTTTATTCTTAAAATTCCCGATGGTTCATTTTCCATTGGAATGTATAAAATTTCAAACGAACAAGAGCTTCAAAATGCGTTAGATATTCTTTTTAAAGAATCTGCCGTATTGTTAGCACAAGAATTTACCCCAACCGACTTTGATTGGAGAGTAGGAATATTAGATGGAGAGCCACTATTTGCATGC
Source organism: Bacteroidales bacterium (assembly GCA_036659275.1). GTDB lineage: Bacteria > Bacteroidota > Bacteroidia > Bacteroidales > UBA932 > Egerieousia. The sequence continues at coordinate 61,282 of JAVXCW010000003.1, read as the reverse complement.
AAATACTACATGGCAAAAGGACACTGGCAAATTTATAACCACGCAGATTCTGGAAAAAACATATGCGGGGCATGGGATACAATTCCTATCTATCAAGTCCCTGCAAAAGTAAGGGAAACAGCAATAAAAGCAGCGGCCTTAATAGGAAAAGGATTATATGGAGTAGATCTTAAAGTTGTAAACGGTAAAGCTATAGTAATTGAGATAAATGATAATCCAAGTATAGACCACGGTATAGAGGATGCAGTATTAGGTGACGAACTATACTATCGTATTCTAAACTATTTTATACATAAGCTAAATCAAATACACGCACAATAAAGATTATATGAATACAGAATTTATAGTTGAGAAGGGGCGTCCGGAACATTTGGACGCCATAATGGAGATTGAAAATGCTTGCTTTGCAGAAGATAGTTTCTCTCGCAGACAAATATCTTATCTCATAAGTAAAGCACAAGGCTCATGTTATGTAATATGCAAAAATAAAAATGTTGTTGCATATGTTTCATTTGTGTATCGTTCAAACGCCTCTAATCTAAGAATGTATTCCCTTGCCGTACATCCATTAGCAAGAAGACTTAATTTAGGACAAATGCTTATGGATACAAGCATAGGATACGCTGTGGAGCACAATTATAAATCAGTTACGTTAGAAGTTGATACAAAAAATAAAGCCGCTATTGCATTATATACAAAAAACGGCTTTAAATATACATCAATTAAGAAGGATTATTATCACAATGGTGATGCTTACTGTATGAAAAAAGAGCTTGTTACTCCCCATTCATAGACATTAAAAACTCCTCATTGTTTATAGTTTTCTCCAATCTTCCTTTCATAAAATCCATAGCTTCTACGCTATTCATATCTGCAAGGTGATTTCTAAGAATCCATACTCTATTTATATCTTCTGCTTTATATAGCAAATCATCTTTACGTGTAGAGCTCTGCGTTACATCAACTGCCGGGAATATTCGTTTATTAGATAATTTTCTATCTAATTGAAGTTCCATATTACCTGTTCCTTTAAATTCCTCAAAAATAACCTCATCCATTTTTGAGCCTGTATCTGTAAGAGCAGTTGCTAAAATTGTAAGCGAACCTCCATTTTCTACATTACGGGCAGCTCCAAAGAAACGTTTAGGTTTATGAAGTGCATTTGCATCAACACCTCCACTTAAAACTTTACCGGAAGCAGGTTGTACAGTGTTAAATGCACGAGCAAGACGGGTAATTGAATCTAACAATATAACAACGTCGTGACCACACTCTACAAGGCGTTTTGCTTTTTCCAATACAATATTTGCAACCTTTACGTGACGTTCTGCCGGTTCGTCAAATGTAGAGGCAACAACCTCCGCTTTTACGTTACGTGCCATATCAGTAACTTCCTCTGGACGCTCATCTATAAGAAGCACTATCATATAAACCTCTGGATGATTATCTGCAATTGCATTAGCAATTTCCTTAAGCAACATTGTTTTACCTGTTTTGGGCTGTGCAACAATTAAACCACGTTGTCCCTTTCCTATTGGGGTAAAAAGATCTACTATGCGGCAAGAAAGGTTGTTATGTCCATTTGCTGTAAGTTCAAATTTCTCGTTAGGAAATAAAGGGGTTAGAAAATCAAATGGTACTCTGTCTCTTATAAACTCAGGACTTCTTCCGTTAATTTGACTCACTTTAACTAATGGAAAATACTTATCTCCCTCTCTTGGCGGTCTAATTTCACCTGTTAAAGTATCGCCGGTTTTAAGTCCAAAAAGTTTTATCTGCGATTGCGATACATAAATATCATCGGGGGAATTTAAGTAATTGTAGTCCGAAGAGCGAAGGAAACCATAACCATCAGGCATAATTTCGAGAACTCCACTAGCTTCTACAATCCCTTCAAATTCTAGTTTTGGTATATTATTTTTCTTTTCGGGTCTGTCGCTTTTATAATTTTTGGCATCTTGCTTTACCTCTCCTGTCTCCCTTATAGCCTCTGTATCATCTAAAGCAGGCGCCACAAAACCATCTACAGGCAATAAATCATCTTCTACATTCATTAATAGCTCATCATCCTTCTCATTAACATTTTTATTGATGTTACTATTATTATTGTTTTTGCTATTATTTCCAAAATTATTATTATTCCTATTTTTATTATTTATGCGCTGCCTATTTCTTAGTTTAGGGTCATTTTGAATTGCAGGATTCTGCTCTTTGTTTTCTTGCGCAGGTGCGCTAACAACGTCTTTAACTATATTTTGTACAGGTTCGGTAACAATATCTTTTACTATTGTCTGTTGAATTGGTTCTGCTGTAACGTCTTTTGATTTATTCTGTTGAATTGGTTTTGCTGTAATATCTTTTGGTTTATTCTGTTGCGTTGGTTCTACTGTAACGTTTTTTGGCTTATTCTGTTGAAATGGCTCTGCTGCAATTTCTTTTGTTCTATTCTGCGGTACAAATTCTCCAACTATTTTCTGTTGTGCAGGTTCTACAACAACACCTTTTATTTCATTTTGTATAGGTTGCTCCACTACACTCTCTTTCTTTACCTCTGCAATAGTCTCTTTTGGCCTTTGTAATTGTGGCTGTGGCTGTCTATCTAACTTTTGTTTTGGTTTTGGTTTTGGCCCGGGCGCTCTTTTTACCAAATTATTGTCCTTTACTACGCTACCATCGGGAACCTTTTCTGTAGCATCTACAGGCTTACTTTTTATTACGGGATTAACCTTATTTCTAGGTTTCTTCTGAATAGGCTTATCTATTCCTTGAATAGCTTGCTCATCTAATACTTTGTAAATAAGATCATCTTTAGTGTAAGTCTTAATTTTTTGAATATTAAGCTTTTCTGCAATTGTAAAAAGTTCTTCTAAACTTTTATTGCTCAATTCTATAATGTCGTACATGAATAATTTTTAATAAAAAGGGAATTGTGTTTACCTGCGAACGATGTCTGAAGAAATCAAAACAGAATGCAAAGGTATATTTTTTTTTAAGAAAAACAAAAAAATAGGGCAAAAGTTTACCTTATACCCTATTTAAATTTCTATTTTAGTAATTTTGCTGCATTACTTTACTGCAATAACATCTATTTCAACTAGTGCTGCCTTTGGAAGAGCTGCAACTTGGTATGCAACACGGGCAGGATATGGCTCTTTAAAATATAGAGCATATACCTCGTTTAGGGCTGCAAAATTCCCCATGTCAGAAAGAAATACGTTTGTCTTTACAACATTGGCAAATGTATATCCCCCCTCTTCTAAAACATACTGAAGATTTTTAAATACTTGATGAAGTTGTTCTTTAATTCCACCTGGTACAAATTCTCCTGTTTTGGCATCAATTGGCAATTGTCCGGAAACATAAATTGTTCCATTTGCAATAACAGCCTGACTATAAGTTCCTACAGCTTTAGGCGCTTTTGAACTTGCTACTATTTTTCTATCCATAATCTTTATTTTATTAAGTTTATTATATTTTACGTTACCTATTATCCCAGTAACTTGCATTCTTTTTAAATTGCAGTAAATCTGCAAGGGCAGAAGCTTTTGCATTTATTCTAAAACTCCAACTCTCCCACTGTCCATTTGGAATCCATGAAACAGAGATAAGAAAACAATGTAAATCATAGCTTGCACTGAGTTGCGTTGTGGTAAGTTTCATCTTAGTAAGATCAAACCCCGTATTTAGATTAAAATTAAGTTGCTTTGTAAGTTTTAACTGACCAGATATACCTAAGGTTTGCATATGACTATGCTTAACCTGTAATTGTTCATTTGCATATTGATAGCTTCTACTGTATGTATAACTGTAATTAAAATTTATACTCCACGGCACATTAGGGTCCATATAATATACCCATCCTCCTGGAATATATTCACCTGTTATTGGATGATAATACATTTTTTGATACGATTCAGCCTGCGATTTTTCAACCTTATCGGGAGATTTTGGTTGGTTTCCATTCCCCTCCATTTTATAATTGCTACCTAATCTACTCTTGCCTTCGCCGGAAAAGCTATAAGAAATAGATGCGCTAGCATTTGTAAGACGCGCAAGTTTAAATCCGCCTTCCTGAACAATATTAAAGGTTTTTATTCTTGTTCCATATTTGTTTATGGCATAAGGATCTAATGTTGCATTTGCCGAAAGTCCCATTTTTCCAAATACAGTAGTATTCATATTTATAGAAATATTTGACAAATTCATTGAGTCTGCCAAAAAATTATATGAACCTCCAATAGATAACTGATCAATAAGTTTTAATTTCTTTGTCCCCTTTCCTGTAGTATCCTTTAAATCTCTCACTTTTGCCTCTATATTATTACCAATGGAAAAACTCATATTTGCCGATTTTCCACGCCCTGGAGGAGAATAAATTTGCCCGTCGTATTTATTATATGGAACTACGTGCTGTATGCCATTTACATCAATATAGCTTAAACTTTGGTACCCGTTGCCCTTGGTTCCCATTTCGGGTTGAGCACTAAAACTAATAGAAGGAGTTACCATGTGCCTTATTGCCTCTATTTTTCTTTTTTTACCAAAGTTAAACGTACCATATAAACGAGTTGAAAACGAAATTCCTGCAGAAAAATCTTGTGTTATTCCAAATGTGCTAAATGGATCTGAATAAATTGTTTCAATTTTTTGCTGCTCCTCGTTAAATATTTTTTTGGAATCACTAAAATACCAATTCATTCCATAGCTTATGCTAGGAGATGCTTGTATGTATTTAGCAAGAGTAAATGATGGAAGAGAAATACTAAAATTGTGTTTCATTCCGTTTTTCATTTTCTTTAAAAAATCTGGCTCGCTTGTCTCTTTAGATTTAAAACTTATCCTATTTTCTAAAGTTGTATTATAGTTAAATGCAAACGACTCATAAAATTTCTCCTTCCCTACCCTTTCTTTTCTCTTAAACGGATATATACGATTAACCGTAAAGGTTAGATTAGGAAAGGTGATTGAGTACGAACTATCTCTTGAACTTTGGCTATGTAATGCATTTACAGATAAACTAAACGGAGTGCCTGCCCATGTTTTACCATAGGATATTGATGAAGAAATTTGGTTTTGCAGCGCATTATTTATATCGGTAGAATTATATTTATTATTTGATGGACTAGAAAAATTAACAGAAGCCCTAAATGTGGTACCTGGCCTAGATTTAGGATCTTGTGAATGACTCCACTGTAATGCAAAGTTCTTAGTTTGAAAGAAATCGGGAGAATTTTTCTCTCCAGTTTGGTCTACAGAATATGTAAGCGCTAAATTACCATTGTATTTATATCTTTTATTATATCTAGAATTAAGTTGCAATCCCCAAGACCCCATAGTATAAATATCTGCCGTAGCTGCTACATCAAAGTGATCTCCAAAAACAAAATAATACCCTAATCCTCTAAGAAAAAAACCTCTAGAAACCTCTTCTCCATAGCTGGGAATAAGTACGCCACTGCTTCTTGATCCAAATTTAGGGACAAAGCCAAAAGGTAATGCAAACGGCGTTGGTACATCTTCAACAACAACGAATGCAGGACCAAATACTGTTTTTTGGCCTCCCCCTGGTTCATTAATAACCTTTGCTGCTGTCATTTTTAAATAATAATGCGGATGCTCGCAATCACAAGTGGTATATTTTCCTTTTGATATATTAATTGAATTATCGGGCATCTTCTTTAAAAATTCTCCATGCAAAAAGCCATCTCCCTCTTGTGTAATCATATTTCTAATTTTAGCTTTTCTAGATCCAAAATTATAATATACGCTCTCCATTTCATAACTTCCTTGCCCCTCCTTCATAACCGGCTTACCCGCAATTGTTCCTGTTGAATCTGGCAATCCCTTAGCAAAAACAGTTTTGGCATCCATATCATAAGCCATATAGTCTGCCTTCATCTCCATATTATCATAGGTAACATTAACATCACCATAATAATAAATCATTTTTTTTCCATTTGAAAAATCTTCAACTATAGAATCTCTTGCTGTGGAAAATACCGGAAATTCTAAACTGCCTCTAAGTCTTATACTATCTTTAGCTAATGCAGCAGAATCTTTGGCTAATGTAAGAGAATCTTTACGGAGCACAAGAGAATCAGTTTTCTTTACCAGTAAGGTATCTTTCTGCTTAATTTGTGGTGATTTCAACTCATTCCCAATGCGCTGCGCAGATACTGTAATAAAACAAAGTACCCCTATTAAAGCTATGAATATATTGCGAATATGTTTTATTAACATGAAAATGAGTTAGTTTATAAACTTTGATGTATTAATTAATGTATATTTATACAAATATTTAGTATTTTTGCAAACCGCAAATTTAATACATTTTTTGCAACTAATATGCCATTACAAAATAATACCTCTTTTATTATTCTATTATTATCATTTTTGTTAATAGTAGATTTGCCCTGCTTTTCACAAGGCAGTGCCCCTCATACGCAAATAAAGACTGTTGTAATTGATCCCGGACACGGAGGAAAACATCCCGGAGCAATAAGCAAAAATGGTAAATACAAAGAAAAGGATATAACACTATCGGTAGGGCTTAAGCTTGGGAATCTTATAAAAGAAAAATATCCTGATATAAAAATTATTTACACTCGTACCACCGATAAATATGTAGATTTAGACGAAAGAGCTAATATTGCAAACCAGAACAAAGCAAATTTATTTATTTCTATTCATGTCAACTCAACAAAATCTACCCAAGCAAGTGGTACAGAAACATTTGTAATGGGAACACATAAAAGTGATGATAACTTTGAGGTTTGTAAAACGGAAAATTCAGTGATTGTAATGGAAGATAATTATAAGACTAAATATGAGGGATTTAATCCAGATTCTCCCGAATCATATATTATTTTTACTTTATTACAAAATACTCATTTAGAGCAAAGTCTTTCACTGGCAGCCCACATACAAGAAGAGTTTAAACAAGGACCTATATATAATAGTAGAGGAGTAAAGCAGGGGGGATTACTAGTACTCTGGAAAACAACAATGCCATCAATCCTTACAGAAATAGGTTTTATTTCTAATGCAAATGATTATAATGTACTTATAAGCAACACCGGGCAAACGCAATTAGCCATAAAATTATTTAATGCTTTTGTTGATTATAAAGCTGAATATGAAACCGGATATGGCGTAATACCAATAAGTACATCTGATTCTGTAATACAAAAAGAGCCTGCCGTTGAAATTCAGCCTAGTTCTAAATTGGGCTTTTATGCTGTCCAGATTTTATCGGTAAATAAAATTTTAAGAAAAAAAGCTGCTGATTTTAAGGGAGAAAAGGGTTATGAATATATTAAGGTAAATAATTTCTATAAATATTATATTGGTAAATATAAAACTCGTAATGAAGCTGCTGAGGAACTTTCTACAATAAGAAATAAATTTAACGGAGCATTTATAATATACATAGAGGATAATAAAATTGTTAAATGATTGAAAATATAGTAAATTTGCGAACACAATTTTACAACTAAGAAAGGAATGGAAAAATTTAAATTAACAAAGGCTCAGACAATAGGCTTGTTTGTTCTTCTTACTCTTGTGGCAATATTTGTTGTGATAAATTTTCTTAAAGGACAAGATCTTTTTAATAAAAATTCTAAATACTATACTACTTTTGAAAACGTTGAAGGGCTTACGGCAACCGGACCCGTATACATAAGGGGATTAAAAGTAGGCACTGTAGAAAGTATCAAATATAATAATATACAGGATAATTTTATTGTACGGCTTTCAATAAAATCTGATTACATAATTCCCACAAATTCAGAAGCTGAAATTTACAGTGCAGATATACTTGGAGGTAAATCTGTAAGGATAAGTTTAGGAGCATCAAATATTCACTTAAGCGAAAATGATACTATAGCCGGAACTTGTGTTCCAGATATGATATCTATGTTCACCAACGAAATAGGCCCTCTTAAAGAACAGGCTTACTCTCTTATGAATAACATGAATAAAACACTTAATAATATTAATACGCTATTAGATTCAAATGCACGGGTAAATTTGCAACAATCCTTTTTAAATCTTAATAGGACAATGCATAACGCTCAAGCATTAAGTAAATCATTAAATGAAATGTCTCCAGAATTAAAAGAGATGATAGCCAATCTTAATACGTTATCTAAAGGATTAAGCGAGGGGAGCGGAGATATAACAAATTCATTAAAAAACCTTAATGATATAACAACTCAATTGTCGCAGGCCGAACTTAAAACTACTATAGAAAATCTTAGGGCACTACTTATAAAAGTTCAAGATCCAAATGGTTCTATTGGGAAATTACTAAATTCTAATTCTCTACACAATTCACTCGATTCTCTTATAAATGATGTAGACCACCTTGTGAAACGTATTACAGAGAATCCAAAAAAATACATAAAAATTAGTGTTTTTTAATTAAATAAAATTGACGTTTTTAACAATTCTAATTTAACTTTAGAATTGTTAAAAACAATACTTTTTTGTTACAAATGTATCTAGTAGATAGTTAAGGTTTTACAATTAAGTATTTGATAATTAACATATTATTTATTTGATAATTTTTTAACATTGATATTTAGGATGTTATGCGATTTATAAAAAAAACAATGATTTTTTGTTTTTTTTATAATTTTTTTTTCACCACTTTTGTAATGCAATCAAAAATTTGAAATCTACAAAACCGATGAAAGAGCCCCTACACATAAAGGTATGGAATAACTGCCTAAATATATTAAAAGATGTTATTCCACCAACAAGTTTTAAAACATGGTTTACACCAATTAAAGCTGTAGATCTTATAGACTATACCTTTACTATTGAAGTACCTTCCGAGTTTTTTAGGGAGTACCTAGAAGAGCACTTTATCGATTATATTGGTAAAGCATTAAAAAGAGAAATAGGAGAACAAGCAAAACTAGTATATAAAGTTAGAATTGTTCAAGATGGAGCAGTTACTTACCCTAGTCAGAATCATTCCAATTTAAAAAACAAACCAATTCCATTTCCGCAAAATGAAAAAAGAGAAAATCTTAATCCTTTTATTATTCCAGGATTACAGCAATTAAATATAGATCCGCAATTAAACCCATTATATTCATTTTCTAATTTTATAGAAGGAGAGTGTAATCGTTTAGGAAGAGCTGCCGGATTAACTATTGCTAACAGCCCCGGAAATAACGCCTTTAATCCGTTATTTATATATGGCGGACCTGGATTAGGAAAAACACATTTGGCACAAGCTATAGGTATTGCTATAAAAGAGCAATTCCCCGAACAAATAGTCCTTTATGTAAGTGCTAATAGGTTTCAAACTCAGTATATGGATGCCGTAAATATAAAAAATAAACTTACAGATTTCCTCCATTTTTATCAAATGATAGATGTACTCATTATAGATGACGTACATGAGTTTGCAGAAAAGCCTGGAACACAAAATGCATTTTTTCACATATTTAACCACCTGCATCAATCTGGGAAACAGCTAATTCTTACATCAGATAAGGCTCCGGTAGATTTACATGGACTAGAGCAAAGGCTTTTATCAAGATTTAAATGGGGTTTATCAGCTGAATTAAATCCTCCTGCTTATGATACTAGGGTGGAGATACTTAAAGCAAAAAGTTTTAAAGATGGAATTGAGCTTCCAACAGACATATTAAATTATTTAGCATCAAAGGTTGTAGGTAATGTTAGAGAGATTGAAGGAACCCTAATTTCTTTAATTGCTCATGCCACCCTAAATAAAGAAAAAATAACCTTAGGATTGGCAGAAAGGCTTACAGATAAAATAGTAAAGACACAAAATGAGGATATATCATTAGCAAAAATACAAAATACAGTATGTGAATATTTTGGCATAACTACAGAATCTATGATTTCAAAAACGAGAAAGAGAGAAATTGTTCAAGCAAGACAAATTGCTATGTATTTTGGACGAAATCTCACAAAAACATCGCTTGCGTCAATTGGATCACAAATTGGAGGTAAAGATCACGCAACTGTATTGCATGCTTGTAATACAGTATGCGACCTTATAGAAACTGACAGAAACTTTAAACAGTACGTTACCGATATAGAAAAACAATTAAGGGTATGATAACAGATAGTATAATGAATCTCTTTAAGGAAATACTTGTAATTCCAAGAGAAAGCGGACACGAAGAACATATTATAAAATATCTTAAAGAGTTTGCTAAAAAGCATAAGTTAGCATGCAAAATAGATGATGTTGGTAATGTGCTAATTGTAAGAGAAGCCTCTAAAGGAAAAGAAAATCTCCCTACAATAGTGTTACAGAGCCACTCAGATATGGTATGCGAAAAAAACGCCGGCGTTGTACACGATTTTACTAAAGACCCTATAATAGCAGTTGAAGAAAATGGCTGGCTAATAGCAAAAGATACAACTTTGGGCGCAGATTGCGGAATAGGCATGGCAGCACAGCTTGCAGTACTAATAGATAATACTATTCAAACAGGTAAAATTGAAGCTCTTTTTACAACAAGCGAAGAAACTGGTTTAGACGGAGCAAAAGCACTTAAGCCCGGATTTATAACCGGAGAATTACTTATAAATTTAGATTCAGAAGATGAAGGAGAGTTATTTATAGGGTGTGCAGGAGGAATTGATACAACCGCAAGGTTTAAATATACAACTTATCAAGCTAATAAAGAGTACATTAAATGTGAATTTAAAATATTTGGTGCTCAAGGTGGACATAGTGGCGACGATATAGACAAAAATAGGGCTAATGCTAATAAAATACTTTCCCGATTTTTATATAGAGTGCTAGAGAAACATGATATTGAGCTCTATGAAATTGATGGTGGTAATAAAAGAAATGCTATTGCAAGAGAAGCTTACGCCGTAATTGGATTTAGTAAAAGAGATAGAAAATCTGTTCTTAGTATATTTGAATCTCTGTTAAATGAGGTAAAAGATGAATTTAAAGTAAGCGACAGCGCTGTTGACGGAGTTGCACGCGAAGTTGGGATACACGATGTTAAAGATGGAAAAATTATAGGTGAGCCTAAAAAAGCTATTGATAAGACAGTTGCAGCAGAACTCATATTTTCGCTCAATTGCGCTCCTCACGGGGTACTTGCAATGAGTCCCGATATAAAAGGATTAGTAGAAACATCTACAAATCTTGCGTCAATAAAAATGAACGAAGGAAATATTATAAGAATTGGCACAAGCCAACGAAGTGCACTTAATAGTTCTAGAAGATACGCTGCAGAGCAGGTTGAAGCATGTTTTGCCCTTGCCGGTGCAAAAGTAACGCACGAATCTGAGTATCCGGGGTGGAAACCAAATCTTAATTCATATCTATTAGAAGTATCTAAAAAAGCCTATAAGAAACTGTTTGGCGTAGAACCTATTGTAAGAGCTATTCATGCCGGCTTAGAATGCGGTTTATTTCTTAATACATTTCCTAATTTGGATATGATTTCTTTTGGTCCAACTTTAAGAGGAGTTCATGCTCCAGGAGAAAAATTAGAAATTGCTACTTTAGATAAATTCCGAAAATTATTAGAAGAAATTATAGTTAATATAAAATAAACTTTTACTTAAAGAGATAAAAATGAGTATATTGCTTGCTCCCTCAATGCTATCTGCCAATTTTGGCACTCTTAATAAAGATGTTGACTTGGTAAATAATAGCCCCGCCGATTTATTCCATTTAGATATTATGGACGGGGTATTTGTTCCTAATATTTCATATGGTTTCCCCATTATTAAAGCCATATCTAAAACAGCAGACAAGCCTCTTGACGCTCATTTAATGATTGTAGATCCCGATAGATATCTAACAAATTTTAGAGATTTAGGAGTAGAGTGGCTAAGCGTACATTATGAAGCATGCACTCATTTACATAGAACAATTCAAGCAATTAAAGGACTTGGCATGAAAGCCGGAGTAGCTCTTAACCCTCATACATCGGTTACTCTTATTGAAGATATTCTATTAGACTTAGATTACGTGCTTATAATGTCTGTTAACCCTGGATTTGGAGGACAATCATTTATAGAACACTCTATTAATAAAATAGCACGTCTAAAAAATATGATTATTGAGAGTGGAGCAAAATGTCTTATTGAGGTAGACGGTGGCGTTACAACACAAAACGCACGCAACCTAGAAACTGCCGGAGCAAATATACTTGTAGCAGGGAGTGCGGTATTTGGAGCAAAGGACAAATTAGAAGCAATGCGAATAATAAAGGGATAAATTAAATTATATATTTAATCTCCTTAAACGCATAAGATTTTACAATGCCTGCTTTATGTTTTAACACAAGGCAGGCATTTTCGTCTACCCCTATTATCTGCGCTTCTATTTCAACGCCAGCGGTAATTTGTTCAATAGGCATATTAGCCGGAGCACTACTATCTATTTCAATAAATTTATGAAACTCATTAAATCTATAAAGTAGGCTCATATATTCTTTTTTTATTTTAATCTCATTACCCATTTTTAACTCTTCATACAAGTTAAAAATATAGGTTAAAAGTAAATTAAGTTCTTTTTTCCTATCATATTCTATAGAAGAACCCATTAATAATAGCAAAGATATAGGATTTGGAGCAGCAGAATCAAATATAATCTGGTTTAAATTTAGTCCTATACCGGCAATACTAACTGACAATTTGTCACCACAAATACTATGTTCAATAAGAATTCCACAAATTTTTTTATCTCCAACATATATATCATTAGGCCATTTTATTTTAGCTGTTAATCCTTTATTAATTAAATATTTGCATACTCCTAATGCAACTATTTCAGATATAGAAAACTGCTTTGAAACATGGAGAAATTCTGGTTTAAAAAGAATTGTAAAAGTTAAATTTTTCCCCTTTACACTCTCCCATTTATTACCTCTCTGTCCACGGCCTGCTGTTTGAAAATCAGCAATCCACACACTTCCTTCTGGAGCAATATTTGCCTCACGCAGTGCTTGAAGATTTGTAGAATCAATGGTATCTACCCATTTTATTGTAAGATTTTTACTCATAATGCTTATTGGCTAAAAATTTGCAGTATATTTGCAGGACAAAGATAAAAATTTACAACATAAATAAAAACCATAAGGTGAAGAAGAAAACTACAGAGTCAAAAGAAAAAGACATAATTAAAATTATAAATCCAACTGAGCTTCAAATTAAGACTATTGTTGACGCAATGTTAGATAAAAAGGCAAAGAATGTGTGCACAATGGATCTTACAGCAATAGGATCAACTATATGTGATCACTTTGTAATATGTAACGCAACTTCCACAACAAATGTCCTTGCAATAGCAGATAACGTAGAAGATGAAATGATTATTAAATGTAATCAAAAAGTAGTACGTAAACAAGGTAAGGAGAATGCTTTTTGGATTATCCTAGATTATTCCGATATTGTAGTACATATTTTTCAAACAGAATACAGAGAATTTTACCGCCTAGAAGATTTGTGGGCAGACGCAGATAAAAAAGTATACGAAGAGGAATAATTCTTCTAAAAAGTTATTAAAAATTATAGAGTGTAAATATTGATATGGAGCAAAAACCAAATTCAGATAACATGACTCCCAATAAAAATTCGCAAAAGCTTAAACCGCCTAAATTTAATGTAATTTGGATTTATGTGCCGCTAATTGCGATGATAGGATATATGTACTTTTTTGGGTACAAGGGAGGCGATCCTATTAAAACAGAATGGTATAAGGTTAAGGAACAGATGATTCCTCAAGGAGATGTAGAAAAAGTTACGTTTATTACCAATCTTAACAGAGCAGAGGTAAATATAAAGACCGATAGTCTAAAAAAATACAAAAATTTATTTGGCGGAAAGGAGCCTAAATATGGTCCCCATTTTTACTTTATTGTATCAAACAACTTTGATTCGGAACAGCAATTAAATGAGGCTAGAGGATTACTTTCTCCCGATAAAAAATTTAGTATAGAAACAGAAGAGAGAACAAACTATATAGGGAGAATACTAGATTTTTTAATGATTCCATTACTATTAATAGGGATATGGTTTTTCATTTTTAGAAAAATGTCTAAAGGCGTTGGCGGAGGCGGAGCAGGTGGAGGAATATTTAGTGTTGGAAAATCGCAGGCCAAACTCTTTGATAAAGAGAACAATACTAAAGTAACTTTTAAAGATGTGGCTGGTTTAGAAGAGGCTAAAGTAGAAGTTATGGAAATAGTAGATTTCCTTAAGAATCCTAAAAAGTATACCACATTGGGAGGTAAAATTCCTAAAGGAGCCCTTCTTGTAGGGCCTCCAGGTACTGGTAAAACCCTATTAGCCAAGGCAGTTGCTGGAGAAGCAGATGTCCCTTTCTTCTCTATATCCGGATCAGATTTTGTTGAAATGTTTGTAGGTGTTGGCGCATCTAGAGTTAGGGACTTATTTAAACAGGCAAAAGAGAAAGCTCCATGTATTGTATTTATAGATGAGATTGATGCGGTTGGACGCGCTAGAGGAAAAAATGCCGGGTTCTCATCAAATGACGAGAGGGAGAACACACTAAACCAACTTCTTACAGAAATGGATGGCTTTGGAACAAACTCTGGTGTTATAATACTTGCAGCAACAAATAGAGCAGATATATTAGATAAAGCACTAATGCGTGCAGGCCGTTTTGATAGGCAAATTAATGTAGATCTTCCAGAACTTAGAGAAAGGGAAGAGATATTTAAGGTACACCTTGCCAAACTTAAACTCGCCGATGGATTAGAAACAGAATTTCTCTCAAAACAAACTCCTGGGTTTTCGGGAGCAGATATTGCAAATGTATGTAACGAAGCAGCTCTTATTGCAGCTCGTAGAAATAAAAAAGCTGTAGAAAGACAAGACTTTTTAGATGCAATAGATAGAATTGTAGGCGGACTAGAAAAAAGGAGTAAGATTATACCTCCGGGAGAAAAAAGGACAATTGCATACCACGAGGCCGGACATGCTACTGTAAGTTGGATACTACCACACGCAAACCCACTACTTAAGGTAACAATTATTCCAAGAGGAAGGGCTTTAGGAGCTGCATGGTATCTTCCTGAAGAGAGGCAAATTACTACAACAGAACAAATGATGGATGAAATGGCTGCAACAATGGGTGGTAGAGCAGCAGAGGAAATTATAAATAACAGAATCTCAACCGGCGCATTATCAGATTTGGAAAAAATTACCAAACAAGCCTATGCAATGGTAAGTTATTTTGGTATGAGTAAAGAAGTGGGAAATTTATCATTTTACGACTCTCAAGAATCGGGATATAATTTTAATAAACCGTACAGTGAAAAGACTGCAGAACTTATTGATAAAGAAGCAAAAGATCTTATTAATACTGCTCATAGCATGGCCATAGAAGTTCTTAATGCTAACAAAGATAAGTTCTCAATTTTAGCAGAATTACTATTAGAAAGAGAAGTGATATTTACAGAAGACATGGAAAGAATATTTGGGCCACGCACAAAAAAAGATAATTAAGGGAAATGAATAACTTAATTGTTAGAACTGTAAGCGGAATTATATTTATTATAATAATGACATTTGCTATTTTATGGAGTTCTATTTCATATTTTATAGTATTTGGGGTAATTCTTTTCATAATGATGAACGAATATCTCTCAATAAGTATGAGAAATAATAAAAATAATACTTTAGGAAAAATACTCGGCTGTTCAGCTGGAGTATTTTTCTTTGTTATTACATATTTAGTTGTAAATTACAATATAAAGCCTCAATATCTTTTACTAACTTTTATTCCATTATTATCCATATTTATAGTAAATCTCTACGTAAAAAATTACAATATCCATAACACAACTATTGTTGATGGCAAAGAAATACGCACCAATAATGGATATGAAATTTTTCCTTTTATACTATCAGCATTTATATATATAGCTATACCAATATCAATGATATGGCTTATTTTATTTAACAACCAAGGTGAATATTGTGGTAATACTTTATTAAGTATGCTTATACTTTTATGGTGTACAGATGTAGGTGCATATTGTGCCGGTTCTACTTTAGGTAAAAAATTTGGACATAAATTATTTATTTCCATCTCTCCTAAAAAAAGTTGGGAAGGTTTTTGGGGTGGTTTTTTGAGTTCAATTATAGGATCTATCATATTACACTATAGCGGTTTGCTAAGTTTATCACTTATTAGCTCAATTATACTTTCTATTATAATTTGTATATTTGGTGTACTGGGAGATTTGGTAGAATCTCAATTAAAACGTAATTTTGGCGTTAAAGACTCTGGAAACATAATGCCTGGGCATGGAGGAATGCTTGATAGATTTGACGGAGCTTTATTATCGTTTCCAATTGCTATTATTTACCTAATTTTAATACGATAAACCTACATTTTTTATATTTAACATATCATGAAAATTCACAAAGAAGGCTATAGTATTCTTGCAACAACATTTATTATTGTAGCCTCCATTATATTAAGTGCATACATATTCCTTGGCTGGGAACAAACCACAAAAATAATAACAGTATTTGGAGTATTGTTTTTTGCTTTTATTACTCGTTTTTTTAGAACTCCTAAACGAGTTTCGGTTATTGATAAAGATCTTGTTATTGCACCATGCGATGGCAAAGTTGTTATTGTACAGGAAGTATTAGAAAATGAGTATCTAAAAACAAAATGTATTCAAGTATCTGTTTTTATGAGTGTCTTTAATGTACATGTAAACTATTATCCTATTGGAGGTAAAATTTTGTATTTTAAGCACCATCATGGGAACTATATAATTGCATCACATCCAAAGGCATCAGAAAAGAATGAGCGAACAAGTATTGTTATTGAAACTGCAGGCAATCATAAAATATTATTTAGACAAATAGCAGGATATATAGCAAGAAGAATTGTATGTTATGCAATAGTTGGTGAGCGTGCAAACCAATGTAGTCAAGTAGGATTTATAAAATTTGGATCGAGAATGGATGTTTTTCTTCCATTAGATACCAATATTATGGTCAAAGTTGGAGATAAAGTTACTGCATGCGAAACTATTATTGCTAAAGTGCACTAACTTATATAAATAATACCAAACTCTAGAGTATGGAAAAGAATAAGAGTCATAGGGATATAATATCCAAAAATAGTACCGAACTATTGCTACTAGAGTCAATATTAGAGCATGTGCCTCAGTCAATATTCCTGCTAGACAAAAACAAATATATTGTAAAAACGTATAATGTAACCCCTGCAGAAATTGGCGGACATTCTGTTGATGATATTCTTAATAAATCCTTAAGTTTATTTTTACAAGTCACATCATCTCCTTATTATAATGCCACATATATGCTCAATGAGGCTTTTGATAAAGTGTATTCTACCGGGCAAAGTACCAGATTTGAGTACCAAATTTATGATTCATACTTTGAAGCTACTATTTCAAAGGTTTATGGCAATTATATTATAAGCCAAGTACGTAATATAACTGCAATTATACATAAACAACAAGAAGTAGAACTAACAGCTCGTAAAGAATTAGCTGTAGCTTTAACAGCAGGAGGATTAACATCTTGGAGTTACAATGTGCAAGATGACATAATATCATCCTCCCACCAAAACGACATTATAGGAAATTCTATTTGTTTAGCTGAGCTTCTCAATAAAATTGATCCAAATTACCGCAAATCAACTATTATGTTCTTTGATAATCTTATAAAAGATAGATGCAAGCAATGTGAAATGATAGTTCATGTAGAAGATCTTAAAGGTAATATGCAATGGATTAGTATTCATGCAGTGCCGGGTACCTACTCCCCTAATGGTGAAATAATTTCTATAATAGGCTCTCAAAAAAACATTACAGAAAAATATCATTATACAGAAAAACTTAAAAAAACGGAACGAGAAAAAAATGCCACCAATGAATTACTCTATACTATTTTAGATTATATGCCCTCACCTTTATTTATAAAAGACTCCTCTAATGATTATAAATATATTATAGCAAATAAATTATATTGTAAAATACTTGGTCTTAATGAGTCTGATATTATAGGCAAAACAGATTATGATCTTTTTCCAAAAGAGTTTGCAGATAGATATTATCGCGAAGATTGTATGGTAATAGATACTAATAAAATCTGTTATGTAGAAGGAACAGTTCCTCTTGATAATGGTAAAACAGTATGGCTTACAACCAAAGCTCCATTTAAAGCCCTGGATAATCAAAAAATGATTATATGCATTGCCCTAGATATTACCGAAAGATACAATGCTTGTGAAGATTTAAAACAGGCAACAAAGAAAGCCGAACAATCTGATAATCTAAAATCTGCCTTTTTAGCAAATATGAGTCACGAAATACGAACTCCATTAAATGCTATTGTTGGTTTTTCTCGTCTAATTAGTGATACTCAAAATGCAGAGGAACGTGAAGTTTACATTAATATAATAAATTCAAACAGCGAATTACTATTAAAACTTATAAATGATATTTTAGATTTATCTAAAATTGAATCGGGCTACGTAGGGTGTAATAATAATAAATTTAATTTAACAGAATTATATCGCGAATTAGAAATAACATTTAAAGACAAGCCAAAAAAAGGTGTAATGCTTATTTGTACCGTTTCGGACGAAAAGGTTATTGTAAATTTAGATAAATTTAGAATAGCTCAGGTTGTTACAAATTTTATCACAAATGCAATTAAATTTACAACAGCAGGAGAAATAGAAATTGGATATAAAATTGCAGATGGTGGAGTAACCTTATATGTAAGAGATACGGGATGTGGTATGACAATAGCTCAGATTAGTAAAGTATTTAATAGATTTGAGAAATTTAACCAATTTGAGCAGGGAACTGGATTAGGAACATCTATATGTAAAGCAATTGTTGAATCATACAAAGGAAAAATATGGGTAGAATCATCGCCGGGCAAAGGGAGTACTTTTTATGCATATATTCCATCAGAAATTGCGGTGTAGGCTAACGTTTGTTTTTTTGCGCAAAAAAACCTATATTTGCGCACTATTTTAAGTTTTTCCATAAGTCATTGAAAAATAATTAGATATTATATACAAGTATGAGAATTGAACAAGTAAAAATTGACGAGTTAACTTTTCAGTTAAACGTTAATATTGAGCAGGCTGATGCCCAAGAAAAAAAGAAAAAAGCATTAAATGAATATCGTAGGAAAGCAGATATAAAAGGCTTCCGTAAAGGAATGGCTCCAATGTCTCTTATAGAAAAAATGCACGGAGTATCTGCATTAGTTGAGGCGGTTAATAATATTATATCTGAAGGCCTTAATAATTATATTACAGAAAATAAACTTAATATTTTAGGGGAACCACTTCCTAATAATGAGCTCCAGAAAAAAATTGATTGGGAAAATGATACAACTTATAATTTTATTTTTGACATAGCGCTAGCCCCCAAAGTTGAGCTTGATTTAACTGATAAAGATAAAATAGCTTACTATACTGCAACTGTTTCTGATGACTCTAAAAAAGAATATAAATCAAATATGCTTAAACAATTTGGTAAATTAGAAAATACAGAAGTTGTTAAAGACGAAGATTTTATAGTAGCAGATTTGGAACAAGGTGAAACCAAAATTGAGGGGAGTTATATTACTTTAAAACAAATTGAAAGTAAAACTATAAAGAAAAAATTTATAGGTAAAAAAGTTGGCGATATTATAGCTATTGATGTAAATAAGGCATTTGTTAATGATACAGATAGAGCAGCTCTGCTTAAAATTAAGAAAGAAGAGTTAGCAAATATAGACCCTAACTACACAGCAATAATTAAAGAGATTAAAACTTTTGTTGAGGCAGAAGAGTCTCAAGATCTTTACGATAGGCTTTTTGGTAAAGATATTGTTAAATCAGAAGCTGAATTTGATGCTAAAGTAGAAGAAAGAATTGCCGCAGAATATGCCCAAGAAAGCGATTATCGTTTTGTCCTTGACGCAAGAGAGTTTCTAATTAACAAAACAAATATTCAACTTCCAGAAACTTTCCTAAAAAAATGGTTATTTACCATTAATGAGGGAAAATTTACAATGGAAGATATTGAAAAAGATTTTGCTCTATTCCTTAAAGATTTCCGTTGGCAGATGATTCGCCAATATATTATGCGCGAACAAAAGATGGAAGTAAAAAGGGAAGATTTGCTTGAATCAGCTAAAAAAATTGCACAATATCAATTTGCAATGTACGGAATTAACAATGTTCCACAAGAGCAACTAAACCAATATGCAGAGTCTATCCTTGCTAACGAAAAAGAAGGAAAAAGAATTTACGAAAAAACAGAAGAAGATATGGCAATTGCCTATATTAAGAGCGTAGTAACTCTTAATAAAAAAGACATTACAATTGAAGATCTTCATAAAATGACTAACTAAATAATTAAGAGGAATTTAGATAGGATTTTTTCTTAACATAACACATAACAATGACTATAAAATGACAATTTTGCCATTTTATAGTCATTGTTTTTCTATATTTCTCAATTCAACTTATTTTATTTACATTTGCACACTAATAAATTATAAAAATATGGCATCTGAATTTGAAAAATTTGCAAAAGGGCATTTAGGCATAAGCTCTCTTGCTCTAGATAGATTTAAAAGAGTAAATATGGCCTACGGCAATAAAGGCCTAATACAATCAGCATATATAAATCCATCCATAATAGAAGAGAGGCAATATAATGTGGCCGTAATGGATGTTTTCTCAAGATTAATGATGGATAGAATTGTTTTTTTGGGCGTTCCTATTTCGGATGATGTTGCAAATATTATTCAGGCACAATTATTATTTTTAGATTCCACCGATTCTACTTCTGATATCCAACTATACATAAATTCCCCTGGAGGAGCAGTATACGCCGGATTAGGAATTTATGATACTATTCAGCTAGTAAGTTCTCAAGTTGCAACTATTTGTACAGGTATGGCAGCTTCAATGGCATCGGTATTATTAACTGCTGGGGAAAAAGGCAAACGAAGCGCTTTACCACACTCAAGGGTAATGATTCATCAGCCTATGGGCGGAGCAGAGGGACAAGCATCTGATATTGAAATTACAGCAAGAGAAATTGTAAAATTAAAAAGAGAGCTATATGAAATAATAGCAGAACACTCCGGAAAATCTTTAGATCAAATATATAAAGATGGTGATAGAGATTATTGGATGACAGCCAAAGAAGCACTAGAGTATGGAATGATAGATGAAATACTTACAAAAGCCTCACGTGAGAATAGAGAAAATAAAAAGAATAGCGAAAATAAACTAAGCAGCAACAATAAAGTTAGCGAGGACAATAACTCCCAAAATAAAGACAGCAAAGAAGTTAAAGAAAAAACGCGCAAAATAAATAAGGGAGATAAAAAATAATTTTTAAAATGGCGAAAAATAAATATAGCGATACCGAGTTTTGCTCGTTTTGCGGCAGAGGTGCCAAAGAAGTTGAGATGCTTGTAGGTGGTGATTTTGGAAATCATATTTGTAATGAGTGTGCCCAGCAAGCAAACGACTTCTTTAAAGAAGAGTTAGCTAAAAAGAGAAATAAGGAGGGTGCAGGTAATAAAGCACTTAAACTTCTTAAGCCAAAAGAGATTACCATGTTCTTGGATAATTATGTTATTGGGCAAAATGACGCTAAGAAGTTCCTTGCGGTTGCGGTTTATAATCACTACAAGAGGATAAATCATTTTATTTCAAAAACAAAAGATGATATGGAATTAGAGAAATCTAATATCCTACTTGTTGGACCTACCGGTACCGGTAAAACCTTATTAGCAAAAAGTATTGCCAAAATGTTAAATGTTCCATTTGCAATTGTAGATGCAACAGTACTTACAGAAGCAGGATATGTTGGAGAAGATGTAGAAAGTATATTAGTGCGCCTACTTCAAGATGCTGATTATGATGTGGAAAGAGCACAAAAAGGGATTGTATTTATAGATGAAATTGATAAAATTGCCCGCAAAAGTGATAACCCATCTATAACCAGAGATGTATCGGGAGAAGGGGTACAGCAAGCAATGCTAAAATTGCTAGAAGGTAATATTGTTAATGTACCACCACAAGGAGGTCGTAAACATCCCGAACAAAGGATGATAGCAGTTGACACAACTAATATTTTATTTGTGTGCGGTGGCGCTTTTGAGGGAATTGAAAGAAAAATTGCACAGCGATTAAACACACAAGTTGTAGGTTACGGAGCACAGAAAAAAACTGCGCAAATAGATAAAACTGATTTATTAAGATACGTTTCTCCGCAAGATTTAAAATCTTATGGACTTATTCCAGAAATTATTGGACGTCTCCCCGTACTTACATATTTGCATCCACTAGACAAAACAGCTTTATTAAACATTTTAACTAAACCTAAAAATGCTCTAATAAAACAATATGAGCGTTTATTTGAACTAGATGGAGTAAAGCTCAATATAGAACAGGATGTGCTTGAATATATTGCAGATACTGCAATTGAATATAAACTTGGAGCACGTGGACTTCGTTCAATTTGCGAAGCAATTATGCTAGATGCAATGTATGACACCCCTAGCGTAGCTACAAAAAATCTTACTATACAACTATCTTATGCAAAAGAGAAGGTATCAAAATTCACAGGAACATTAGCTGTAACTAATATATAAAATATTATGAAAAAATATATACAGAAAAACAACGATAGATTTCTTAGCGAACTATTTGAATTACTAAGAATTCCAAGCATAAGCTCATTTGATGCAAATAAAGGCGATATGCTAACATGTGCAAAAAAATTAGTTGAACTTCTTATAGCAGCTGGAGCCGATAGTGCCTCTGTGTACAAAACAGCAGGGCATCCAGTTGTTTTTGGACAAAAAATGGTAGACCAAAAACTTCCCACAGTTTTAGTTTACGGACATTACGATGTTCAACCTGTAGATCCTATTAACCTTTGGAAATCAAAACCTTTTGAGCCTGAGATTAGAGACGGAGCAATTTATGGCCGTGGTGCTAACGATGATAAAGGACAGCTTTTTATGCATATAAAAGCATTTGAATATTTAGTAAAAGAAGGTAAACTTAATCACAATATAAAATTCATTTTAGAAGGAGAAGAAGAAATTGGTTCTCCATCTTTAGCAGCATGGGCAAAAGAGAATAAAGAACTTTTAGCTTGCGACGTAATACTTGTATCTGATACAACAATGATTTCGGAGAAGGTTCCAAGTATAAATTGCGGTATGCGCGGTTTAGCTTACGTAGAAGTTGAAGTTACAGGTCCCGATAAAGATTTACACAGCGGCCATTACGGCGGAGCAGTTAATAATCCTATAAACGCATTGTGCAAAATGATAGATTCACTTATAGATGATAAAGGGCACATTACAGTAAAAGGATTTTATGATAGTGTTGTAGAACTTAGCAAAGAAGATAGAGAGTTATTAGCAAAAGCTCCATTTGATATTACAGAGTACAAACACTCTTTAAATATTAACGAAGTAAAAGGAGAAGAGGGGTATTCAACCTTAGAAAGAACCGGAATTCGTCCATGCCTAGATGTAAATGGAATTTGGGGTGGCTACACAGGCGAAGGGGCTAAAACTGTTCTTCCCTCTGTTGCACATGCTAAAATATCTATGCGTCTTGTTCCAAACCAAGATTGCAGCATAATTGCTAAATTATTTGAAAAGCATTTCCTCTCAATTGCTCCTAAATCTGTTAAAGTAAAGGTTATCCCCCATCATGGCGGCAACGGCTTCTTAATGCCTATTTCATCTCATGCTTATAAAGCGGCTTCAAAAGCTATTGGGGAGGTATATGGTATTGATCCTGTTCCTAGCAGAGGTGGCGGAAGTATTCCTGTACTTGCCGATTTGCAAAATATTCTAAATGTAAACCCTTTACTTATGGGATTTGGCTTAGAAAGAGATACAATTCACTCACCTAATGAAAGTTACCTACTTAGCCAATTTTACAAAGGAATGGAATCATTAGTGTTATTCTATAAATATTACTAATAAACTGTTTAAATTTCTAAAATGAACTATTTAGAATTATATGAACAAATAAAGAAAAAAGGGAGCTTTTTGTGTGTAGGATTAGATTCAGATCCTACACAGTTTCCCGATTGCCTTAAAAATACCGTATTTCCTATTTTTGAATTTAATAAAGAAATTATTATGGCTACAGCACCTTATACGGTTGCATATAAGCCTAATATGGCATTTTATGAGGCAGAAGGCGTACTTGGCTGGAAGCAATTAGAAATGACGGTAGATTTTCTTAATAAAAATTATCCCAATATACTTATTATTGCTGACGCCAAACGGGGTGATATTGGTAATACTGCCAAGAGATACGCCAAATGCTTTTATGAAACAATGAAGTTTGATGCAGTTACACTTGCTCCATATATGGGATCTGATTCTGTAAAGCCATTTATGGAATATGAAAACAAATGGTCGATAGTACTTGCCCTTACATCAAATACCAGTGCAAATGACTTTGAGCAATTAAATATAGGTGAGATGCCCCTTTACGAAAAAATTATAAGAGAAACCATGACATGGGGTAGTAAGGATAATACAATGTTTGTAGTTGGAGCTACGCGCCCCCAAAAATTACAAGAAATAAGGAAGTATTGTCCCAACCACTTCTTTTTAGTCCCAGGTGTTGGAGCACAAGGAGGTACAGTTGCTCAAGTTGCAAAATACGGTCTTAATAGCCACTGCGGATTATTAATCAATTCTTCACGCGGAATTATTTTCGCAGATAAAACAGAAAGATTTGCTATAGTTGCCGGCGAAAAAGCCAAAGCAATGGCTATTGAAATGTCTAGTTACCTAAATTTATAGCAATGGTAAAATTGCAAGATATTAAATACTTAAGGCATATCGCAATAACGGCATGCCTTATTATTTTATTATTTAATACTGTATATGCCACTAATAAAGAGAATAAAAAACTCACAATACTTTTTACAAACGATATACATTCAAATGCAGAAGAGCAATCATTACAATATGAATCTCGCATTGTAAAAAACGGTGATACATTAAATATTATTGGCGGATACGCACGCCTTGCAACTTTAATAAAACAAGAGAGGGAAAAAGCACAAAAAGAAGGGACAGCTCTAATTTTAGTAGATGCCGGAGATATGGCAATGGGGACAATTTTTCACTCGGTATATACAGACGAAGCTTTTGAGCTAAGGACAATGGCTAGGTTAAAATATGACGCCTATACTTTTGGAAATCACGATTTTGACTATGGCGCAAATGCAATAGCTAAAATGCTTATAAGAGCTTTTATGGCCGAGGATTCTTTGTCAAATAAATTGCCCTATATACTTGCTGCAAATATAAAACCTATTAATTCTCCATTGGCCGATAGCGCTTTTAATATTGTAAAAGTAAAAAACAGTGTAATAATAGAGAAACAAGGGATTAAAATAGGCATTATAGGATTACTTGGCGAACAAGCATATTCTGTAAGCATGGCACAAGAGAATTTTACACTTACCCCCCCAATAGAGGCCGCCCAAAGAGAAGTTGCCCTGCTTAAAAAAGAAGGAGTAGATTATATAATAGCAATATCGCACGGTGGAACATTGCTAAAGGGAAAAAGTGAAGACGTAAAAATAGCCAAAGCTGTTCCGCAAATTAATATTATTATAAGCGGACACGATCATGAATATCTATTTACGCCACTCATTATAAACAAAACTATAATAGGCTCTACAGGGGGATATAACTGCACGTTAGGGAAAATGGTAATAGAAAAAGATTCGCTTATTTCTTATGAATTAATTCCTATAACTAAAAACGTTATTCCCAATAGCATAACAAAAGCTTGGGTAGATTCAATGTCTCAAAAAATAGATAAAAAATTTTACAATGAATTTGGAGTGCATCCTTTTGACACTATCGGGAAAATTCTAAATAATTATAATAATGTTCCTAACAAAGATGGGAATTTAGATTTGGGATACCTTATAGCCAAAAGTTATAAATATGCAGCATTAAATTATTCTCAAAATGCAAATGATTCCAATTTAATAGGAATTGCTCCATTAGGGATAATTAGGAACACTTTATTTAAAGGATATGTTACATATAATAATGTATTTAATGTACTCTCCCTTGGCAAAAATTCTAATAATAAACCGGGATATCCTTTGGTTATGGCTTGGCTTTATGGAAAAGAGCTTTACGATGTTTGCGAAATGGTTGCAACAGTTTCTCCCAACATGACAGATGCACTCTTATTTTTTGACGGACTAACTTTTACATATAATAGCCACAAGCTCCCTTTTACAAAAGTAACAGATATTAAAGTAAATGGCAGACCTATAGATAAAACCAAGCTATATCCCATTGTAACAGGCATGTATACTGCAAAACTTATAGGACTACTTAAAAGCAAGTCGTATGGTATTTTATCTGCACAACCAAAAGACAAAAACGGCATTATTATTACTGATTTGCAAAATTGTATTATAAAAAAACCAGATGTAAACAGTGGCAAAATTATTGAGATTGCAGAATGGATGGCTTTTGCCGAATTTCTTAGCCAAGAAGTAGTTGAAAAAGAAAACGTAAAAATATTAAAAAGCGCCATAAACAACTCTTCTTACAAAGTATATTACATTTATGCAATAGAACTAATACTAATAGCCTATATTATTTATATAATGCTACGCAAAATTAAGACTTTGTTTACTTCATAACATCTTTAATATATCGCCCCCCATGCCGTTGCGGTGGAGATTCTAGAATCCTCTTATGCCGGGATGAAGATAAAGGCACTTGCTAAGGGGAATGTGCACAAAGAAAAAGAGATGACCAAAATTGATCATCTCTTTTTCTTTGTGCGGGCAAAGGGACTCGAACCCCCACGCCTCTCGGCACTAGATCCTAAGTCTAGCGCGGCTACCAATTACGCCATGCCCGCATGTTTGTGATTGGGATTGCAAAGGTAGATAATTTTTTGAAAACTGCAAATTTTTTGAAAAAAAACTGCAAAAATTATTTAAAAAATAACACACATGCCCAGTCTTCAATATCCATTATCTTAATAATAGTTAAGCCCTGCTTTTCTCCTTCTTGCTTAAGTAACGGAATATCTGCAACATAAAAACCACTAATAACTAATACACCTCCAGTTTTTAAACCATTAGCATAAGTAGAAATATCTTCCAATAAAATATTTCTATTTATATTAGCTAACAAAAGGTCATATTTATTTGCCTGAATAAGGGAGGCATCGCCATATAAAATATTAGTTGCACTATGTAATCTGTTTTTCCAAGCATTCTCTTTTGCCGAATTTACTGCTGTAATATCAACATCAATAGCATGCACAGGCCTCTTTGCCCCCATTTTTGCAGCTAAAAACGCCAATACACCCGTTCCGGTTCCCATATCTAATATCTGCTTATTTTTCAAATTTTTCCACCCAACTAATCCCATTAATCTCTCCATCCCTTCTCCATTAAGATAAAGTAAAGCTCTTATCATTAATGTAGTAGTTTGATGATGACCTGTTCCAAAAGCCATTTTAGGATTAATTTTTATATTATATTTAGTAAGGGGTAAATGATGATACAAAGCTTTAACTGTAACTATTTTATCAATAACAATAGGATCAAAATTAGATTCCCACAAGGCATTCCAATTTTGCTCTGGAATAAGAGTTGTGGTATATAAAATATTTACCCCTTCCCAATTATCAAAACCGCTCATAATACATTTAAGATGAGACGGTAAATAAAGTTCCTTTTGAATATATGCCTTTAAATAGGGTTCAGTAATTTCAAAGCTTTCAAACCCCAAATCTACTATCTCGGCAGTAATACAATCTGCTACATCCTCTTTAAACGGAATTATTTCAAAAGAAACTTCTATATAATCCATGGAAAATTATTTTTTAAAAGCCACAGCAATTCCTATAAAATCCTCTGCCTTAAGCGCAGCCCCACCTATAAGTCCGCCGTCAATATCTTTTTGTGAGAAAAGTTCAGGAGCATTTGATGGTTTACAACTTCCTCCATAAAGGATAGAAATTTCCTCTGCCAATGCACCAAATTTGCCAGCAAGGCACTTACGGATAAATGCGTGTATTTCTTGAGCCTGCTCACTACTAGCAGTTTTACCGGTACCAATAGCCCAAACAGGCTCATAAGCAACAACTATTTTAGACATCTCACTTGGAGTAAGAGTATATAGCACCTCTTTTATTTGACTTTCAACAACCTTAAAATGATTACCACTCTCTCTCTCCTCTAACTTTTCCCCAACACAATAAATAGGAGCAATACCAGCTGCCAACGCCAAACCTATTTTTTTAATAAGTTTTTCATTAGTTTCTCCATAATATTCTCTCCGTTCTGAATGGCCTAAAATTACATATTGAGCATTTACAGAAGCTATCATCTCTACAGAAACTTCACCTGTATATGCACCTTTATCTCTATCTGCACAATTTTGAGCAGAAAGAGCTATAGGACTACCTGCCAAAACATTACCAACAGCTGCAAGATGGGTAAAAGGAGGAGCCACAATTAATTTTACACCATTTGGAATCTCTGCAACTTTTGCAACAATATTTTTGGCTAACTCCACTCCTTGTGGAACAGTGGTATTCATTTTCCAATTTCCGGCAACAATTTTCTTTCTCATAATTCTATTTTTTTGTATTACTAAATGCAAATTTACTTTTTTTTAAGGTATCCACAAAATAAGTACACCTAAAATAATATCCCGATTTGTCAATTAAGAACAAACCGGGATATTTGGAGCATCAACTATTTATTAACTTAACTTTGAGCTAAAAATAACTTTATAGCTTATTTATTTAATCCTTTATCTAATAATACCTTTGTTGCAGCAGCAAGTCTTTTTACCCCCTCTACAATTCCGGCATCATCCATAAACGAAAAGTTTACCCTTAATGTATTTTGTCCGCCACCATCACAGAAGAAAGCCTCTCCAATAACAAACGCAACACTTTGTTTTATAGCCAAGTCAAATAACACTTTTGTATCATATCCTTCTGGTAAAGTAATGAAAAGGAATAAGCCTCCCTCTGGTTTTGTCCAGCTAACCTCTTTTGGCATATATTTAGCCAAACTATCTAGCATAACATCTCTTTTTCTACGATATAGAGCAATTGTCTTAACAAGGTTTTTCTCAAACAAGCCACTCTGCATATACTTAGCAGCAACAGCTTGATCAAATGTAGGAGAACATAAATCGGCAGACTGTTTTGCCAAATTATATTTTAGAACTATCTCTTTAGGAGCAATAACCCAACCTAATCTAAACCCTGGAGCAAACGTTTTTGAAAAAGTTCCTAACATTATTGTACGCTCTGGAGCCATTGAAGAAATAAGAGGCTGATGAGTTCCCTCAAACCTTATCTCCCTATATGGACTATCCTCTATAATCAAAAGATCATATTTTCTAGCAATCTTAACCATGTATTCCCTTTGCTCAACATTCATAGTAATGCCTGATGGATTTTGGAAATCTGGAATAGCATAAATAAATTTAGGCTTTTTACCACTTGCACATAAAGCCCTAACCACAACCTCTAACTCTTCATCTTTCTCGGCACCAATTACATTTGCTTGATAAGCATTAAATGATTGTAAAGCGCCTAAATAAGAAGGCAAACCGCAAACAACAGTATCACCCGGATCAATAAAAATTCTTGATGTTAAATCAATTGCCTGCTGCGAAGCAGTCATAATTATAACATTATCCTTATCTATCTTTAACCCTTGAGCTATATAGCGTTTAGCTATTTCTTCTCTTAAAGTTGCATTACCATCTGTTCCCCCATATTGGAGAGCCTTAGGCCCTTGCTCTGTAAGAACCTCAACCATCATCTTTTTTAAATCCTCAATAGGAAATGTTTCTGGATTTGGAAATCCACCGGCAAAAGAAATAATACCAGGTTGATTAACAACATTTAATAAAGCCCTTATTGGAGAGGGTTTCATACATTTTGAACTCTTTGACAAAAAATCATTAATATTTACAGCCATAATAGTTTTTTTATATTATTATTTTGAATAAGCAAATAGGTTACAAATATAATGATTTATTAATAAAATCAACTTTTTAATTTACTTTTTCAATAAAGTTTTGCTTTTAGATTATTATTTCGTACACTGTACAACTATAAAACCGCATGCAATTTTTTACTATCTTTGTTGCCTACAGTTTTTAAATTAAAACAGACAATATGTCAATAATCAGAATTACAAAAGAATTCAGGTTTGAGGGGGCACATGCTCTACATAATTATGACGGAAAATGCAGGCACATACATGGGCACTCCTATATATTATATGTAACGGTAAAAGGCTCTCCGGCCAACAATGAGGCTTTGCCAAAAGATGGAATGATAATGGATTTTACAGATCTTAAATCTATCGTAAACAAAAATATAATAGACAAATTCGACCATGCTCTTCTCCTTAGAAACACCTCCAAACTTATAGAG
This sequence comes from Bacteroidales bacterium, assembly GCA_036659275.1. Classification (GTDB taxonomy): domain Bacteria; phylum Bacteroidota; class Bacteroidia; order Bacteroidales; family UBA932; genus Egerieousia. The sequence continues at coordinate 30,771 of JAVXCW010000003.1, read as the reverse complement.
GAAATAAGCCAAGAATATGAAAACATAATAGTTGTAGATTTTCAGCCCACATGCGAAAATCTAATTTCATATTTTGCAAATGTTATAAAAGCCAACCTTCCAAAAAAAGTTGAACTATTTAAGCTCAAACTTTATGAAACAGCCACTTCATATGTTGAATGGTATGCAGAGGATAATAAAGAAGAAAATAAAGAAGGGATAAATGAATAAAATTTTTTTAATAGACGGGCATGCGCAAATCTTTAGAATGTACTATGCGTTTTTAAGACGGCCAATGGTAAACTCAAAAGGAGTTGACACATCAATTCTATTTGGTTTTACAAAAATGATAATTGATCTTATAAATAGGGAATTGCCAACACACCTAGCCGTAGCATTTGACCCTCCTGCTAAAACGTTTAGGCACAGTGCATTTCCACAATACAAAGCCAACAGAAGTGCAACGCCACAATTAGTAAAAGAAGCATTAGAACCATTACAAGAAATATTGGCAGCATTTAACATTCCGGTAGTTATGATGCCAGGCTACGAAGCAGATGACGTTATAGGATCAATGGTAAAACAATGGGAAGGGCCAAATTCTCAAATATATATGGTAACTCCCGATAAAGACTATGGGCAACTTATTTCGCCTCACTCTTTCCAATACAAACCTGCAAAAGGGGGAAACGAAATAGAAATTATAGGAGAAAAACAAATCTGTGAATATTATGGTATCCCAACTCCGGAACAAGTTATTGATATACTTACAATTTGGGGCGATAGTTCAGATAATATTCCGGGAATACGAGGAATAGGAGAAGTTGGAGCAAAAAAACTAATTGGTAAATATGGCTCACTTAACGCTATTTTAGCTAATGCCGCAGAATTACCTCAAAAGCAACAAGATACAATAAAAGAATCACTAGAACAAATAGAGATGAGCCGTTTCCTTGTTACAATAAAAACAGATCTCCCACTCCCACTAAATATAGATGACATAAAAATATCGCAGCCGGCGCCATCGCTTGGAGAAGTATTTAATAAATATGAATTTAACTCTTTAAAAAAGCTTCTCCCCAATAGCATTACCTTTAGTACGCCCCAAGAACGCACAAACCAACCGCTATTACCAACCCCAAAAGAGACTTCTATAACAGAATTTGAGATAGCAGCTAACAAAACTAAAGAAGTTGTTATAAAATTTGATAATAAAGATGTCCTAATTTTAGGAACAGAAAATGAATATACTGTACTCCAAAGACCAAATATACAATTAGCAAAAAACATTCTTGAAAACAGCTCAATAAAAAAAACAGGATATAACTTTAAGCAATACATAAAATATCTCAAAAGCATTAACATAGAGCTAAATGGAGAAATAGCTGATATTGAGCTCATGCACTATCTCATAAACCCAGAGAGGAGCCACAAAGAAGATATCCTTATTAAAAGTTATTTAGGAATTGACACTCTTAATAATAAATTTCTCACTTTTGATGCCAAAGAAGAGCAGAATTTAGACATTTTCTCTCAACAACCAGATTTATTTTCCGCTCAAAATAAGGAGGAGAACACAATAGAAATAAATGAAGAAACTATTAATGAAAATGGATTTATTAGAAAAAATGAATTTATTGGGGAAGATGAGAAGAAAAATTTGGGGATAATGTGTGCACTGCTCTTTAAAGTAGAAAAAAAAGTAGCAGTAGAATTAGATAAGGCAAACCAGAGAGAGCTGTATAACAATATAGAAGCTCCTCTTATTACCGTACTTGCAAATATGGAATACGAAGGGGTTAAAATAGACACTTCTCACCTTAAAGCATACAGTTTAGACCTAACAAAAGAGCTTAATTCAATTGAACAAGAGATAAGAAATATGGTAGAAGATCAAACACTTAATCTCTCTTCTCCCAAACAAATAGGCGTTATTCTTTACGAAAAACTTAAGCTCAATCCAAAAATTAAAAAAAATGCAAAAGGGAGCTACCCTACCGATGAGGAGACCCTTAACGAGCTACTTAGCTCACATCCTATTGTTTCTAAAATACTTGAACACCGGGGACTTAAAAAACTTCTCTCCACATATATAGATAATTTTCCATTACTCATATCTACACAGACCGGAAAAATACACACAACATTTAATCAAGCACTTACAGCAACAGGTAGATTAAGCTCTACTAACCCTAATCTGCAAAATATTCCAATACGCAGTGAAAGAGGCAAAGAAATTAGAAAAGCTTTTATTCCATCTAACCCGGCAGGATACATAGTCTCAGCAGATTATTCACAAATAGAATTAAGACTTATGGCTCATCTTAGCGGAGATATAGGACTTATAGAGGCATTTAATCAAAACAAAGATATTCATACGGCCACAGCAGCAAAAGTTTTTAAGATAGAAGAAACAGAAGTATCAAAAGAGCAAAGGAGTAGAGCCAAAGTAGCAAATTTTGGAATAATATACGGTATATCTGCCTTTGGCCTTTCTCAACGGCTGGGAATGACTCGCACAGACTCTAAAGAACTCATAGAAGAGTATTTTAAGAATTATCCCGGCGTAAAAGAGTACATGAATAACATGATTGAAAAGGCAAAAAAAGAGGGATATGTAGAATCTATTTACGGACGCAAACGATTTTTGCCCGACATTAACTCAAAAAACGCTAACGTAAGGAGCTTTAGCGAACGAAATGCTATTAACGCACCATTACAAGGAAGCGCGGCCGATATTATAAAAGTGGCAATGATAAACGTTTATAATCGATTAAAAGCAGAAAATATTAAAAGTAAAATGGTACTTCAAGTGCACGACGAGCTTGTTTTTGACGTTTTACCAAATGAACTTAATGCCATAAAAATAATTGTAAAAGAAGAGATGGAAAAAGTTATAAAATTACACGTTCCGCTTATTGCTGATTGTGGAAGTGGAAACAATTGGCTTGAGGCACATTAAATAATTTAAGCACCATAAAAAATGCAGGACGAAATCACAAATAATAATACCTCTAAACTCACCGATAGAGAGTTAATTGTTGCTGCCCAACAGGGGAGACAAGAAGCATATACTGTATTATTGGAACGGTATAGAAAAGGGCTTTATATGTTTGTGCAAGAATTTCTTAGCGGAATTAAAAATAATGACGGAAGCATAGAAATGGCAGAAGAGCCACAAGATATTTGCCAAGAAGCTTTTCAAAAAGCATTTCAAAGTTTAGATAAATACAATCCAAAATATGAATTTTCTACATGGATATTTAATATTGCCCGCAACATAGCCATAGATTATTCTAGAAAGAGAAAAATTGCCATTGGGGCAAAAATTTCTCACGAAAACGCAGGAGAAATAATAAATATATTAGACGGAGTAAGAAATTCTCCCGAAGAAAAGTTAATAAGCGCACAAGAATATAAAAAGCTTATAAAACATATTGACAATTTGAATGACAAATACCGAACTATTGCAAGGATGCGCTTTATAAAAGAGTATGCATACGATGAAATAGCTTTAGAATTACACTTGCAAATAAATACAGTTAAAACAAGGGTAAAAAGGGCAAAAGAACAGCTTATGAAGCTCATAAACAATTAAAACCAACTAAAAATGCAAAATTCCGACTCGTTGTATAATGAAGAATTAATTTATAAAATATTTCCAAATCTATCTCCAAAACAGAAAGAGCAGATTGGAGCATTATATCCTCTCTATGAAGATTGGAATAGTAAAATAAACGTTATAAGCCGTAAGGATATAGAAAAACTATATCTTCACCATGTGTTACATTCATTGGCAATTGCAAAATTTATAGAGCTTTCTAACATAATAAAATTTGGCAACGGTACAAAAATACTAGATGTTGGAACCGGTGGAGGATTTCCCGGCATTCCCCTTGCAATAATGTTTCCACAAGCAGATTTTTTATTAATTGATTCTATAGGAAAAAAAATAAAAGTTGTAGAAGAAATAGCCGGTGCAATTGGCCTTAAAAACGTTAGAGCCGTAAAGGCAAGAGCAGAAGAAATTACAGATAATTTCGATTATATCGTTTCGCGAGCTGTAACTGATTTAAGCACATTTTTCCCTTGGGTTAGAGGTAAATATAGCAAGGGAATTATCTACCTTAAAGGAGGCGATATTACACATGGAGGCACACTTGCTACCGAAATTGATAACGCTCTTGGTATAACAGGGATAAAAAGAAAATCTATTACAATATGTGAAATAGACACATGGTTTAAAGATGAGTTTTTTAAAGAAAAGAAGGTGATTTTTATTCCACGTTAAAAATATTTGGTACTTTAAATTAAAAACCTTATTTTTGCACTCCCAATTGAAAATTATAAAATTGTCATAATATGAAACGCACATTCCAACCTTCACAACGCAAACGCCGTAATAAACACGGGTTCCGTGAGCGCATGTCAACACCTAACGGCCGCAGAGTACTTGCTGCAAGACGCCGCAGAGGAAGAAAAAAATTAACAGTATCTTCAGAGGACAGGTTCTAATAATCTGCTGAAAATACAGATACCGTAGGCTGTCTATTTTATAGACGGCCTATTTTTTTATGCTTAAAAAAACAAAAGTAAAATACATGCTTAATAAAATAAAAAATAATATAGATGCCGGTATTCCGCTTAATGCTGATGAACTTATGTTTCTCTATAATATGGATGATATGAGTGTATTAGCTGCACTATCGGGGAATATAAGAGAACAAATAAACGGCAAAAATGTATATTATAATCGCAATTTTCATTTAGAGCCAAGCAATGTTTGTGTGCATAGGTGCAAATTTTGTTCATATAGGCGAAATTCCGAGGATGAAGCAGGAGCTTGGACAATGAGCCTTAATCAAATAAAAGAATATTGCCGAGAAAAGTACAAGCCGGGAATGACCGAAGTTCATATTGTAGGGAGCGTAAACCCAAATAAAGATTTTACATACTATTTAGATGTAATAAAATTAGTACGGTCACTCCTCCCTCCTATTGTAAAAATTAAAGGATATTCGGCTATTGAAATAGCAGATATGTGTACAAAGGCCGGGCTCTCTTTTAACGATGGGTTAATAAAACTTAAAGAAGCCGGACTAGATGCAATACCGGGCGGTGGAGCAGAAATTTTTAATAAGGAAATAAGGGAAATTATATGTCCCGATAAACCAAATGCCGATGTTTATCTACAACTCCATAAAACAGCACATCAACTTGGAATACACACCAATGCTACAATGCTTTTTGGGCATATAGAAGAGCGTTGGCATAGAGTTGAGCACATGTTAATGATTAGAGATTTACAAGATATAACAGGCGGCTTTGATGCGTTTATTCCACTTAAATACCGCGTTAGCAATAATGAACTTGGCAAAGGAAAAAAAGAGGTAGATATAATAGAAGTATTAAAAACGTTTGCAATAAGCCGATTGGCACTAAATAACATTCCTCATATAAAATCGTACTGGCCTATGCTTGGAAAAGAGTTATGCCAACTCTCACTACTTTTTGGAGCCGACGATATTGACGGTACAATAAATGATTCAACAAAAATATATTCAATGGCAGGAGCCGAAGAAAAAAGCCCCATACTTTTAGCCTCGGAATTGGCCTCATTAGCAGAACATGCAGGATTTATAGCTGTTGAAAGAGATAGTTATTATAATATCCTATAATATGTATTATATTCGCACAGTAAAATTTTAATAATATGACCACTAATAATTCTACAAAAAATAACGGTTCTACAAAAAAGAAAAGCAATAATGATAAATGGTACCGCAGTTGGTTGGCAAAACAAATATACATAGTTGTTGGAGCGGTTATTGTAACACTATTTATTCTTTTTTCGCTTTTAAAATTAATTACCAGGCATAATGAAGAATTATCTGTTCCTTCATTTGCAAGCATGACATTAGAAGAAGCTGCCAGTGTTGCAGAGAAAGTAAATTTAAGATTAGAAGTTACCGACTCTGTATATATACCGGGAATGGCACTTGGGGCTGTTTTTAGACAGAACCCAGAAGCAGATGGAAAAGTTAAGAAAAACAGACGTATACTCCTTACTATAAATGCAAAAACTCCTAAAAAAGTAAAAATGCCATCGTTGGTAGGATATTCACTTAGACAAGCACAATCTGAACTTACTGCAAGCCAACTTAAAGTTGGAAAACTAATTTATGTAGAAGATATTGCAACAAATAATGTAATTTCTCAACTATATAACGGAGCACAAATATCGTCTGGCAAACTTGTTCCAAGCGGTAGTCAAATAGACCTAAAATTAGGGGTGAATGCAGGAGAAGGAGGAACACATGTGCCCAATCTTAAATCTATTTCTTACCAACTTGTAAAAGAATATCTCACCGATAATTCTCTTAATATTGGACGAGCAATATTTGACAACACAGTAAAAAATTACAGCGATTCGCTCGAAGCATTTGTATACAAACAAGCTCCGGCCGCTTCAAACAATGTTACTGTTCCAATGGGAACAACGGTAACAATTTACCTTTCAAAAGACAAAAATCTTTTAAAAAAAGAGAGTGAAGAAAACACACAAGTAGAAGAAGAATAATATATATTATATATAAACACCATAAAACATAAATGGCAGATAGCGAGGATTTTTACAAGAACGAACCAATAGATGAAGAGGAAGAACTCCTAGAAAATGACGACATATTAACAGAAAGCGAAATGTTTGAACATTTTAGATTTCCTGTTGATAAAGGGCAAAGCATGTTGAGAGTTGATAAGTATATTACCAACCACATGGAAAAGACCTCTAGGCACAGAGTTCAGCTTGCAATTGATGCCGGTTATGTAATGGTTAACAACAAGGTAGCCAAAGCTAACTACAAGGTAAAACCGGGAGATTTAATTACCATAGTAATGCCATACGAACGGCGTGGTATGGAGATACTGCCCGAGAATATTCCACTAGACATTGCATACGAAGATGAAGATGTTCTTATAATAAATAAGCCTGCGGGGCTTGTGGTACATCCGGGACACGGCCATTTCCATGGCACACTTATAAATGCTCTAGCGTTTTATCTTGGGATGAGACAAGGAGCCGATGGCAAAGACGAGCGGATGGGAATACTTGTACATAGAATAGACAAGAACACATCGGGCCTATTAGTAATTGCCAAAAACGACGAAGCACAACTAAACTTAGCAAAGCAATTTTTCCTCCACACAATAGAACGCAAATATATTGCGATTGTATGGGGTAACGTAAAAGATGACTCTGGAACAATTATAGGAAACATAGGCAGAGATCCGGGTGATAGAATGCGTTTTAAAGTGTTTCCAAATGGAGAAACAGGGAAATATGCCGTTACACATTATAAAGTACTAGAAAGATTTGGCTATGTAACAATGGTTGAGTGTAAACTAGAAACAGGGCGTACACACCAAATAAGGGTACACATGAACTACATAGGTCATCCACTATTTAACGATGAACGCTACGGCGGAGACAGAATTTTAAAAGGGACAATATACAGCAAATACAAGCAGTTTATAGACAACTGCTTTGAAATTCTTCCACGCCATGCACTTCATGCCAAAACATTGGGCTTTGAACACCCCCGTACAGGCAAACACATTTTTATAGAAAACACACTTCCTCCCGATATGACCTCTCTCATAGAAAAATGGAGAAAATATGGGATGAGCCAAGTATTAGAAGAAGAGTAATAAATCTTTTCAAAAATCTATTACTTCATATTCCTCCAAAAGAATTCAAAAATACGTCCTGTTACATAGTTATCACCAAGATTGTGAGTATATCCCGGAAGATATAATTGCTCAAAGTGTTTGTTTGCTTTTACTAAGGCTCCAACTACTTGTAGAGTAGAGGTTGGGTCTACATTATCGTCTAATTCTCCGTTAATAAGTAATAACTTTCCGTTAAGGCGGTAGGCGTTATCTACATTTGAAGATTCTGAATACCACTCCCCTAGCGGATAGCCCATCCATTGCTCATTCCACCAAATTTTGTCCATTCTATTATCATGGCAACCACAGAGTGCAACACCAACTTTATAGAAATCTCCAAAAAACAATAACGCACTCATTGTATTTTGTCCGCCGGCAGAGTACCCATATACCCCTACTCCGTTGGTAATATCCATAAATTTATATTTTTTAGCAGCTGCCTTTATCCATAATATTCTATCGGGATAACCGGCATCTTTTAAATTCCGCCAACAAACATCATGAAAAGCTTTTGAGCGATTTGCTGTACCCATACCATCTATTGAAACTATTATAAATCCTAGGTTTGCAAGCTTTGAAAATCTATCATAAGCTCTAAAGTTTTTCTCCACAAAAGAATCGTGAGGTCCTGCATAAATATACTCTACAACAGGATACTTCATCTGCGGATTATAGTTTGCAGGAAGATATATATTTCCCCAAATATCGGTTTTTCCATCACGCCCTTTTGCACTAAATACTATGGGCTCTTTCCACCCGGTAGCAACAAGTTTTGAGATATCTGCCTGTCCAAAATTATGAACCTGGCTTCCATCAGAAGTTTTCTTTATTACGCTTATAGGAGCTTTATCGGGAGCAGAATATGTATCTAAAAAATATGTATTATTATTGTTAAACAACACAATATGATTTTCTTTTTCGGGCGTTAATTCTTCTATCACACTAGAATTTGCTTTATAATATACCTTATAATAATGCAAATTATATGGATCCTCTCCCTTATTTTTTCCGCTCCCCGATAGTAATATATACCCCTCTTTTTCATTTACATCAATTACATCTCTTACAACCCATTCTCCTGCTGTAATTTGTTTTTTAACATCTCCTGTTTTAGCATCAATCAAATAAAGGTGATTCCAACCACTCCTTTCCGATGCCCAAATAAGCGAACTATCATTGTCTATGTATTTAAGATACGTTCTGTAATAGTGAATAAAAGTTTTAGCTCTTTCGTCAACCACAATATTTGTTTTTCCGCTTGCTGCACAAACATCTACTATCTGATATACTTGGTGTCCTCTTTGGTTAAACACAAAAGTAAAAGCCTCTGAGTTGTTTTTCCATCGCTCAAATGATAAATAAAATTGATTTTCAAATGGTTTTGAATCTATTTCTACCTGTTTTTTAGTCTCTATATTAAATAAAGCAGGCCTGTAAATTGGAATAAGATCCCCCGGCTTATAATAATCTCTCCATTGCAAAATAGGTTGCTTTTGATTTTTGGGAGAAGATTCAATAAGTGGGATACGCCTCATTGGAGAATCTTGCTTTTTTATTGCTGCAATTTTTTTTGAATCGGGCGACCAATGTATTTCCTCATAAAAACTATTGTTAGTTCCATCGCAACTTAATTTGGTTTTTATATTGGTAGTAATTTCTTTTATCCAAACATTTGAGTCTTCTATATATGCCTCATATTTACCATTAGGAGACAGCAAATTTTCTTGTTTCTCCTTTTGCTCTTTTTTACTCTGTGGCGCATATGGCTCTTTTTGCTCTTTGCATTCTTTTGTACAAGCATTTAAACTGTAATACTTTATACCGGTTTCACCATTTATTTGGTAATATAAAGTACTATCACACCATTTTGCCTTATTAACACTATTTAAGACTAGTTTAGAGATTTGCGACAATGAATCCATTGCCTTATACTGTTCATAAAAATCTTGCGCATTAGCTGCAACAAAAATATTAAAAAGTAAAATTATAGAGATAAATAAGCGTTTCATATAGTTTTTATTTAGATACGCAAATTTACAATTTTTTTTATAAAAGCCAAGTAAGTATTATTAATGACGGAAGCCACCGCGCATGCCACCTCTTGGTCCCATTTTACCCATATTGCCACTAAATTTACCAAAGCGGTAAACAAGAGAGAACATTACATATTGACCTAGTGTATTGTTTTGAACATCTTGTATGTAGTTTTCTGATGTTGTTCTATACGTGTTCCTAGCTTGTTTTAAGATATCGTAAATTTTAACCTTAATTGTGGCTGCACTCTTAAATAATGTTTTGGAAAGCTCTGCATTCCATACTGTTGTAGGGCTACCATATCCTGCATCAAACCCAAAATAGAATGTATGTTCAATATCTGATGTTACATTAAATCCGCCTGGAATTGTGGCATTAACTGAGCCGGTTACAGCATTTGTCCATGTAGAAACTTTATCCATTGAACTTACAGTATACCAAGCATTTTGATAACCTGCTTTACCTCCTGCAATTACCTCTATAAAATTATTACGGTATGTAAATCGCAAATTTTCTGTTGCCGAAAAGTTCTTTGTAATATTCTCTGCAAAATCTTTCCCATCCCTAACATAACTTACTCCATTACCATATCTTATAGAGGTAAACGAAGTTATTGAGAAATTAGATTTTGCAATTTTAGAATTATACATTACCATTCCACTTGTTGAATATATTGGCTTATCTGTATTTTCGTAAGTACTCACTTGCACACCATCGGGAGTATAGTATTTTTTACCTACAATTTTATCTGATGTATATGATGCGTTTATACTTGCACTAAACCAACTAAATGTTCCTTTATTATTTGCCCTATATTCAGCCGAAAAATTATGAGAAAATTCTGGGTTTAGTTTATCGTTACCAATAGTTATTTGTAATGGATTTGAATTATCTGGCACTGGAAGCAATTGGCTTATAGATGGTTGAGATGTTCTTCCTCTATAATGAATTCTTAAAAACTTACTATCGGTAAATCTATAATCAAATCTTGCACTAGGAGCAAAATTTAAAACGCTGTAAGTAGTATCTTTAATTCGTCCTAAACTTTTTGTAGTAGATGGCTGCAATCCAACACCAATTGTAAGATTATACTTCTCCTCTTGTTTCATAAAATTAAGTTCGGCCTGTTGTGTTATAAAAGTATTTTCATAATGGCTTGTATAAGCCGAATCTAACTTATTATAATCACCTTGCACATCTGCATCCCATGTCTCCTTATCTGAGTTAGTCTGTTTATAATTAAACCTATAGGCCGCCTCAATAAAAAAATTCTTTCCCAAAGGCTCCGTGTATGAAAACCGTCCGCCTATACTATTACTCTTCTCTCTTTGATTGTATTTTTGATTTATAACAGAAAGAGAATCATTATCAAAATAATACGTTTCACTATCATTAAAACCAACTATCTCGTTATTTGAATAGCCATACTCAAACCTTACAGACATTGTTCTACCTGGCTTACCAAGCCTCTGTCTTAATAATAATTCTCCATTAATACTCTGTGAATCATTATCTCCCCAAGAATTATTATAACCACGATTTGTTGAATCTGCATTACGCAATGTAGAAAACTTATTGTAAGAATCAAAACTGCCACTTCCTATATTTACCCTAGGCCTAAACAATATAGAGGTATTATCAGATATTTTATAATCTATTTCACCTCCTATTCTATGTCCATTAGTTTTGGTATTATCGTTTCCTTCCTCGCTATTAAACATATTATCAACCTCTGTGAGCATAGTTTGTTTAGTCTTTTTCTCTTCCACATCCTTTTCGCTACCGGTGTACATATAGTGTCCCGATAGTTTCATTTTTCCGCCGAGCACCTCTGTATTAGCATTAACTCCTCCCATCCACGAAGTTGTAATACCGTTACCGGAAAAACCAAACATACCCCGGCCACCGCCCATTCCACTCCTCATTGATCCTGCCATATCACTAAACCCTCTATTATTTGTATTATTTCCATTTCCAATTATACTCACCGATGATTTATCTGTAAAACGCCCAATCATAGCTGCAGCTTGGAATCTATCCTCTGTACCGTACCCTGCCATAACATTACCAAACCATCCATTCATCATACCCGGTCTTATATTAAGATCTATAACAGTCTCCTCTTGCCCATCATCAATACCGGTAAATTGTGACTGATCCGATTTGCGTTCAACCACCCGCACTTTATTTATTATTTTTGCAGGCAGATTTTTTGTAGCCAATTGCGGATCATCCAAAAAGAAAGTTTTTCCATCAATCATAATCTTATTAATTTGCTTTCCGTTGGCTGTAATTTTGCCATCTGAATCAATCTCTACACCGGGAAGTTTTTTAAGCAACTCCTCCAACATATCTGTATCATTAATTTTATAAGAAGAAGCATTATACTCTATAGTATCCTTTTTTACAGTCATAGGATTTGCAATATCGGTAACAACAACTGCATTAAGCAAATTTGCACTCTCTTGAACAAGTAATTGACCAAACTCATTTGCCCCTCTTACAATATCATAAGTAAATGACTTTACTTTATACCCCATATATTCAAATGAAATTGTTGCTCTGCCCGGACGTACCCCTTGAAGAATAGCTACTCCTTTAATATCGGTAAGAGCATATTTTTTCGCCTGTGTTTCACCTATATACTTTGCAGATATTGTTGCAAATTCAATAGGCTCTTTAGTTAAACTATCTAATACAACCACTTTAAAATAATTACCTTTAGCTTGTGTACCAACTTGCGGATTTTCATTAGGAGAAGGTTGAGCCAATAAACTAGTCTTAAACGCCAGAAGTATCAAAAATATAAATCCTACAGACCATAAGTATTTTCTTACCATAATGTAAAGTATTAAAAATTTAATTTGCTACTTTGACTATACGCACTAACATAAGTTACATGTACAGTAAAATTATTTTGATATTTTGTTGGGATTATTTTTCACAAACTGTGCCCAACTTCCTTTTTTATTTGATACTGGAATAGGATTAGTTCCATGATAATAGTGACATAACGCTATAGCCAAGGCATCTGTAGCATCTAAGTATTTTTGAGGAAAATCTATATTAAGTAATCTTTGTGCCATAAGTGCTACCTGTTCTTTTGATGCAGCACCCTTACCTGTAATAGCAAGTTTTATGCTCCTTGGAGCATATTCAAAAATTGGAATATCTTTTCTTAATGCGGCAGCAATAGCCGCCCCTTGAGCTCTCCCTAACTTTAGCATTACCTGAGGATTTTTACCATAAAAAGGGGCCTCGATAGCTAATTCATCTGGAGAATATTTTTCTATAAGAGCCGTAACTTCAGCCATAATTCTCTGTAAAATCACAAAATGATTAGTTTCATTTTTAAGATTTACAACTCCCATTTCTTTATATTTAATACACTTTCCAACAATATGGATAACCCCAAAACCCAAGATACGGGTTCCGGGGTCAATTCCCAATATTATTTTATCTGTATTACTATCCATATTAATCTATTACAGCAAATCCTGTATATTCTTGTAGAGCTTTAGGTATTCTTATACGCCCTTTCTCATCTTGGTTATTCTCCATAATTGCTGCTAATATACGGGGTAATGCTAATGAACTACCATTAAGTGTATGTGCCAATTGTATTTTGCCATCCTCATCTTTATACCGTAATTTTAATCTATTTGCCTGAAACGACTCAAAATTTGAAACAGAACTTACTTCTAACCAACGATCTTGTGCTGCCGAATAAACCTCAAAATCGTATGTAATAGCAGATGTAAAACTAATATCACCACCGCATAATCTTAGTATTCTGTAAGGGAGCTCTAAAGATTGTACTATTCCCTCTACATGTTTTACCATTCCCTCTAAAGCATTATACGAATTCTCTGGTAGAGATAGTTGAACTATTTCTACTTTATCAAATTGATGCAAACGATTTAGCCCACGTACATCTTTGCCATAGGAACCTGCTTCTCTTCTGAAACACTGGGTATATGCGGTCATTTTAATAGGGAAATCTGCTTTATTTACAATGGTATCTCTATAAATATTTGTTACCGGAACCTCAGCTGTTGGAATCATATAAAAATTATCTATATCTATATGATACATTTGTCCTTCTTTATCGGGAAGTTGGCCTGTACCATACGCAGAAGCCTCATTTACCATTAAAGGTGGCTGAATCTCCAAATACCCTGCCTTAGTATTTTTATCAAGAAAAAAGGCTATAAGTGCTCTCTGTATTCTTGCTCCTTTTCCTTTATATACCGGAAAACCTGCGCCTGTAAGTTTTACCCCAAGATCAAAATCTATAATATCTAATTTTTTTGCCAATTCCCAATGAGGTAAAGCATTATTACATAGAGTTGGTTTAACTCCCCCTTCCCTTACTATAATATTATCTTCTGCCCCTTTACCGTTAGGAACATCTGCACAAGGAAGATTTGGAAGTAATACTAAAGAATTAAGCATTTTCTTATTCTCCTCTTCCATTTGCGTCTCTAGCAATTTAGATTTTTCCTTAAGATTTGCAACTTCTTGTTTAATTTCCTCAGCTTCTGCTTTTTTCCCTCCTTTCATAAGGAGCCCTATCTCTTTAGCCTTTGCATTTTGAGTAGCAAGAATTGCATCCATTTGAGTTTGACTAGAACGTCTAAGTTCATCTGCAGCAAGAATATCATTTATAATTTTCTTTGCATCAAAATTTTTTACAGCCAACCTCTCAATTACAAAATTGGGCTGCTCTCTTAACAATTTTAGAGTTAACATATATTTTTCTATTTTCTAAAAAATAATTTTCTATTAGCTAAAAAATAAAAGAGCATCCACACGGGATGCTCTTCTATTGCAAATAATCAGCAATCCCTTCTTAGTTTTGGAAAGGCATTACCGAAACATACGATTTACTCTCAGCTTTTTTAGTAAATGTAACAACACCATCTATTAAAGCAAATAGAGTGTGATCTTTACCCATTCCAACATTTTGGCCTGGATAATGAACTGTACCTCTTTGACGAACAAGTATATTACCTGCTTTGGCGTTTTGTCCACCGAACAATTTAACGCCTAATCGTTTACTGTGTGATTCACGGCCGTTCTTAGAACTACCGACACCTTTTTTATGAGCCATAATCTAAAAATTTTCTAATTAAGCAATTGATTCAATTTGGATTTGTGTTAAACATTGGCGATGACCATTTTTCTTAGAATAACCTTTACGGCGTTTCTTCTTAAAAACAATCACTTTGTTACCTTTTACATGATCTAATACAGTAGCCTTAACCGCTGCACCGTCTATATAAGGAACTCCAACTTTAACCGCGCCCTCGTTGTCGGTTAATAATACTTTATCAAAAGAAATGGAAGCACCCACCTCCTCGTGTAAACGGTTAACAAAAATCTTTTTGCCAGCCTCTACTTTAAATTGTTGTCCTGCAATATCTACAATTGCGTACATAAAATTTATTTTTATGAGTTTATGATAGTAAGCGGTTAAATTAATTAACTCTTATCCAATAGCTTATCTACCTTTTAATTTATTTTGGACTACAAAAGTAGTGTTTTTTATGGTTATCACAAAAAAAAATGAGTTTTTTTATTTAACTTTATTGTTACTTATTGCTATTTTCATAATATATTTTAATATATTTGTAAAAATATAAAATTTTCGGGGGATATGGAATCACCATTTGAATACAACAAATTTGTAACCGGATCTAACTTTATTGGAAGGACAAAAGAGGTTGGAATATTATGCAATCTTCTTAAAGAAAGAAGTAATATATTAATATACAGCCAAGCTAGAACAGGCAAGAAATCTCTAGTATGCAATTCCTTAGATAAGTTAAAGCAAGAATCATATCATTTTACAATGTGCAACATAAACCTCTTTAACATAAGATGCATTGAGGCCATGATGCTAAAATACACAAATGAAATTTTTACGTGTTTTTCGTCTTCTGCAACAGAATGGAATATGCTACTAAAAAAATATGCCCCTTCTGCTCCATACGTAATAGACGAAATGTCCCATTCAAAGCCAAAATTCACATATTCCGAAAAAGAATTACTCTCCGATAGCCAAATAGAAGAAATTATTAAACTTCCCGAATATCTTGCCAATGAGAATAATACCCATATTATAATGTATGTAGAGCAATTTCAAGATATTCTTCTTTTTGACGATCCGCATAGAGTATTTAACCTTTTAGAAAAAGGGTGGAAACAGCATCTTAAGGTAAATTATATTATAACCGGTGAAAGATATAACGCTATGTGTGAAATATTTGAAGAAAAAAAATATTTCTATCACTTTGCAGAACAGATAAAAATTGTCCCTATAGATGAAAAAATATTTACAGATTATATTGTAAAAGGGTTTCTTAAAGCCGGAAAAGTTGTGCAACCCGATCTTGCTCTCTCAATATATGGAACCGTAGGCGGAGATCCTTGGTATGTACAACATCTTGCATCTATATGTTTTGATATGACAAGAGGATATCTTAACGATACAATAGTTGAACAAGCAGTGTGGTGTCTTATAAATTTACACGATTATCAATTCCACTCAATTGTGTATGGGCTAAGTAAACATCAATTAAGATTTATTAAAGCTATTTTAGAGGGAGTAACAAAGTTTAGCTCTGCCGATATTCTTGATAAATACAAACTTAATTCATCGGCAAATGTAAATAGGCTAAAAGATGCTCTCACAAAAAAAGAAATTATTACATTTGATGATAAAAAAGAGGCTGTTTTTATGGATCCTCTCTTAAAACTTTGGTTTCAAAAATACTTTTTTGTAAAGTAATTTTTTATAAAATAAATGATTATGCAGAAATTAGTTGTATTAAGCGGAGCGGGAGTGAGTGCAGAAAGCGGCATAAAAACTTTCCGCGATAGCAATGGATTATGGGAAGAATACAATGTTGAAGATGTTGCCTCAATTGACGGATGGCATAGAAATAGCCAACTTGTTATTGAGTTTTATAATGCCAGAAGGCGTCAGTTACAGAGTGCCCAACCCAATGAAGCCCATAAGCTAATTGCAGCCCTAGAAAAATATTTTGATGTTACAGTTGTAACACAAAATATTGATAATTTACACGAAAGAGGCGGAAGTAGTAAAATAATTCACCTGCACGGAGAGCTCACAAAAGTTAGAAGTGTTAAGGCAAGCGAATTGGATTATTTATATTCAAATCCATCTGCCATATTTGACATTGGATATAAAGATATTCACATAGGAGATTTGGCTCCCGATGGTGGGCAGCTTAGGCCTCATATTGTATGGTTTGGAGAAAGCGTACCTGAACTATCAAAAGCGGCAAAAGAAGTACAACAGGCAGATATTTTACTTGTTATAGGAACTTCTCTTAATGTTTATCCGGCAGCAGGCCTTATAAACTATACTAAACCCGGGTGTCGCATTTTCCTTATAGATCCAAAACTTATAAATGTAAATGTTCCTAATTTTACCCAAATTCAAGCAAAAGCTACCGATGGAATGAGGGAGTTTACTAAATTAATTATGTCTTCAACTACATGTTAATATCACATAAAAATATTTTATTAGCCGTTACGGGTGCAAGTGGAGCAATTTATGCTAAAACATTTATTGAAAAGGTTGCAATACATAGTAAAGAGATAGATAGTTACCTAAATTTATGGGTGATATTTACACAAACAGCCAAAGCGGTTTTTGAAGAGGAAACAGGTTACAAGTATGATAACTATGTGGCAAATATTGAGCAGAATTGCAAAAATGCTACAACTAAATCACAAATTTTGTTTGTAGAAAATTCAAATTACACCTTTAAATATGCTTCCGGCTCAAATAAGCTAGATTGTATGGTTATTCTCCCTTGCACTATGGGGTCGCTGGCTCGCATTTCACAAGGTCTTTCTATAGATCTTATTGGAAGAATTGCCGATGTTCAATTAAAAGAGAAAAGGCCTATTATAGTTGTTCCGCGCGAGGCCCCTTACAATCTTATTCATTTACACAACATGACAGCCCTTACAATGGCAGGGGCAACTATATTTCCAGCATCTCCATCGTTTTATAATAAACCTAATACTCTAAATTCTTTAGTAGATTCTTTTGTAGAACGAGTAATGGACATAGCAGAAATAGTACAGTTATCTGAGAGAAATAAATGGTAAATTTTATTTATTATGTTTAAAAAACTTATTAATTTATCGGTAAAAGTGGTGCAACGTTATTTGCCCGATCCGTTTGTATTTGCTATATTATTAACATTTATTGCATTTATATGCGCTATTCCTATTGCACACCAAACTCCATTAGAAGTTATGGAAAACTGGGGCAATGGAGTGTGGAGTTTGTTAGGGTTTGCAATGCAAATGTCATTGGTACTGGTTTGCGGTTCGGCTCTTGCCGATAGTGTAATTGTAAAAAAAGCATTGCGAAAAATGGCCTCTTTTCCAAAATCGCCAGTGCAGGCAATAGCTACTGTTACTCTTGTTGCTTCTATTGCTTGTTGGATAAATTGGGGGTTTGGGCTTATTGTTGGGGCTGTTTTTGCAAAGGAGATAGCTAAGCAGGTAAAGGGGGTTGATTATAGATTACTTATTGCAAGTGCATATAGCGGATTTGTTGTATGGCATGCAGGGTTATCTGCTTCAATTCCGTTGGCTATGGCCACTGCAGGAAGTGCTTTAACAGAGGTTTCACGTGGGTGCATTACACAGGCTATTCCAATTTCAGAAACTGTTTTTGCTACATATAATATTATTATTGTATTCTTTGTTATTATAGCGTTAACAGTTGTTAATTCCCTTATGCATCCAAAGGGTGATGCTGTGTATTGTGTTAACTCCGCATTACTTTTTGAGGGTGATGAAAATGATAATATTAAGAATGTGAAAGAAAGTCTATCGGGAAGTAAATTAACTCCTGCCGATAAAATTAATAATAGCAGAATTCTTGTATTTTTAGTTGCAATTTTAGGATTTGGTTATCTATTTTATAAAGTTATTTTGGGGGGACAATCGCTCGATTTAAATAGCGTTATATTATTGTTTCTTCTTCTTGGATTAGTGCTGCATGGTACCCCAATAAAATATGTGCATGCAATTACGGCGTCAACGCAATCGTCTGCGGGCATTTTGCTACAATTCCCGTTTTACGCAGGTATTATGGGAATAATGACAGCATCTATCGGTGATGGTTCCTCATTGGCTGGAGAAGTTAGTAAGTGGTGCGTTTCTGTTGCCAACGAACATACATTTCCGTTACTAAGTTTTTTAAGCGCCGGGTTGGTGAATATTTTTGTGCCAAGTGGCGGCGGACAATGGGCAGTACAAGGGCCAATAATGATTCCGGCAGGCATAGAATTAGGTGTGCAACCTGCAATTACAGGAATGGCCATAGCTTGGGGCGATGCATGGACCAACTTAATACAGCCATTTTGGGCAATTCCCGCTCTTGCCATAGCTAAACTAGATGCTAAAGATATAATGGGCTTCTGCCTTATAGATTTATTTGTAGTTGGAGCAATTATCTGTATAGGGTTTTTGTGTGCAATCTAGTACGCAAGTACCGCAACTACTCCGTCCATGGTGCTCACTAATATTTTATTGTTGCCAAGTGGCTGAATATAGTTTATAAGGGCTAATGATAATTTATGTTTCCATGCAATAGAACCGTCAGCAACATTAAGAGCTATTATATTACCTTTATCGGTTGGAATAAAGATAAGACCTTTGCCATTTTTACCTTCTTTTGCAATTGATGTAATGGGAGTTGGAGCAATTTCGTAACCAAAACCGCAATTAGTTTGCCATTGCAATTGAGGTTGTTCTGTAGAAAAAGCAAAAACACTATCTTTCATTGTTTTTATATAATATTGCTTGCCATTAGGTGACAAGCCAATAGATTCTCGGCCTCCTCTTATACGCCAAAGCTGCTCTCCTGTTTTTGCATCTAAGGCATAACTAACTCTCTCGGGAGTAGTAAAAAATATTTTCTCGTTCGCTTTTATTGGCCAAACTGCTGCGGGTGAATACATTCTGCTCCCCTTATTACTCCATAGCCATTGTAATTTACCACTCTTGGGATTAAGGGAATAAAGAGTATTTGCCCAGTCGCCTATAACTACCTGTTCTCTATCAACAAACGGTTTTGCCTCTATAAAACCTTTTATTTGTGTAAAAGACCACTCTTTTTTACCTGTTTTAAGATTAAGTGCTCTAAAAATTCCATCGGAAGCCCCAATATAAACAGTTCCATTAAATATTGTAGGAGAACCCAGCACAGATTTTTCACATTTAACACGCCAAAATAACACTCCCGTTTTAAGATTTAACGAATAAATATTTCCGTCTGTAGAACCAATAACAACATAAGAACCGTCAATTGCGGGTGTTGAGAATATTTTCCCGGCAGTTTTATAGCTCCATAACTGCTTGCCATTAGTAGCATCCAACGCATAAATAACTCCGGCCGTATTTGCGTAAACTACATAATTTCCATACATTATCGCCCCCGATCCAATATCGGTATTATCTTCTGCTTTCCACACCTCATGCACAAAAGGATATTCTTTATTTACAGAAAAATTTGGCCCTAAATATTTAATATTACTATCCAAAGGGACGCCACAGCTCATTCTTAGTGTATGCCAAGGGGAAGAAACAAACCCATTACCAATAGTTTGTCCATCCTTTTGTTTAACAACAACTCTCTCGCTAAAAGTAACAGCAGATCCTATAACATTTACAATTGTATAACCGGGGCCATCCTTGCCGGTAGCCATAGAAGAACGCCCAATTACCCCTGGAATCCCTTCATAAATCATAGCGCGGTTTTGGTGCCAATGCCCATTCATAATAAGTTGTGTATTCATCTTCTTTAATACACTAAGCACCCTACTATAATTAAGCACCGAACTATCCATAGGATAATGATTTATAAAAATAACAGGTTGCCGTGGATCTATCTCTTTTGACAAAGAATCTAGCCACACAATAGTCTCTCTTGGGACAAGTGCAGGCGCCATCCTCATATTAGGGCCACTATTTGTCCCGATAAATTTAATTTGCCCCTTTTCAAACTCAAAACCCTCATAGCCAAACACCTTTACAAAGGTATTACATCCACTTTCCGACCATTTTGCATCGTGATTACCGGCAACAATATAATATGGCTTATTTAATTTGTCAAATATAGATTTTGCTAAAACTATCTCCTCATCACTTCCAAATTCGGTAATATCACCGGCTATAATTGAAAACTCAATACCCTCATTTTTATTTATATCCTCTACACATAATATTGCATCATCCACACTCTTAGCACCCTTTGCTATGTGAATATCAGATAAAAAGGCAAAGGAGAAAATAGATTCTCCTTTAGGTTGTGCACAAATTGTTGTCGCAAATAAAACACAAAAAATTACAATTAACGTACTTCTGCCCATATAGTTTTATCTCCTTGCAGAACTTATGCATCTATAAACATCTTTATCTCCACCAACAGCAGTAACTCTTCTACCGGCGCATGACAAAAAAATAAATATTACACCAATTATTACATACAAATTTTTCATTATATTACCTCCATTTCTGTAGCATGTATCCATCCCTGCCTTCCATCGCTCAACTCTATTTTGCACCATCCTTCAACTTGCTCTAATATCTCTATTTTTGCCCCTACATGTAAAATAAAAAGATTATTACCTGTAGAATTAGGAGCACTTTTTACATTACTTACCGGGACCATAACAATAGCAAAATCGCTATTATTGGCATTACTTCTCAAATTTGCAGCAAATAGAATAGAAAATATAGCAAATAGCAGTGAAACACAAGCTAATACAAATGCTAACTTGCGTTGCCTTGTTGTTGGAGCAAAATTGTAACCTATCAACAATAAAGCCATAATAGCTAAAAAC
Source organism: Bacteroidales bacterium (assembly GCA_036659275.1). Classification (GTDB taxonomy): domain Bacteria; phylum Bacteroidota; class Bacteroidia; order Bacteroidales; family UBA932; genus Egerieousia. The sequence continues at coordinate 9,127 of JAVXCW010000003.1, read as the reverse complement.
ACAATAGATGTATATCCCCACTTATTACTAGACATCATATTGCGGAACTCTTTAATCCATGTTGATAATATAAACTCTGGCAGAGTATCAATTTTATCAAGAGTATTAAGTTTTGCAATTTCTAAATTAGTCTCTATATCACCATTTGAAGGATCCAACTTAAAAGCTTTTTCATAATAAAGAATGGCTTTGCCATTTTGCCCTTGCTTATAATAAGCATTCCCCATATTGTAAAACAATTCCGATGATGCATACCCTTCTTTTTCTATTAATTTATAAGAATTAATAGCATTATCATATTCCCCCATTGCATAAGAATCATTTGCTTTATACCACAATGGGTTAAGATTGTGTCCATTAGCCACAAAAGAGGAATAGCACAACACAATAAATAATATATATTTTTGAACAGCTTTCATAACTCGTTTCAATCTATTAATTAATTAGTAACATATTATTAAAGGGTATTTTCAAAATCAGAAATTATCTCTATTGCTTTATTATATTGAACATCCATCTCTCCTGCCCCTCCGGCTTGAGAATAACGGGCCATTTCACAATCGTTAAGCAATTGTATAAAATTGTTAATAATCTCACTACTTACGTTTTTTTGCTCTAAAGTCTCTTTTATAGTATCTCGCTGCATATCTGCAAACTGAATAGAGAGTTTATCACTTATATAACCTAATAAAGCCTTATGTAATTCCTCATAAAACGGTGAGTAAAGATTTTCTTTGAGATAATTCTGAGCTTGTTTTAATCGTATTTTGGCAACCTTGTTTGCTTTTTTATTCCTTGTTCGCTTTATATCTCCTCTTAACTTTGCTCTTGATTTAAGATAATAATACACAACGCTATACAGTAATACTATTACAGCAATTATTATAAAAAATAGAATTCCACCTACAAAAAAACTCCCTTTTTTAGCAAGATGCGGACCACCTGTTATAATATATCTTATATCTTCACCCAAATTAGCAACTGCCTGCTTATTTACCCCTTGTAATATTTGTCCTTGTGCAATGTTTTCTCCTTTACCAACATTAAGAACAATTGAATCGCTTCTTAAAGTAATATACTTTCCTGCTGCAATATCGTAATAAGCATATTCTATAGGTGGAATTACAAATCTCCCTTCGCTCCTTGGGATAAACGGAAATTCAAAATTTTTCTTTCCAGATGTGCCTCCTGCCCCATTAGTAAAATTATTATCTGTTTTTAAGTCGTATTTTTCAAAATCTGCAGGAAATTCAATTTTTGGAGCCTCAATAAGATTTATGTTTCCACTACCCGATATATCAACCATAATAGATGCAGCCTCATGAGTTTTAATATCGTTTCTGCTTAACTTAACATTCATATTAAATTTACCAACTCCCCCGCCAAAAGTAGAGGGAGCATTTCCGGGTAGCTGAGCAACACTTATTTTAGCTTTTTTGGATGATACTCTTTTCTTAACAGTTTGAGTTCCGGAATCAAAAAAATCATCAAATATAGATCTCCCACCACCACCTGCAGCTTGTATTTGCACTTGGCATATCATTTCGGCAGGATCTATAGTAATTTCCCCCGATTGCTGAGGCAGCAACATATATTTTCTTAAAACAGCTGAACTGTATATTTGATTACCTACATTTTCTCTTACAAAATTTATATTTTGAGGTGTCTCAATTTCTTGGCTCCAAAATCCATTAAATACCGGAAACTTAATATCCTCAAAACCAGCTATTGGAAGACGTGTATATAGTTTTAGAGTTGCAATAATAGGCTCTCCCTTAACAACTCTATTTTTACTAAAGGAAAGTCTTAGAAAAATATCATCATTAGAGACATCCAAATTTTGATTATTTCTTGCATTAGATGTCCCCTGTGATACCCCCTTAGAAGATTGCTTACCTTGGCTACCTCCTGCATTATCTACAACCTCAACATCTAGCCCTTTTGTTGTATAAGTTTTTCCATTAATAGACGCCGAAGCTTGAGAAATTCTTGCTAATCCAACCTTGCTAGGCCTTACAATAAAAGTATAGCTCATCTCAACAGCATCGGTTCTTTTCCCATTAATAATTTGAGTGCTAGACATTCTAGATGGCGAAGGGCCTGCAAGAATATCTAATCCTGCAAATGTGGGGCTAATAAAATCTGACATCTCTCCATCTGCAGTAAATACTACTCTAAAAACCTCGTCCTGTCCTACAACACGCGGAGCATCAACCATAAAAGAATGTTGTGCCCATGCAAATTGCACGGTAAATAAAAGTAAAAGTGCTATTATAATTTTTCTTATTTGAAACATACTCTTTATATTTTACCAGTTTTTCTCTTTCTGTTTTGATTTAAGCAGCTTTGCTTTTTCCTTATTAACCTTGTCCTGAGTTTGATTTTCTTTTTCCTGCATTGCATTAAGCATTTGCTCGGCAGCCTGAGGACTTATTTTAGGTTGTTGGCCGTTTTGATTCTGCTCTTTTTCTTTATCCTTGTTATCTTTATTTTTATCGTCTTGGTTCTTATCTTTGTTTTGATCCTTATTTTGATCTTTGTTTTGATCTTTATTTTTATCCTTGTTCTTATCCTTGTTCTTGTCTTTGTTTTGGTCCTTGTTTTGGTCTTGATCTTTATTTTTATCTTTATTCTGTTGTTGATTCTTCTGTTGCTCGTCCAGCTTTTTCTTTGCATAAGCATAATTAGCCTTAGTTTCCATATCGTTAGGATTACGCCTTAACGAATTTTTATAAGCTTCAACGGCCTCGGAATATTTTTTTTGTGCAAGATACGAATTTCCTAAGTTATGATAATAATCAGATGCAATAGACGGGAATGTTTTTGTTTTATCAATTTCCCAATCAGTATTATATTTCATCTTTCCTATAGTATCTGCAATTGCTCCATACGCTTTTTCTGCATTGGCAGCATCCTCCATTTTATAAAGAGTATTAGCCAAATTGTAATTTGCCCCTACAGATGTAGAATCTTTAAGGAGAGCCTTTCTATACTCAACCTCCGACTCTTTATAATTTTTTTTCTCATAAAATCTGTTTCCTTTTCTTACCTCTTTTTTATCGGTTTGGGCAAATCCTTGCAAAGAAGTAAAACATATAAGGGCTAATATTGCAAACATCCTTTTGCCTACCCTTCTGTTTCCTACTAAAAATTCTAATAGGAAGAAAAATAAAGCTATCCCAAAAAAATACATATACTGTTCATCAAAATCTTCAAATACAACCGATTTATAATTACCTTCATCCATGTTTTTTAAATCATTTATAATAGGATTAAGGCCAAATTCAGCATTACCAGCCCTTATATATGCTCCACCACCTGCCGCAGCAACCTCCTCTAATGTTACTTCATTGAGTTTAGTTACAACAATATTTCCATCTTTATCCTTAAGCAACTCTCCCGTAGCATTAATAGGAATAGGCTTTCCATCTGCAGAACCTACTCCAATACAAAAAACTTTAATTCCAACTCCGGCTGCAGTTTTGGCGGCTTCAACAGGATCGTCTTCGTGGTTTTCGCCATCGGTGATTAAAATTATAGCTTTATTATTTTGCCCCATTTGAGCATCTGTACTAAAACTCCTTACGGCCGTTGTTATAGCATCTCCCATGGCAGTTCCCTGCACGGGTACAGATTCATTAGATATGGAATTTAAAAATATTTTTGCTGAAACATAATCTGTTGTAATAGGAAGTTGCACAAAAGATTGTCCTGCAAATACAATAAGACCTATTCTATCGCCCTGTAATTTATCAACTAGCCTAGAAATTGCGAGTTTAGCTCTCTCTAGCCTATTTGGAGAGTAGTCTTGTGCCATCATAGAGTTTGAAACATCTAGGGCAATCATTATTTCTGCCCCTTTTTTCTGAGTTTCCTTTATCCGCGCACCAATTTGCGGACGAGCTAATCCAACCATAAAGAAAAGCCATGCTAATGAAAAAAACGCAAGCCTTACCCATCCTTTGGCACGAGAACGAGTTGGCATAAGTTTTTCTATAATCTCTATATTACCAAGTTGAGCTATTTTTTTCTTCCTTCCCCTTCTGTAAAAAGCATATAATACAAAGAAAACAGGAATAAGTAAAATTAGTAATAAATATTGTGGTGTAGCAAATTGTATCATCTCTCTTCTCCTTAATCTGGTATTTGTTTAGTTACAAATAATCTTAATAATAATTCCAAAGCTATTGCAGCTAAGGCTATAAGGGCAAAATTCATAAATAATTCCTTATAAATGGGGAATGAATCAACCAAAGTTTTATTCTTCTCCATTTTATTTATCTCGCCATAAATCTCTAATAATTTTGAATTATCGGTAGCTCTAAAGTATTTTCCATCTGTTCCTTCTGCTATTTTTTTAAGTAGCGGTTCATCTATCTGCACCTCTACTTGTTGTATTTCAATTCCGTAAGGAGTCATAAAAGGATATGGAGCAGTTCCTTGCGCCCCAACACCTACTGTATATACTCTTACTCCGTAAGTCTTTGCAATTTCTGCCGCCATTTGTGGAGAAATTTCGCCCGAATTATTTACGCCATCGGTAAGAAGTATTACAACACGGCTTTTTGCCTTTGAATCTTTAAGCCTTGCTATAGCTGTAGCTAATCCATTACCAATAGCTGTTCCATCTTCAATAACGCCACATTCAATCTCTTTTATAAGATTTATAAGAGTTGCTCTATCTGTGGTAAGAGGAGATTGAGTATAACTCTCTCCTGCAAAAACCACAACTCCTATTCTATCAGACGGACGTTCTGCAATAAACTGAATTGCAATATCTTTTGCAGCTCCTATTCTATCGGGAACAAAATCGCGCGCAAGCATACTAGTTGAAATATCTAGCGCTAATACTATATCAATTCCTTCTGTATCAACTTTTTCAAAATTTGATGACGAGCGTGGTCTTGCAATAGCTACAATAATTGCAGTAAGTGCAATAACTCTTAAAGCAAACGGAATATGACGGATAATTTTTTTAATTGTGCCACTCTTTTGCTGCCAAGGAGCAATTGTGGAAACAAGTAAATATGGCCTCAATCCTTTTATTTCCCTATAGATATATATTATCACAACAGGAATAAGCAATAATAATAGCCATAATAATTTTGGATATTCAAAAAACATATTATTTACCCTCCTCCTTTTTTTCTTGTTCCATCTCCTGCATAAATGTTGAATTTACAAATCTAACTGCAATGGGAATTGCATCTTCGTTTTCTGCCTCAATTGGTGAATATTTTGCAAATTTTACTAAATCGGCCAATTTAAATAACTCATTTATCTCATTATATGACTTTGCCTCAATTTTTTTATCTATGAGACTATTCATAATTTCGTTAGAAGTTTTCTCCATTGCGCTAACACCATATCTTCCTTCTATATAAGACCTAAGAGTATCGGTAATTCCTGTATAAAATTGTTTTTCTTTACCGGCCTGCCATAATTTTTGTATCCTTAGTTTATCAAGTTCCCTAAGGGCAATAATGTGCGGAGGGTCCTTTATGATAGGTTTCCCAAAGAAATCTTTGTTTTCCTTTCTATACTTTATATACCTGTAAATTAAGTAAATAATTGCCATAATAAGTAAGGCCAATAATATCCAAGGCACCACCTCTTTAAACGTTATAGGATATTTTATTTGCCCCTTAATATCATACATTTTAAATGTAGCTGTATCTATTTGCACTGTATTTACATAAAGTGACGGAGTATTAAAATGAATTGTATCTCCCCCTATTCCAACCGATATTTTACCATCGGGAGTATGTTGTGTAAGCCCCCTATTTCCTGTAATAATTAGTGGCTGAGGAAGTTTAAAATATCCGCTATCAAAAGAAGTAAATAATAATTTTGCTTCTAATTGCGATAGGCCCCCTTTTATTGAAATAGTATCGAGCTTAAACTCATTTAAAACTTCTAATTTTGATGTATCCTGTTTTAAAATATCTCCGTATACGGCAATTGCTATCTCCTTATCACTTGGAATAGTAAAAATTGTGCTCCAAACTACGCGATCTCCAACCAAAATTGAATCTTTATTTAGTTTTGAACTAGTTATCTTAAAATAATTGGGGTTAGTCTGAGCAAACACACTACTTGTTACTGCAAAGAGCATAAGTAGTACATATACCGTAAAATATGATTTTATATTTATAAAATATCTCATGAACAAAAATTTATAATTTAATGCGATTTAAATAAAGATAATAATCCCTTTACATAATCTTGATTGGTACTTATACTAACGTTGTCTACCCTAAATTTGTTAAAAAGCTGTTTAGCTTGTACAAATGCGCCAACACTCCATTTATCATAATACTCACGCACGGCCTTACTAGAAGTATCAACCCAATTTTCACGGCCTGTTTCTGCATCACGCACCCTTACCATACCTACATTTGGAATCTCTCTTTCCCTTGGATCATAGATATTTATAACAGAAATATCGTGTCTATTAACCGCTATTTTAAGAGCCTCTTCATAATTTGGTTTACTTTGCTCATTAACATCTAGTAAATCTGAAAGAAGGAATGCCGTACATTTGCGTTTTATAGCATTTGTAAGAAATCTAAGAGCCTCCGATATATTTGTTCCGGTTGTCTGGGGCTTAAACTCCAATAATTCTCTTATAATTCTAAGCAAATGACTTCTCCCTTTTTTAGGTGGAATAAATTTTTCAACTTTTGAACTAAAAAACAATGCACCAACTTTATCATTATTTATTGAGGCGGAAAAAGAAAGGACAGCAGCAATTTCTGCAATAAGCTCTCTTTTACTTTTAGCTGTAGTACCAAAAATGCTGGAAGAACTAACATCTATAAGCAAAACAACAGTCATCTCACGCTCCTCCTCAAATACTTTTATATATGGAGAACGCAAACGAGCAGTAACATTCCAATCCATACTCCTTACATCGTCGCCAAACTGATATTCACGCACCTCGCTAAAAGCCATACCACGCCCTTTAAATGCAGAGTGATACTCACCTGCAAATATTTGATGCGATAAAGACTTTGTCTTAATCTCAATTTTTCTTACTTTTTTAAGTAAATCATTATCCATACAATAAATATTACACTTTTCTTTTCTATTTTTATTAGTTTGGTTAGCAAAAATTTATTAGTGTGTTTTTAAGGAACTTCTACTGTATTCATAATATCAGTAATAATACTCTCAGTAGTAACATTTTCAGCTTCTGCCTCATAAGTAAGTCCAATTCTGTGTCTTAAAACCTCATAACATATTGCACGTACATCCTCGGGAATAACATATCCTCTTCTTTTTATAAAGGCATAAGCTTTTGAAGCCATTGCTAAAGAGATACTTGCACGTGGAGAAGCACCATACGATATTAAATCTTTAAGTTTCCCCAATCCATAATCTTCGGGTGTTCTAGTTGCATAAACAATATCTACAATATATCTTTCAATCTTTTCATCCATATAAACATCCCTTACAACCTCACGGGCTCTTATAATATCCTCGGGCTTAAGAACAGTACTTGCTTTAGGAAAAGAACTTGCATTGTGCATCTTTATAATAAGTTTCTCCTCCTCCTTTTTGGGATAAGTTACAATAACCTTAAGCATAAACCTATCAACTTGGGCCTCGGGTAGCGGATATGTTCCCTCTTGCTCAACAGGATTCTGTGTTGCCATTACCAAAAATGGTTTTGGTAATTTATATGTTTGGTCACCAATTGTTACCTGTCTCTCCTGCATAGCCTCTAAAAGTGCCGATTGAACTTTTGCCGGAGAACGATTAATTTCATCCGCCAATACAAAATTTGCAAAAATAGGTCCTTGTTTAACTTGGAACTGCTCATTTTTCTGACTATAAATCATAGTTCCAACAACATCGGCCGGTAATAAATCTGGAGTAAATTGAATTCGACTGAACTTAGCATCCACTATATTTGCCAAAGTATTAATTGCCAAAGTTTTAGCTAAACCCGGCATTCCTTCTAGCAAAATATGTCCATCTGCAAGTAAACCAATCAAAAGATTCTCCACTAAATGCTTTTGTCCAACAATAACCTTGTTCATCTCCATAGTGATAATGTCCACAAAAGCGCTCTCTTTCTGAATTCTGTCGTTTAATTCTTTAATATTTACGGTTTCCATATTAAATTATTTTGTATTTAATGTTTAATATTACTTTTTCAATAACTATATTTGCCCTTAGCAAACTACAAATTTAACAATTATTAATGAGATATTTCATTTGTTTATCATATAACGGCTCTGCTTTTTGTGGCTGGCAAATACAGGAAAATGCAAATAGCGTTCAGGCAGAACTCCAAAAAGCACTCGCAACACTTCTTAAGGAGCCTGTATCCGTTACTGGAGCAGGCAGAACAGATAGTGGAGTAAATGCGTTTAATTACATTGCCCATTTTGATTGCCAGATAATTGTGCAGGACGTAAACCATTTGCTTTACAAATTAAATGCCATTCTCCCCAAAGAAATTTGTATAAATAATATTTTTTCTGTTGATGCAAATGCCCACGCCCGCTTTGACGCAATTGAGAGAACATATAAATATTTCATACACACTAAAAAAGACCCTTTTAACTCAAATTTTTCATATTATTTACCTCCCGATAGGCTTAATTTTGAAAAAATGAACACTGCTGCCAAATATTTTTTAGGCGAACAAGATTTTACCAGTTTAGAAAAGCTTAACGGCGGAAACAAAACATCAATCTGCAATGTTACAGAAGCCTTTTGGGCTCCCGTTAACGCATTCCCCAATTTTGCTACATATAATTCTGCAAATGACACAGTTTACACAGCTAACAATTTTGCCAAGTCTTCCCATTTTGTTTTTACAGTTACCGCCAATCGTTTTTTGCGCAACATGGTAAGAGCAATGGTTGGATCACTACTAGATGTAGGTACAGGCAAACACTCTCCCGAATGGATTGCACAAATGCTTGCACAAAAAAACCGCAGTTCTGCCGGCCACTCAGTTCCAGGAAATGCACTATTTCTTTACAAAATAGAATATCCAACTTCTAAAAAATAAAATAAATTTAAAAATGAATTTTGTTTTATGGTTTTTTTTACTACTTTCTCAAGTTTGACACTTGTTGCATAAAAAATAATGGTTATATCTCTTATCATT
>JAVXCW010000002.1:0-106053 GCA_036659275.1 Bacteroidales bacterium | reverse complement strand
CTATGGAAGATTTAGGGGAGGAAAAAGATGTAATTTATCGGGGGCTTACATTTAATATAGATGTATCATAATATTTCATATCTTTATGCGAAAATATGTGTTATGCGAAAATAATGATGCGATGAACAGGATAAAAGAAGTGCTCGATGAAAAAGGAATTAGGCAAACATGGCTTGCTGAAAAACTTGGGAAAAGTTTCAGTATTGTAAATGCTTACGCCTGCAATCGTCGCCAACCAAGCCTCGAACTACTTTTTGAGATAGCGGAAATCTTACAAGTAGATCCAAAAGAATTGATTGATAGTAAAAAGAAAAAATAGTTATGGTTTCAAAGAACCTCGTTGATATAAAAGAGAATGATATAATTAAGTATGACAAGGAGCTTTTGCCCATTCTACTTAAAGACAATAGCTCAAAGCAAAATATAATTTGGGCTACGGATAATTATGTTTCTCTTGGAGATGGATATAAAACGAATGACGAGATAACCACATCTCTGATAACAGGTAAGAATGGTAATATTATCAAGCCGAGAGTAAACAAGAATAAAACGGAGCAATTATTCCGTGTAAGAGATAAGGCAGAGGTTTTTACCCCATCATGGATTTGCAATAAGCAAAACAATCTTGTGGATAATGCTTGGTTCGGAGCAGAAGATATTTTTAATACTGAAACTCATAATGGTTGGCAAAGGGTAGAGCGAGCGATTTCGTTCCCGACTGCAGATGGAAAGAGTTGGCAAGATTATGTGCGAGATGTGCGGTTAGAAGTATCTTGCGGAGAAGCTCCATATTTGGTGAGTCGCTACGATACTATTTCGGGAGAGCCGATTGAACTAATGGATAGAATTGGATTACTTGACCGTAAAATGAGGATTATTTCTGAGAACATAAATACACCTAAAGAGTGGTATGAGTGGGCAAAAGTTGCTTGTGAGAGTACTTATGGTTTTGAATGGCAGGGTGACAGCCTTTTGTTAGCTCGTGAAAATATGCTTTTCTCGTATATTGATTACCATAAAGAAAAATTCGGCAATACGCCTAACGGTGTACACCTGCGAGAAATTGCAAAGATAATCTCTTGGAATATTTGGCAGATGGATGGTCTCAAAGGAGTTATTCCGAATAGCTGTCATAGCCATAAAGTTACAACGTATAATCTATTCAACGAGATAGAGGAATCTATTACCCCTTGTGAGGGTTGCACTAAAAGTAATATCCATAAGCACAACGGCATATATTGCAAGATTAAAGATTGGCAAACCGGAGGCACACTAAAATTTATATCACTACTGAAACGATAAGATTATGAGCAATAAGTTTACATCAACATTTGCATATCGACTGATATACATATTCAGAATCAATGACAAAGCTCACGATGGAGTATTGAAGGTTGGCAGTGCTACTGTGCATACTGATTTACCTATTAATACTCTCGCTCCTAATTGCCGAGAGTTGAACCAAGCAGCAAAAAAGAGGATAAACGACTACACAAGCACAGCAGGTGTAGTGTATGAATTGCTTCATGCTGAACTTGCGATATATAACAACGAGGGTAGTATCAAAGCATTTTTGGACAAGAAAGTACACGATGTGTTGTTGCGTTCAGGAATTAAAAAAGAGCGTTTTGACACAGACCGCAAACAAAATGAGTGGTTTCGCACCGATTTAGACAGTGCCAAGAATGCAATAAAAGCAGTCAAAGAGGGGCGTGCGTATTTAGGACAATCGGAGATAACACAGGATAAAAGCCCTATTATTTTCCGTCCCGAACAGAAGGCTGCAATTGAAAAGACAGTCGCTCAATTCAAAAAGAGCAATCGTGTATTATGGAACGCAAAAATGCGTTTCGGCAAAACTCTATCTGCATTGGAGGTTGCCAAGCGAATGGAGGCAAAAAGAACTCTCATATTTACCCACCGCCCTGTTGTTAGTGATGGTTGGCTCGATGATTTTTTGAAGATTTTCTACAATACCGACAACTATCTATTTGGTTCGAAGCGTAAAGATAAAGGTGTGTCACTCGAAGATCTTGAGAAATCGGGTAAAAACTATGTCTATTTCGCATCAATTCAAGATTTGAGAGGTTCAGATTTGGTTGGTGGAAAATTTGATAAGAATGAAGAGGTTTTTGAAACCGCTTGGGACTATTTGATTATTGACGAGGCACATGAGGGTACAAGGACGGAGCTTGGCGATAGCATCAAAGATTGGCTAACCCTAAATAAGCCCAAAGTTCTTGAGTTGTCTGGCACTCCGTTCAATCTGATGGAGGATTATGACGAGAAGGAGATTTACACATGGGACTATGTGATGGAGCAGAGGGCAAAACGAGAGTGGGACGAAATCCACCTTGGCGACCCTAATCCATACGAAGAACTACCCGAATTAAATATTTTCACCTATTCTTTAGGAAAACTCTTTGCTAATTCTGATTATATCGACTTAGAGGATAAGGCTTTTAATTTCAAAGAGTTTTTCAGAACATGGACGGGTGATGTGCGAAACGACCGCAAACACCTCACTGAAGGTGCAGAGGTTGGGGATTTTGTGCATAAGGACGATATATTTAGCTTTTTGAATTTGATTACAAAAAGCGACAAAGATAGCAACTACCCATTTTCTACAGAAGAGTATCGAGATTTTTTTCGGCACTCTCTTTGGATGGTTCCGGGCGTGAAGGAGGCTAAGGCATTGAGTACACTGATGAAGCTGCACCCTGTTTTTGGGTCGGGGCTATTCGAGATTGTCAATGTAGCAGGTGATGGCGATGAAGAGCAACAGAATAAAGATTCTCTTGATGCCGTAAGGAAAGCTATTGGCAAAGAACCTGATAAGAATTACACCATTACTCTCTCTTGTGGGCGTTTGACTACTGGCGTATCTGTACCTGAATGGACAGCTGTGTTTATGTTATCTGGTAGTTACTCTACATCGGCAGCCAACTATCTGCAAACCATATTCCGAGTTCAGACTCCTGCCAATATAGGCGGTAAGCTAAAAGAAAAATGCTATGTTTTCGACTTTGCCCCAGATAGAACATTGAAGATGGTTGCTGAGGCGAGCAAAATATCATCTAAAGCGGGTCATACCTCTGCTGACGACCGTTTGGCGGTGGGAGATTTTTTGAATTTCTGCCCAGTTATTGCCATTGATGGTACAAAGATGCAGCAGTATGATGTTGGTGGAATGCTTGAACAACTAAAGAAAGCATATACCGACAGGGTTGTAAAGAATGGCTTTGACGATAAACATATTTACAACGATGAACTTTTGAAGCTAGATGGACTTGCTTTGGACGAATTTAAGGCGTTGAAAGAGATTGTCGGTGCAAGTAAACAGACTAAGAAATCTGGAGATGTTGATGTTAATAAACAAGGACTAACAAATGAAGAATATGATCAGTTGGAGCGCATCAACAAGAAACCCAAAAAGGAGCTGACCGAAGCTGATAAGAAATTTCAAGAAGAGGTAAAGGAGAAACGCAAAAACAGAGATACGGCAATTTCTATCCTCAGAGGTATCTCTATCCGTATTCCGTTGTTGGTCTATGGTGCTGATGTAGCGTTTAAAGAAGAGATTACGACTGAGAATTTCACGAAACTCATTGACCCATTGTCTTGGGAGGAGTTTATGCCACGAGGGATTACCAAAGATTTGTTCAAGAAGTTTACGCGATATTACGATGCTGATGTTTTTGTGGCAGCAGCACGTCAGATACGAAATTTAGCAAAGAGTGCCGACAACCTATCGCCAACGGAACGAGTAAAGAAGATTTCAGCCCTGTTTGCTACGTTCAAGAACCCCGATAAAGAGACGGTTTTGACCCCTTGGCGAGTAGTAAATAAGCACTTGGGGGATTGTTTAGGTGGTTATGATTTCTTCGATGAACAGCATACTGAAACTGTTGAGTACCCACGATTCATTGACCACGGAGAGGTGACAGCTAAGACAGTGGCAAATCCTGAAGCTCGCATTTTGGAGATAAACTCTAAAACGGGGCTCTATCCGCTCTATGTAACGTATAGCATATTCCGCAAGAAGTGTGATGCTTATTGTGTTGAGGAACTTACTTCTGAGCTTGAAGTAGAGATTTGGAACAAGACCGTTGCCGAAAATATCTATGTGATATGTAAAACAAAAATGGCACGTAGTATAACAAAACGTACATTGGTTGGCTATACCGACTCACCTATCAATGCTCACGCTTTTGATGATTTACTCAACCAAATATCGGATGGCAAGGCAGATAACTTTATAGAAAAGATTAAGAAAGGAAGTACATTCAGAGGAAATAATACAGAAAAAGATATGAAATTCAACGCAGTGGTGGGTAATCCACCGTATCAAGTAATGGACGGGGGTAGCAAAGCGAGTGCTACACCTGTTTATGATAAGTTCGTGGAGATAGCAAAAAGAATTAAGACAGAGTATGTCTCTATGATTATCCCTGCAAAGTGGTATAATGGAGGACGTGGTCTTGACGATTTCCGTTCAAAGATGCTGAATGATACGAAAATGAAGAAGTTGGTCGATTTTGCAGACTCAAACGACTGTTTCAATGGTGTAGATATAGCAGGAGGCGTTTGTTATTTCTTGTGGGATGATATTCATTCGGGACTTTGCTCAGTTGTTAATGTCCATAATGGAAAGACTACAAAAAAAGAGCGCAAACTATCAGAATATAAAACCTTTGTCAGAAGTTCTGAGGCAATATCTATATTAGAAAAGATACTTAATTCAGAGAAGGCTGTTTTTTTCGATACCTTAGTGAGTTCACAAAAACCTTTTGGATTAAGAACCTATGTGAAACCGTCTGAAACAGGAGATTTAACGCTTAGATATAGTGGCGGTAAAGGTGCATATAATAGAGCTGATGTGACCGCAGGTATTGAGTGGATTGATAAATGGAAAGTTATAACCTCATATCTAACCTATGACCACGCAGGAAGAGCAGACAAAGAAGGAAAAAAGAGAATAATTTCAACACTGGAGGTGTTACAACCGAAAGAAATATGTACTGAAACATACATAGTTGTTGATACTTTTGCAACTGAGAATGAAGCTATAAATCTATTAGGTTACATTAAAACAAAGTTCACTCGTTTTTTAATAGCTCAACTTACATCAACCCAGCACTTATCAAAGGCTAATTTCGCATTTCTACCCGTGCAAGACTTCTCAAAACCGTGGACAGATGCCGAGCTATACGCCAAATACGGCTTAACCGAAGACGAAACTGCCTTCATCGAATCAATGATTAAACCAATGGAATAAGTTGTGACAAAAAAGAAATAACTAACCGCATCGTTCAAATCTGTAACGAATAAAATTATACAATATGGAAAATATAATCAATCCCAAAGTTTTTATATCATATTCACATGATAGCGAGAAACATAAATTGTGGGTGCTAAAATTATCAACCCATCTAAGAAAACATGGTGTTGACGTAATTCTCGACCAATGGGATGCTCGCTTGGGTGACGACCTGCCTTTTTTTATGGAACAAGGTCTATCATCTTCAAATTTGGTTTTGTGTGTTTGTAGCGATAAATATGTCGAAAAATCTAATGCTAATAAAGGTGGTTCAGGGTACGAAAAGAAAATTCTTTCAGCAGACTTAATAAAAGATAGTTCTCAGAACTACATAATCCCCATAAAGAGGAATAATACCAAAAATGAGCTACCTATGTTTTTGTCAGGTACATTATATCTTGATTTCGAGAATGATAGCAAATACTATGATGACTACGAAAAATTATTAGCTCGAATCTATGATGAAGACATTAAGATTAAACCAGCATTGGGTGAAAATCCATATAAGTCGGATGCAATATCCCGTACTATTAGTTATGATATAGATGCAAAAAGCATACAATATATAAATCCTTTGTTTGAAGGTAATGCTTCATTCGATTACACAAGGAACAATGGTCTTTATGAAATTGGAGCTGGAGAATATAAGTTTATCACATACTGGAGTACAGCAGGTATGGGGGCAATTCATTGTTACAGAGATAAAGTCAAAAGGTTAGGCTACAACCCCAATTTTACTAATTACCCATCTTTAGACAAAATTAAGGAGTTTGACTTTAGTTCTCGATGCAAGATAATAGAGGAAGGTCAATTCGTAATACTTGAAAATAACTATTGTAAGTTTGTGGCAATTAAAGTAATAACAGTTTTTCGTAATACCGTGGATATCAATCATAAACTCGAATTTGAATATAAAATATATAGCGGTCTTGAATAAATTTTTGTCGCTAAAAAGAATCTTAGGCACTACACTAAATATTTAGTATTCCTCATTATGGGAAAGACAATAACAACGTATTTAATTGATGGAGACCCGAAAGGGGCTCAATATGTACTCATTAGCAATAAGATTTGTAAGATGGTAATCGTGCCTCGTGCGAACCTCTCGATAGTAAACCAACGTGAGGAGCTACAAACCCCTGCGTTCTACATTCTGTTGGGTGAAGACGATGCAATGAAGCCAGAAGCATATATTGGTGAAACGGAGAATTTCAAAGAGCGAGTACGTGACCATGACTTGAAAAAGACCTTTTGGCAAAAGGCTCTTGTCTTCGTATCAAGTAACGGGGCGATGACTAAAGTTGACGTGCAGTATTTGGAGCACTTAGCAATGTCTGAAGCTAAAAAGGCAAATCGCTTTTCGTTAGATAGTAACAAACAAACTCCTAAAGCCCCAAACCTACCCGAGCATCAAAAGGATAGTATCGATGAGTTTTTCGAGGATATAAAGTTTCTTACTTCGTTCATTGGATGCAATATCTTCGATGTTGTCAAGACTCAAGATAAGCACCTTTTCTGCACCACCGCCAGGGGTTGTAATGCAAGTGGATTTTATGATGGGGCTGGTTTTACTGTACTTAAAGATAGTATCATCGCTAACGACTCTGTGCCCTCAATGGCGTGGAAAGAGAAGCGAGAGGAGTTGCTGAAAGAGTACACAAAAAAAGAGAATGGAAAATCTATTCTACTTGCTGACAAAACCTTTTCAAGCCCAAGTACAGCCGCTATCTTTTGCCTTGGTCGTAATACAAATGGATGGGAAATATGGAAAGATAAAGATGGGCAAACGTTAGATACTGTATATCGAAAACAGATTGAAGGATAAAAAGTAAAGTTGGGTGCAGATAAAAACGAAACACCCGACTTTACATTTTAGGGTGTAAAATCGGGTGTAATTTGTGTAACTTATTGATTTTCAATGTTTATTGCGGAGAGATAGGGATTCGAACCCCAGGAGCCTTGCAGCTCAACAGTTTTCAAGACTGCCGCAATCGACCACTCTGCCATCTCTCCTTTCCCTTGTTGGGACTGCAAAGATAGTTATTATTTTTTATTCTCCAAGAATTTTTTTTAAAACTTATTTGTTAGTTACAACCGGTAAATAAAACTAAAAATAAAAAAAAACAATGCCCCAAATGCACTATAGTGAAGTTTACTAAAACTTAACAATTACTACACTTTTTCTTAAAATAAAATCAATTTTACATATCTACATTCAACCTTTGAAAAAAGAAATACAGACTCTTAACAAAAAACAAAAAACTATTAAACTATTTTAAGAATTAACGGTTATTATAGTACAATAAACTTAAGGGAAAATGAATGCAAAAAACTTTGATAGTGAAATAATTGATCTTGAGCCTTGCCTCTCTAGGTACGCATACAGTCTTACATTAGACCCTGACGAAGCCAAGGACTTGGTTCAGGAAACATATTTTAAAGCACTTAACAACCAAGAAAAATTTGATAACGAAACAAATATAAAAGCCTGGTTATATACCATTATGAAAAATACATTCATTAATGACTACCGCAGGCGTGTAAAAAAACAAGCAATATTTAGTAAAGACGTGCATGAATTTGTCCTTAACAGCAAACCAACCGATACTAATCCGGAGAGTGATTTTAATTACCGAGAACTTAACGTCCTTGTAAACTCACTAGAAGCCGAGTTTAGAATTCCCTTTCAAATGCACGACAATGGATTTAAATACCAAGAAATTGCAGATGAATTAGGGCTACATTTAGGCACAGTAAAAAGCAGGATACATTTTTCCCGACAAAAATTAATGGAAAAACTAAAAAAATAGGAATACTATTTTTTATTCATTAAACTAATTATTTTACTTTGCACTCTCTTTACTCGTCTCTATATCTTGCTCAACGGTAAAAAACTTTCTTTGAAACAAAAGAAGATACACAACTGCAACAGATATACAAGCATCAGCAAAATTAAAAATAGGCCTAAAAAAAATGAAATCTTCCCCTCCCCATATAGGGACCCAATTGGGAAGATGAGTATTTATTATGGGAAAATAAAACATATCCACAACCTTACCAAACAACAAAGAAGAATACCCTCCCTCACTAGGAAGGAACTGCGCTAAAGTAGAAAATGTAGACTCATTAAAAATAGCACCATAAAATAAACAATCTATTACATTTCCAATTGCTCCAACTAAAACAAGAGAAACACCAACAAAAACTCCTGTAGGTGTATCTGTCTTCTTTAAAAGCTTATGAATATAATAAATAATATACCCTATAAGTACTAACCTAAAAAGGCTAAGTGCAAGCTTTCCCCAATCTCCGCCCCACTGCATTCCAAAAGCCATTCCATTATTCTCTATAAAATATATTTGGAACCAATTCCCAAACACAGGAATACTCTCTCCTATTGTCATATTAAGCTTAACAGAAAACTTAATAATTTGATCAATAACAAGCAGCAAGACAACAAAAAGAGAGATTATTTTACCTTTGGATAACTTCAGCCTCATAAATTCTATCTTTTATTCTTTGCCTCAACGCTTAATGTAGCATGAGGAACAAGCAACAAGCGCTCCTTAGGAATAAGTTTGCCGGTTTCTCTACAAATTCCGTAACTCTTGTTCTCTATTCTAATAAGTGCAGATTCCAAAGATTGTATAAATTTATACTGTCTTTGGGCTAATTGCCCCGATTCTTCTTTTGACAAAGCAGAAGCACCCTCTTCCAAAACTTTAAATGTAGGAGATGTATCCTCAACATCATTACTAGCGCTATGGGTAATAGCAGCCCTAAGCTGTTCGTAGTCCTCTTTTGCACTCTCTAACTTTTGCAAGATAACCTCTTTGAACATTTGTAATTCTTCGTCACTGTATCGTACTTTTTCGGGAGTCTCAGCCACTACTTCTTTTCCCTTGTTCTTAATTGCATTAGTTGCCATATTATCTATTATTAGTTTTAATCATTTATTAAAAAAGTAAAGGTAATAATAATTTTATACTATAAGCACTATAATTTCTCTATCCTTACTGTAAGTACCTCATCATTGCCCCACTCAACATCTGTAGCACCGTTTAGTTCATTTACAAACTCAATATTTGTACATAAAGTTTGTCCACAAACATAATCATTAAAAGTAGCTAAAGCTTCAACTACATCATTACGTCTAACTATTTTAGCTATAATTTTATCGGTTACATCAAAATTACTGTCTTTTCTCAAATTCTGTATTCTATTTACAAGTTCCCTTGCAACACCTTCTTTTTTAAGCTCTTCACTAACGGTAATATCTAGTGCCACTGTAAGTTTACCCTCGGTAGAAACCAACCATCCCGGCATATCCTCAGAAGAAATTTCATAATCGCATGCCTCCAAAGCAATCTCCCCACCCGGCAATGCAAATTTATAAACATCCGTAGCCTCTATCATAGAAATATCATGTTGATTAAAAGCGCCAAACGCAGTAGAAATCTCTTTCATCTGCTTACCATACTTTTTACCCAAGGTCTTA
Source organism: Bacteroidales bacterium (assembly GCA_036659275.1). Taxonomy (GTDB): domain Bacteria; phylum Bacteroidota; class Bacteroidia; order Bacteroidales; family UBA932; genus Egerieousia. The sequence continues at coordinate 96,235 of JAVXCW010000002.1, read as the reverse complement.
AAATTAGGTTTAATTTTTTTAGTAATAAGCCCTTCTGTATTAGTAATAAACTCAACCTCTTTAACATTAACTTCGCTCAAAACTAACTTTTTAATCTTCTCAAACTGCACCTTAATTTTAGGATCCAAAACAGGAATAATAATTTTTGCAAGTGGTTGTCTAACCTTAATATTAACCCTCCTCCTTAAGGCAAGAATCATAGAAGAACTAAGCTGTGCAAGTTCCATTCTCTCCTCCAAATCCTTATCTATATACTCCTCACAAGCTTTAGGCATTAAAACCAAATGCACCGAACTCTCAGAGTGTATTTTAGAAACAGCATTAAGATCTAAAAACAATCTCTCCATAAAAAACGGAGCAATAGGAGCTCCCAAAATAGCTACCGTCTCCAAACAAGAATACAAAGTTTGATAAGCAGCCAATTTGTCCTCATCCATTTTACCACCCCAAAAACGCTTTCTATTAAGACGCACATACCAATTACTCAAATGATCACACACAAAATCCTGAATTTTTCTTCCGGCAGTAGTAACATCATAATTCTCATAACAAGCCTCAACATCCTTAATTAAACTATTTAAGAAAGAAATAATCCATCTATCAATCTCGGGACGGTGTTCAAAAGGAACCTGTGGAGCTTTATTATCAAAGCTATCAACATTTGAATAAAGGGCAAAAAACGAATACGTATTATATAAAGTACCAAAAAATTTTCTCTTAACCTCATCAACCCCGGCAAAATCGAACTTAAGATTATCCCAAGGTTGTGCGTTAGTAAGCATATACCACCTCAAAGAATCTGCGCCATACTCACTAAGCGCCTTAAAAGGTTCAACAGCATTACCAAGCCTCTTACTCATTTTATTACCATCCTTATCAAGAACTAACCCATTTGAAAGTACAGTTTTAAATGCAACACGGCTATTAATCATAGTAGCAATAGCATGCAAAGTAAAAAACCATCCACGAGTTTGGTCAACCCCCTCGGCAATAAAATCTCCTGTCTGTCCAAATTCCGGCTTGCCCAAATTTTCCAACCCCTCTTGTGCAAAAGGCATAGCTCCCGAATCAAACCAAACATCAATAAGATCCAATTCCCTCTTCATTGGCTTGCCACTATTAGAAACAAGCACATAATCATCAACATAAGGACGATGAATATCAACTTTTAAATAATTTTCATTACTAAAATTCCCCGGCACAAACCCCTTATCTTTTAACGGATTAGACTGCATAAAACCCGCCTTTACAGACTTTTCAAGCTCATCATAAAGCTCCCCGATAGATCCTAAACACTTCTCCTCCAATTTATCCTCCGTTCTCCAAATAGGAAGCGGAGTACCCCAATAACGGCTCCTAGAAAGATTCCAATCTTGCAAATTCTCCAACCATTTCCCAAAACGGCCAGTCCCTGTACTATCAGGTTTCCAATTAATTGTATTATTAAGCTCAATCATTTTATCCTTAACCGCGGTAGTTTTTATAAACCACGAATCCAAAGGATAATACAACACAGGCTTATCGGTTCTCCAACAATGAGGATACGAGTGCACATGCTTCTCAATCTTAAAAGCCTTATTCTGCTGCTTAAGCATTACGCATATATCAACATCTAAAGTCTCGGCATTAAGCTCCAAAGAATTATCATAAGCATTCTTAACAAAACGCCCGGCAAACCTGCCATACTCACTCACATTAACCCTTTCCTTAACAAAACTAGGACACAAATCCTCAATTTTGTATAATTTACCGGTTCTGTCAACCATAGGCTGATTAATTTCATCGGCATCCATAACAAAAAACGGAGCAATATTATTCACCTTAGCAACCTTATCATCGTCCGCACCAAAAGTAGGAGCAATATGCACAATACCTGTACCATCAGACGTAGTAACAAAATCACCAGTAATAACACTCATTGTATTAGCCTGTGGTTTAATCCAAGGAATAAGCTGCACATACTTTATTCCCGATAATTTATTCCCCTTTATCGCCTCTCCCAACACCTTAAAAGGAACTAACTTATCCCCTACCTTATAATCCTCCAATACCAGCTCCTCTGCCTTCTTATTAAAATGACTATACAGTAAATCTTTAGCAACAACATAAACCGCAGGAACTCCTGTATATGGATTAAAAGATTTAACCCTTAAATATTCAATATTTGGGCCAACACAAAGAGCCGTATTAGAAGGAAGAGTCCAAGGAGTTGTTGTCCATGCAATAAAAAACAACCCATCATTAGGAATAACTTCCCCGTCAACATTATACAAAAACGAACTATTACTATCCTTAATAACATTAAACTGCACAACAGCAGTAGTATCCTTAACATCCTTATAGCAACCCGGTTGATTAAGCTCATGCGAACTTAAACCTGTGCCGGCAGCCGGAGAAAACGGTTGTATAGTATACCCCTTATATAAAAGTCCCTTCCCATAAATATCTTTAAGCAAATGCCACAAAGTCTCAATATACTTATTATCATAGGTAACATAAGGATTATCCATATCCACCCAATATCCAATCTTCTCAGTAAGCAAAACCCACTCCTTAGTATACTTCATAACCTCTCTACGACAAGCCGAATTATAATCATCCACACTTATCTTCTTACCAATATCCTCTTTAGTAATCCCCAACATCTTCTCCACACCAAGCTCTACAGGCAACCCATGAGTATCCCATCCTGCTTTTCGCTGAACAAGATAACCACTCTGCGTCTTATATCTGCAAAACACATCCTTAATAGCCCTAGCCATTACGTGATGAATTCCCGGCATTCCATTAGCAGAAGGGGGCCCTTCAAAAAAAATAAATTTTTTAGCTCCCTCTCTAGCCTTTAGAGTATTTTCAAAGCATCTTTCAGCCTTCCATTTTTCTAGTACACTATTATTTATCTCTACCAGATCTAAACTTTTGTATTCAGCAAACCCCATTATTATATAAATTAGAATTTGCAAAGATAAGATAAATACCTATTTTTGAAAAAAATACTTACTTATATGAATCTCCCTATTTTAGACACTATTGTTCTCATTATTATTATAGCCTCTGCAATATGGGGTATTTTCAAAGGTTTTGTATCGCAGATTGTTAGTATTCTATCCCTAATATTTGGCGTTTGGTGCGCATTTAAATTTTCTCATTACTTCTCTGGGCAATTAAAAAATCTCTTTTCACTCCCAATGGAGCAACCTACGTTACAAATAATAATGTTTATCTTTATCCTAATTATCATAATTATTTTAGGTCACTTTTTAGCAAAAGGATTAGAAGGCATAGTAAAACTAAGTATGCTAGAATGGCTCAACAAACTCCTTGGGTTCGTTTTTGCCGCATTAAAGGCAATAATTATCTTAAGTATCATTGTATATGTAATAAATTATCTAAATAACTGCTGGGATTTTATTCCAAAAGAGACATTTGCAACATCAAAAACATTTAAATTTTTAACAGCATTTTCCTCTAAACTATTTCCCTACCTGCAAAATTTATTATAAAAATACAACTCTAAAAAACATGAAATACATCCTTACTTTATTATCACTTTTTTGCAGCATCTCATATGCTACAGCGCAAATAGACACAATCTACACTCATCAAGAGCGTATTCCTTGTAATATTGTAGAAATTACGGAGACAGCAGCCAAATTTCAATACCCTGGAGAAACACATAGCAACAGCCTTTCTCTAAATGCTATAAGTAAAATAATTTACCGTAGTGGCCGTATACAACAGTTTGCCTCACGCACCTCATTCCGCAATTTTACATCGCCCATGGGGTGGGAACAAGTTTCAATTGCCAGCGTTGAATCAGAAGTTCAAGGGTTATATAAAATAGACGACGTTAGCTCCAAGGCAAAAGGAACAACAGAATTTTCTAACCAAGAGCGCGTAAAACGCCGTGCATTAGACAAAATGAAGATGCAAGCAGCCATCCTAGGTGCAAACATTGTTTATATGGTTCAAATGCGTAGCGATGGAACTAAAATAAACTGGTTAACAGGTGAAGGTTCAACAGCAGAAACATCTCTTTATGGAGTGGCTTATTCTAGTCAAATGCCCTCCTTTGAACACGTTAAAAGCCTAATAGGCAATAAAAAAGAATTCCAAATTACCAATGAAATATCAATTACTAACTCCAATTCGCACTGCGGGCAGGACGTAGTTTCTAAAACACTTATCATAGAACGTATTTGGGACGACAGTGGACTTATAATGATAGACGGAAGCCTTAGCGGTTGTAAAGAGGAACGTTTCCGTGTAACTTATTGTAATGATAACGATTTTTATATAGCTTTTAAAACTAGACGCGGAGTCTTTTCGTATCAAATTGTAGTTAAATAGTTAAATTATAATAATTTAACAAGAGAATAAGGATGGCTGAAAAATATATTTCAGTCATCCTTATTTTAATATATTGTACAGATATTACCAAAATAATGAATTATAAACTTTTAAGCATACCCAATTTATTATTTTAAAATTCACAAACTATAAATATACAAATTCATAAAAAAACAATGCGTAAAAAAATAATATTTTTACTTTTTGTCATACGAAAATTATCCTCATCACCACATCTTTGCACCAAGAAATAAAAACACAAACGGAGGTGATACAATGGAAAACACAAAAAACAAATACCACATTAACAAGCTGCAAGAAAATAGCGATATGGAAGAGTTCACAAAGGATAAACCTGAAAATTTTCTTTTTCCTTTAAAGCCACAATTTATGAGGGTGTATATTATAACACTACTTATAACATTAATAATATGTATAGTTTCATTCATTAGATTAAGGGTAGCCGGTTAAAAGCCGGCAGGGGGTACCGATAAGAATGTTTAACTCTTTTTAGGGGCAAGGAGTTTACAAGAGGAAGGAAGTGGAGTATCGGTACCCTTTTTATTTATAATATTATTTGAGATATTATTTAGGTTAATACAAGCAGAGATAATGAGAACAGGGTTAAAAATACAACAACACAGCAAATATGATTGCGGAGCAGCATGTTTAGCCTCAATAGCAGCATGGTATGGAATAAAAATGCCATTAGCAAAAATTCGCACATTATGCGGTTGCACGCCCCAAGGTATAACAATAAAAGGAATAATTGAAGGAGCTGCAGCAATGGGACTAAGTGCAAAAGCATATAAATCTGTAGATAAATCTATTACCGCAATAGCACATATAACAACACCAATAATAGCTCATATTAAAAACGATGATGATTATTTACATTTTGTTACAATATATAAGTTTGAAAAAAGCCATATCATAATAATGGATCCGGCGTTAGGCTCATTTATAAACATAAGCTACAAAAAATTTACAGAACAGTGGTGTGGCTATATAATATTAATTGTTCCGGGTAACAAGTTTGAAAAGAGAGATGAAACAAACTCTATATTTCTAAGGCTTACTTCAATATTATATTTTCATAAAAAAGAGATATTACTCTCTCTTGCAGGCTCAGCTGTACTTATTGTGGTAGGAATTGGGAACTCTATATTTTTGCAACAAATTATAGATAAGGCAATTCCACAGGGTAATAAAATTATGCTTATTGCAATATCTCTTATAATATTTACACTAATGAGTGCTTCATTATATATAGGATATGCTCGCACTATGTTTCTCATAAGAAACAGTATAAAAATTGATACCCGTTTAATATCTTGCTACATAGGCAAACTTTTTAAACTCCCCATTGAGTTTTTTTATAGATATCCAACGGGAGATATAAATTCCAGAGTATCAGATGTATTTAAAATAAGAACTTTTATTTCCGAAGGGCTTATGTCTGTTTTAATAAGTATAATTACTTTAATATCGGCATTTGTAATAATGTTCTTTTACAACAACAAACTTGCAATATTAATATCCCTTTTTATCCCTTTTTACATAGGACTATATTATCTATCGGGATACATAAATAAAAAATACAACCGTCAACTTGCAATATGCGGGGCGAAATTTGAGTCCGAAATTATAGATAGTCTCAACGGAATAATGAGTATAAAACATTTTGGAGCAGAAAAATTATCAATTGGCAAAATTGAGAAAAGCTACGTAGATATGGCATACAAACTTAATGCGGCAGGGAGAGCTATAAATATTTTTGAGACCTTTGGAGATGGAATAACTAAATCGCTCCTTGCAACAATTTTACTTGTTGGTGGGCTTTCTGTACTTAATAACCAAATGAGTATAGGCGAATTAGTCTCTTTCTATACTTTAAGTTCATTTTTTACAGCTCCATTAAATAACCTTGTTAATATAAATGGCATGTTAACACAAGCCATAGTTTCATCCGAGCGCCTTTTTGAAATAATAGATTTAGAAGAAGAAGAGATAATAAGCTCTAACATACTAGAATATATTCCTAATAATACAACCGAAATAACAATATCAAATATATCGTTTTCATATATAGGAAGAGACACATTGTTTTCTAACTTAAATTTTACAATTCCATTTGGAAAAATAACGGCCTTGCATGGCATAAGCGGATGTGGAAAAAGCACAATAGGAGCATTACTACTCAGAGATTTTGAGCTAAAACAGGGTAAAATACTTATTGGGAATACCAATATTAAAAATATTAGTCTTAAACTTTGGCGAAATTATATAACAATTGTGCCGCAAAAAAATCATTTATTTAATTGTTCTTTACTAGAAAACATAACATCGGGAGATAGCGATCCAAATATTAATAATATTATGGATATATGTAGTAGCCTTAATTTAGGCCCCCTAATACAGAAGTTACCACTAGGATTAATGACAAATATAGGTAAAGAGGGAATTACGCTATCGGGAGGTGAATGTCAAAAAATATCAATAGCAAGAGCATTATATAAAGATCCTCAAATTATCATTTTTGACGAAGCAACCTCTTTTCTTGACAGTGATTCAGAAAAATACGTTTTAAATAAAATAATTGAGCTTAAAGAAAATGGTAAAACAATAATTATGATTACACACAAAACGTCAAACATACAATATGCAGATAAAATAATAAATATTTAATAAAATTGAGTGCGCACTCAAAAGTGGTAACCTACGTAGCACTTATCGGTAGGTGCAATTAAAATTCACGGTTATGGATGATATTAAAATGAGAGAATGTGGATTAGAACGTCTTTCAGGTAAAGATTTACAAATTATTGGAGGTTCCTATTGGGGAATTATTAAAAAGCTTTTACAAATTGGTACTTATGTCGCAAAATTCATTGACGATTATGGGAAAGACATTGAAAGAGGCTTTAATAGGGGTTGGGAAAAGTATTAATTTAAAGATGGAGAATTTATTATGAACAAGATGATTGAGTTAGATGCATTGGAATGTGCATTAATTTACGGTGGAAGAAGTGAATTTCTAGCAAAGCTATTTGAAGCAATTGCATGTGGGGTTGGATCATTTGCTAAAATATGTTACAGAGCAAACTCTTTAAGACAACAAACTTTATGTAGACAATTTGAAATGGGCGATCAAACACTGTGGAAATAAACTAGAACTAAATTAATTGTAATTATAAGGCGGTGCATATTAATAGTACCGCCTTTTTATATAAAACTCAATATTTTTAGCATTAAACAATATCAAATTACAAATAAATTATAACTTTGTAACTTGATGAACTTAAAACATGAATAGAGTACTAAAATCAGTAATTTTATTTTTCTCATTTATTATATTATGGGGGAATATTGTGGCGCAAGATGTATGGTCTTTGGAAAGATGCATAGATTATGCTCATAAAAATAATCTTCAGATACAACAGCAAATATTAACTGCTGAGCAATCGAAAAACAATGTTTTACAATCAAAATTAAGCTTTATCCCATCAGTAAATGGATCAATTGGCCATAATATGAATTGGGGACGTTCAGTAAATTTGCAAAATCTCGAAATTATTGAAAATAAATTATCCCAAAGTACCAGTGCAAACCTAAGTGCCTCCGTTAATATTTTTGAGGGTTTCACAAAATTAAATACAGTAAAAAGCAATAAAACTCAACTAGAAATATCAAACCAACAGGTAGAAAAACTTAAAAATGATATTTCTGTATCAATAACACAAGCATATCTTCAAGTATTACTTGCAAAAGAGATAGAAAAAACCGCCCAAGAAAGTTATAAAAGTATTGAAGAACAAGTTATTAGAACAAAACTACTTGTGGACGCCGGGAGTCAGGCATATAGCACCCTATTAGAAATTGAAGCCCAACTTGCTACAGAAAAAGTACAATTAGTTACAGCACAAAATAACTTAAGAACAAATCTATTAACGCTTATACAGCTTTTAGATATCCCTACAAATACAAATTTTAATGTTTCAACTCCTAATATTGATAATTTATTTACCCCTCTTGCAGAGGGAAATATCTCAAACATATATAATTCCGCATTAGATTTGCCCCAAATAAAAAGTTCGGAACTTTCATTAGAAAACAGTAAATTACAATATAAAATACAAAAGGGTAGCGCACTTCCATCAATATCATTATCTGCAGGCTACGGTACTTTTTATAGTGATGGACAAGAGCAGGCTTTTTTCACACAATTTAATAATAATAAAAACCCATCATTGGGATTTGGGTTAAATATTCCTATTTTTAACGGTTGGAAAAGTAATACCGCAATACGGAATGCCCGTCTTAATGTAAAAAACGCAGAAATAGAACTTAAAAAGACACACCAAACTTTGTATAAAGAGATTCAACAAGCTTTTAACGAGGCCGTATCGTGTTACGAAAAATACAAAGCTTCCGAACAAAACATGAAATCTTCTACAGAGTCCTTTAGCTACACAAAACAAAAATTTGATCTTGGAATGTTAAATGGAACGGATTATACAGTTGCAAAAACAAATCTGTTTAAATCGCAATCTGAGTATTATCAAAATAAATTTCAATATATATTTCAACTTAAAATTTTAGATTTCTATAAAGGAATTCCAATAACATTATAATATAAATTTATACTACACAATTGAATATGAAATCGAGTGGAAAAAATAAGAAAAAGCTTTTTTTAGTTATCGCTGCGTTGGTAATTATTGTACTATTAATAGCTATTGGCAAAAATAAAGGTAAAAATGGAATAAGTGTTACAGTGGAATCTCCTGTAAGGAAGACTATAGTTGAAACTATTCCGGCAAATGGTAAAATACAACCTGTGACTGAGGTAAAAATAGCTCCGGATGTATCGGGAGAGATAATTGTACTTAATTATAAAGAAGGAGATGCTGTAAAGCAAGGAGACCTTATTATACAAATAAAACAAGATGTATATATCTCTGCCAGAGACAGGTCTATAGCGTCTCTTAATGCAATTAAAGCACAATTTCTACAACAAAAAGCACAATTAGTGCAAATAGAGCTTAATTACAAACGAAATAAAATTCTTTTTGAACAAAAAGCCATAGCCGAATCGGAATATGAAACTATATTTTCGCAGTATGAAGTTGCAAAAGAACAACTTAAAGCTGCAGAATATAATATTAAAAGTGCAGAAGCTACCCTTAAGGAAGCAGAAGAAAATTTAGTAAAAACTAATATTTATGCCCCAATGACCGGGATAATTTCTAAATTAAGCGTAGAAAAAGGGGAGCGCGTTGTTGGAACAACACAAATGGCCGGTACAGAAATGTTTAGGGTTGCAAATTTAGACGAAATGGAAGTTCTTGTTGATGTAAATGAAAATGATATTATAAGACTTAGACAAAATGATACTGCCCTTATTGAAGTAGATGCTTACCCCGATAGAAAATTTAAAGGTGTAGTAACACAAGTTGCAAACTCCTCTAAGAATGCAGGAACTACAGTAGAGCAAGTTACAAACTTTGAGGTTAAAGTAAGCATAATGCCTGAATCATATAATGACCTTTTAGAAGTAACCCCCATCCCTTTTAGGCCCGGAATGTCTGCTTCTGTTTCTATTCAAACAGAGAGTCACCAAAACGCTATATCAATCCCTCTCCAAGCAATAACTGTACGTAATGGACTTATAGATGGAGATACTAAAAAGAGCGACACCGATATTATTACTCAAAAGGTATTTGTATACAATCCTACTACTAAAAAAGTAGAAGTGAGAATAATTAAAACAGGGCTGCAAGATATGTCGGACATAGAGGTAACCGAAGGGCTCACCGATAGTGTAAAAATTGTAACGGCTCCATATAGTGCCATAAGCAAAGACCTTAAAAATAATTCAATTGTAACAATTAACACAACAACAAAATAATTCTAAAATGTCAGATTTAATACTGCTTTTAGAGACAGCCACCGAATCTTGTTCCGTAGCCCTCTCTTTAGGTAATAATGTTATTGCCGAAAAATATATAAACCAACCAAAAGCACACGCCTCATTACTTGCAAAGTATATCCAAGATATATTAGCTGAAAACAATTTAACAATAAATGATTGCGCTGCAATTGCCGTAAGTGAAGGGCCGGGCTCATACACAGGGCTAAGAGTTGGAGCTTCTTGTGCAAAAGGAATATGCTACGGAGCAAAAAAACCACTTATTGCAGTAGGGACACTCTCTATTATAGCTCAATTAGCCATTGATAATTCATTATTAAAGACAGACTCCCCATATCTTATAGTTCCTATGATTGATGCCCGTAGAATGGAAGTATACACAGCTACGTTTAACTCAAAAGGAGAACAACTTACAAAAACCAATGCCTTGGTACTTAACGAAACTTGCTTTTACAAAGAGCTTTCAAAAGGAAAAGTACTATTTACAGGTAATGGCGCACTTAAATTTAAGCCCATGGTAGAAAATAATACTAACGCTTTTTTTGCAGAACAACTACCGCATGCCTTAGGAATGAGACTATATGCAGAAACAGCCCTCAAAAACAAAAAATTTGAGGACTGCGCTTATTTTGAGCCATTTTACCTTAAAGAATTTATCGCCGGTAAACCAAAAAAACTTCTTTAAAATATTATTTTACAGCTTTAGCAAGTTGAGCATCAAGCTTGGATTTGTCAAAAACATTTTTCGCAACAATATTACCGCTTCTATCAAATATAAACATAGATGGAATACTTGCTATATTATAAGTTGTAATAGCTTGTGAAGCAGTACCAAATCCATCACATACACTTATCCATGGAATACTTTGGTCCTTAACGGCTGTAGCCCATGCAGTTTTATCTGTATCAACACAAACTTGATAAATTTCAAGTCCATTACTATTATATTTCTTATATAACTCTGCTAAATCTTGATTAAAAATCTTCTGTTTAACATCATTAGCACTCCAAAACATAAGAATAAACGGTCTACCCAACAAAGAGTTAAGCTCTATTTTCTTTGAATTTACATCTGGTAAAGAGATATTAGGAAAAGCCGATTCATTGGCAGACGATAATCTATCAGAAAGCTCCATTGCATTTCCAATTTTATCAATTTCAACCTTAAGAGCTTTTACATAAACAGAATTAGGATATAAAGTATACAGCGAATCATGAACCCTTTTCATAAACAGACCATCCTTTGCATCTGCAAAGACAGGGAGATTTTCAGTAAACTGCTGATACAACAATGTTATATTGGTAAATGAATATGGGTTTGTCATAATACCCCTTATAGCATTTTGTTTTTGCTTAACATATAACTTTCCCAAATCATACCTTAACTTCCTAGCCATAGTATCATTCTTCGCCTCAACTGCATTAAATAAAGCCAAAGATAATGAGTCAAACTTAGCTGTAGAATTCATTAAGTCTTTTTCTATTTTTTCTAAAAGAACAGATTCGTCAGATCCGGTAATAGATAAATTCCGCCCTAGTGTATCAACAGAGACTTTAACTTTATCACCCGGTTTAAGAATAAGTGAAGCTAGCTTCTTTCTATTATATGATAAATAATAAAAGTTAGGAGCATCATCCAATATTTTAACTTTAAAATTGGCCTTTCCCTGTTCATTTGTTTTAACAGTATCAATAACATTAATTTGGTTAATTGTTAATTTAGACACTATAAACTCCTTAGATTCACCACCTAAAACATTAACATCTACAACAGCACTATCTTTTGGACCGCAAGCAACGGCAGACAACACAATAAGACCTAAAACAATAGTTTTTCTCATACGTTTATTTTATTTGCAAGATTTATTACATCTTTTAAATTCAAGAGCAATTTTATTAGCAATTTCCTTAAATTCCTCATTAGAGAGGCTCAATTTCTGTTTTTTAAAATCTAGGTCACTTTCTGCGCTAAGCGGAACAAGATGAATATGCGCATGCGGCACTTCCATTCCCAACACAGCAACTCCCACCCTTTTTGAAGGAATGGCAACATCAATTGCTTTTGCAACCTTACCGGCAAAAGACCAAAGCCCGGTATATACCTCCGGCTTAAGATTAAAAATATAATCTTCTTCCTGCTTTGGAATAACAAGTGTATGCCCTTTTGCAAGCGGATTTATATCCAAAAAAGCATAGTAATAATCATCCTCTGCAACTTTATACGATGGAATTTCGCCATTAACTATTTTTGTAAATATAGAAGCCATATAGCGTAATATTAAAAATTATTAAATTGAAATATCAAGAATTTCGAACTTTATAATTCCATTAGGAACATTAACCTCAAAAATATCCCCTTTCTTTTTCCCTATTAAAGCCTTTCCAATAGGTGTTGCAGCAGCAAGTTTTCCCTCTCTGAGATTAGCCTCACTCTCCCCAACAAGTGTATATTCCATAACAGAGTTATTATTCAAATTCTTAATCTTAACTTTATTAAGCATTTGAACATGCTCGGTATTAATCTTAGATTCATCAATGACACGGGCATTTGCAACAATATTTTGCATTTGCGAAATCTTTAACTCAAGCAAACCTTGAGCCTCTCTTGCAGCATCATACTCTGCATTCTCCGACAAATCTCCTTTATCCCTAGCTTCCGCTATTGCTTTTGATATAGCAGGCCTCTCTACAGAAACCATGTGGGACAACTCAGCTTTAATCTTATCTAATCCTTCAGCTGTTAAATAGTGTACTTTAGACATAACATAAAAATTAAAAAGAATCCCGATAATTCAGGACCCTTTGATGCAAAGATAATATAATATTATTTGAAAATCAAAAATCCTGATATTTTGGTTTTAGTATTTCGGAAAAAAAGATAATATCCCTAGTATTAAGCTTTAATCTCTCCCGCATATCTCTACTTAACGACTCTTTAAGTAAATTTTCATTTTTAGATCCTATAGCTTTATCCTCAATAACATCTGTTGCAGCATCGGTCATTTCAACAAAGGCCGTAGCCGTAGTCATTCCTCCCTTATAAAAATCAACGGCATTCTCAATACTATCCATGCCGTTATTATATTTTATATCAGCAGCAGCATTATCTATTGCTTTACTTACAGCAGAAACCTCTTGAACAACAGGCTTCTTAACAACAGATAGCTTTTCAGGCTCTCTCATAAAAGAAAACATATCATCATCGTCATCCTCATCCTCATTCTTATAGGCTTCTACATTATCTTCTCTAGCTGCACTAATATTCTCATCCTTTCTTATTCCAAATAACTCTTCAAATGGATTATTAAATATTTTATCATTTACTTTATCATCATCATCTGCACCGTAAACAATATTCCCATGCTTAGCCGCCTTTTCCTTCTGCCTTTTATCTATAGCAGAATAGACGCCAATAATAATTGCAGCAATTGTTGCAATTATACTTATAAGTCCAGAATCAAGTTTATACATAAAGAAAAGATTTAATGCAAATATAACCTTTTTATTTAAAAGAAATCATTTTTATTATCTACCGTAGCCGTTTAGCAATTTTGTCCCTAAGAAGATTGTATGCATAAGTTTTATCTTTGCATAGCTGATTCTTTAACAGCTCTAATGAGGAAAACTTTTGTTCTTCTCTTATTTTATTAATGAACTCTATTTTAAGATCAAGTCCATAAATATCTTCATTAAAATTTAGAATGTGAGTTTCTATTGTGCGCTCATTATTCTCTGCTATTGTTGGGCGAGTTCCTATATTGCAGATACCTATATATATTTTATTTAGTACTTGTGCAAAAACAGAATAAACCCCATCGGCCGGAATTATCTTTAACGGATCGTAAAGTTCCATATTTGCAGTTGGAAACCCTATTGTCCGTCCAACTTTTTGTCCCGATACTACAACTCCCTTAAGCCCATATCTATACCCTAAAAATTCGTTTGCACCGGCAATATCACCAATTTGAAGTAATTTGCGAATTTTAGTAGAACTTATTATACTTTCATCAAGTATAAATTCCTCTACTCTAGCTATTTTTATTCCAATTTTGCCGGCAATAAGAATCATCTCTTGTTGCGATACATAATCGTGTCCAAACCTATGGTCATACCCTATTATAAGTGTTGAAACTTTATACTTATCTCTAAGCATGCACAAAAATTGTTCTGTTGAGAGATTACTAAATTCTTTATTAAAAGGAATAGTGATGAACTTATTCACCCCTACACCTTTTATTAAATCTTTTTTCTCCTCAAGAGAATTTAGAAGTCTTAAATTATAAGCCTGTTGTTGTAAAACACTCCTAGGATGAGGCCAAAATGAAATTACAGCACTCTTTTTCCCCTCCTTATGGGCTAATTCACATAATAGGGAGAGAACTTTTCTGTGCCCTTTATGAACTCCGTCAAAAAAACCTGTTGCAGCTACAACCATACGTAAATTTTATAACCACTTAACCAATTCACAATCTTGTCTATGTGGTAAAAGGCTACTCTTTGCAAATAATCTACATGCCATTTGATATGCCCCTGTCCTATCGGGAATTATAGTGCAAGTATATGTTGCTACGCCATCTATACATACTTTAAGTTTATAGTCAAACACCTCTTTTACACATAGTTTTCCTTTTTTATTATATCCTGCAAGGATAACTTCGAGCCCTAAATCATTTGGATCAATTTCCCCAATAAATAGCGTAATCTCCGCCTGATATTCACTCCCTAATGATAATGCCCCGGCAGCATTGTCAATTTTTGAAGATGATCTAACCTCAATATATGGCCAATCTCTGCGCATTTTCTTTTTCCACAACGCTAAATCTTTTGCCATTGCAAAATCTGTTGCCGTTATATCTGCATATCTTTTTGCCAACGGTGTATAATATTGCTTTATATAATCTTCCATCATACGGTTAGTGGTAAAATTACAAGCAACATCAGCAACACAATTCTTTATAGTATTAATCCAAGCCGGAGAAATACCCCGTTTATCCGTATCATAAAATTTAGGTGCAATCTCTGTTTCAAAAATATTATAAATTGTAGCAGCATCTAACTCGTCTTGAAAATCTTGATTATCATAAGTTTTTTCCATAGGCAAAGCCCAACCTGCACCTTCTTTGTACCCCTCAACCCACCATCCGTCAAGTACAGAAAAATGCATTACTCCATTCATAACGGCCTTTTCGCCACTTGTACCCGATGCCTCCAAAGGTCTAGTAGGAGTATTCATCCAAATATCAACTCCTTGAACCAAATATTTGGCAAGGGTAATATCATAATTTGGAACAAATACTATTTTCCCGATAAATTGAGGCATTTTTGAAATTTCAACAATGTGCTTTATAAGATCCTGCCCGGCCTTATCGGCAGGATGAGCCTTTCCGGCAAAAAGAAATTGCACAGGCCTATCGGGATTATTAATTATTTGAGCTAATCTTTCCAAATCTCTAAAAAGCAAATGTGCCCGTTTATATGTTGCAAAACGCCTTGCAAACCCTATTGTAAGGACATCATCTCTAAGGGTATTTTTTATTTTTATTATATGGTTTGCAGCATAATGATTTGTAAGGGCAGGATTTGATAAAATTTCTTTAACTTTTGTTATAAGTTTGGTCTTAAGCTCTGTCCTTATTTCCCATATTTGCTCATCACTCACTTTTCGGATACCGCTAAAACAGCTTTTATCATAGTGATGCGATTGAAAATCTGCTCCAAATACTTTAGCATGAATCTCTTTCCACTGTGGCGCAGTCCATGTAGAATAATGCACCCCGTTTGTAACATATCCTACGTGAAGCTCTTCTGGCAAATATCCCGGCCACAAGCCTGCTAATATTTCTTGACTTACTTTCCCATGTAACCAGCTAACTCCATTAACCTCTTGTGAAAGATTTGCAGCCAAATTACTCATAGAAAATTTCTCCCCAAAATTGTATGGATCAATTTTACCTAACGCCATAAGTTGTGCCCAATCTATTTTTAGCCTTGCCGGATAGTGAGCTATATACTTTCTCATTAAATCCTCAGAGAAAGAATCGTGCCCTGCAGGAACAGGCGTGTGTGTGGTATAAAGAGAAGATCCCCTTACAACCTCAACAGCCTCTGTAAATGATAAATTATCATTTTGAACATATTCTCTTAATCTTTCTAGTCCTATAAAAGCAGCATGACCCTCATTACAATGGTAAA
This sequence comes from Bacteroidales bacterium, assembly GCA_036659275.1. GTDB lineage: Bacteria > Bacteroidota > Bacteroidia > Bacteroidales > UBA932 > Egerieousia. The sequence continues at coordinate 79,761 of JAVXCW010000002.1, read as the reverse complement.
CATTAGAATAAATACCTAGAGCTCTTAATGCTCTTATACCACCTATTCCCAATAAAAGTTCCTGCTTTAATCTATTTTCCCAATCCCCACCATAAAGCTGATGAGTAACACTTCTATCTTCGGGTAAATTTTCATCAATATCACTATCTAATAAGTATAAATCTACCCTTCCAACTTCTACCTTCCACACTCTTGCATAAATATTTCTCCCCGGAAGAGCAACAGATGTCTTAACCCAATTATTATTCTCGTCCATTACGGGAATGGCAGGAGTTTTTGTAAAATCTTGTGGCTCATATGAAGCAACTTGGTCACCTTGAGCCGATAATTGTTGAGTAAAGTATCCGTATTTATATAAAAAACCCACGGCGGTCATATTTACGTTCATGTCGCTGGCCTCTTTAAGGTAATCTCCGGCTAGTATACCTAATCCGCCTGAATATATTTTAAGCGAAGTATCCAAGCCATATTCCATACAGAAATATGAAATTTTAGGCGACAATGCCTTCTCTTCTTTGAGATCCATATATTTATTAAAATTAGCATATACGGTATCTAATTTTGCTATAAACACCTCATCTGCTGCTAATTCCTTATATCGCTTAAGGCCAATCATATCCAACATTGCAATTGGATTTCCATTTGCTATATTCCAAAGATCTCCATCTGCTGTTTTAAAGAGATCTATTGCCTCTTGATTCCAGCACCACCATAAATTTTTAGAAATTATATCAAGAGCCTTAAGTCTCTTTGGTAAACTCTTATTAATTAATAAATTCCTCCATTGTGGGGTATTTACTTTAAAGTTTTGGAAAGAATGTTCTTTCTCTTCTCTATATTCAGGAAATGCTCCGTTTCTTATCACAACTTTTTCCAACGATTTTGTATATGCCGTAGCATAGTATTTAATATTATTTTCCCATAAAGCAATTTTTGAGACATCTCTCGCATTTGCTGCATATTGAGCGCGTTTAACACTATCTAGGTTAGAAATCTCAATAATTTTTGTAACTACGCCATCTACAACCATATTGTAATTGGAGTCATTTCTCTCAAGCACCTCTATTCCAGGATGTGCCCCTTTATAATAGTCTCTTACCCACAAACCAAATCCTGCAAGCGAGGTTGTAACCGTAGGGACCCTAAATGCTAAACTCTCTAATGGTGTATATCCCCAAGGCTCATAATATGATGGAAATACAGTTAAATCTAACCCTGCTAATAAATTATAATAACTAGTATTAAAAACTCCATCGTTTCCATTAAGGTACGATGGTATAAACATAATACTTATATCATTTGTTGCAGCATTAAAATTATAAGATTGTATTTTGTTTAGGATTGCATCGTATTCGGGTTCAGCAAGGTAATGTGTTGTATTTGTAATATACTTGGCAAAAGATACTTCTCCTCGTAACTTTGCAACCAAATCTTTATCGGGACCATTATTTCCTGCAGGAATCATTAAGCAGGCTAAAATTTTTCGCCCTTTATAACCGCTCTCCTTAATATGTCCCATGGCATCAATAAATATATCAATCCCTTTATTCTTATATTCGTATCTTCCGCTTATCCCAATAATAACTGTATCTTTAGGATACTTAGTACCATGCATTTCTCCTGCAACAAATAATATTTTTTCTCGTGCAACATCTCTGCAACTATTATAATCCTCTTCCTTGGGGGTAATACTATTTTCAAAGCCGTTAGGGGTAACAATATCTACCTCTTTCTCTATAAACTGTACACATTCTTTTGCCGTAATGTTGCTCACCGTTGTAAAAATATCAGCATTCTGTGCAGCTGTCTTTTCTAGGGAATGTTTAGCCATAACTCCAAATTGCTTGGCCTTTTCATCCCCATTATAAGAGGTGAGTGAATCGTATAGAGGAACATTATTACATGCTATACACCTCCCCACCACTGTTGCATGAGTTGTAAATACGGTTGCCACAGAGAGATTTAACTGTCTTAAATAAAGCACTCCGGCTCCTGTCATCCACTCGTGGAATTGCGCCACAACTCTATTATGCGGCTGAAGATTATATTTTACAAAACTCTCTATAACCCTACCACAAGCATAACCAAATAGAGCAGATTCTACATAATCCCATTGACCACTTATTGAGTCTAACTTAAACGTTTCCCAAAAACTTGCAAATATCTCATCTTTCTTTTCTATAAAGTTTGTAAAATCTACAAGAATCGCTATTGGTTTGCTAGGTACGTTCCACCTCCCTATTCTAACTCTTAGCCCCTCTTTGGCAGCACGTCTTCGCCAACTTCCAAACAAAACCTCATCCTCGTCAAATTCGGGATTTTTCTCTATATCTCTCCATACATCCGGGCCTATAAGGATATGTTTTTTACCATACTCTTCACTAAGATTAAGGGCCTTGGTAGCTATTACCGTATGAATTCCTCCAACTTTATTGCATACTTCCCAACTTGCTTCAAATAAATAATCGGGGGTGTTCATATTTTTAGTATTCATATTTTTAATTATTAATAATGCTAAGAAACTATTTAAATTTATAAAAGCATCTTGCAAAAATAGAAACTATTTTTTATTTCTCCCTCTTACTATATTTATTTACTCTAATTATTAAATCGCTAAGCACATTCATATAATTAATAAACGCCTCATAAGGTGTATCATACGGATTAAAATATTTATGTACAGCTCCGTCAGAGAAAAATTTAGTACACATATAGTAAAAATGGTCGCTCTCCTGCAATTTTCTGAAATCAGATAATAGTGTTGCATCTTTACTCTCCATAACACCTTTTTCTACAGCGTATAATTTATTAAACGCCTCATTTTGAAGCTCATTACCTGCCCAAGCACTAGTATCTCTCTCTTCATCTGCCCAAGAAATAGCAAATGGCACATGCAACGGAGCAACAGGTTGATGTATAGCAGTAACCTCAGATGGTGTACGAAATTTTAATTGTGTTTTAGTAAGTACTGCATTAGGTAAAGCTTTCATAAATTCAAAAATACCGGTAGCTCTACTTTGATGTTCTCCAAAAGTTTCATAATCCATAAATAAATTTATAACATCGTCATTTTTAGCACTCTCATTTAACCATTCTGCATACTTTTCACTTGTAATTGGCCATCCGGGATTTGTTCTATCAGAAAATCTAAAGGCAATATCATCGCTAAGAGTAAAATTTTTAAGGAGCAATCTTAGTCTTGGATTTATTGCATTTGTATATACATAATTAGGGCTCTTCCATCCCAATATGTGTTTTGCGCCCTCGGTAAGCATTGTGTGATATCCCATTTTAGCAACAGTCTCACCTATTTTATCTGAATAAATAAGTTCTGTATTTCTAAATGCTACTGGTTTTACCCCAAAATGTTTTTTAATAGCAGCTGCATGCTCTTTAACTTGTAATATAAACTCATCTTCAGAAATAAGAGATGCAAGGCTATGTGCGTAAGTTTCCGCCAAAAATTCTACGCATTTTGTCTTTGCAAGTTCTTTAAAACTATCTAGTACTTCGGGAGCATATCGTTCAAACTGCTCTAATGCAGCTCCCGATATTGAATAACATATTTTAAATTGTCCATTATATTGTTTTATGAGCTCAAGCATTTGGGCATTCATAGGAAGATAACATTTTTGAGCAATCCTTTTAAGAATAGTTCTATTTGCAAATTCGTCAAAATATTGCGAATCGTTTCCTATATCAAAAAAACGATATAATTTTAATCTATCTGGCTGATGTACCTGAAAATAAAGGCATAATGACTTTTCCATATCTTATTTAAGTTTTTCCGTTAGTTTTTGCAATTCAATAGCCTGCATATAAACATCTTTCATTTTTAATGCTGCGTTCTCCCATTTAAGAGAATTAACCTCTTCTATACCGTATTTTATACTTACCTCCGACAATACGGGGTACGCAAGCAATCCATAAATAGCATCGGCCATGGCATCAATATCCCAAAAATCAATCTTTATTGCATATTTAAGTACCTCTGCAACTCCCGATTGTTTTGAAATAATAGTAGGAACATTAGATTTCATAGCCTCCAAAGGAGATATGCCAAATGGTTCTGATACCGATGGCATTACATAAACATCTGAGTATGCAAACATTTTCTTAACATCGTTTCCTTTAAGAAATCCTGTAAAATGGAACTTATCCGCAATACCTAGTTTGGCTACACGCCTTATTGATCTATTAAGCAAATCACCGTTTCCGGCCATTACGAACCGCACATTAGGGTATTTTTTAATCACCTTATTTGCGGCCTCTATAAAATATTCCGGTCCCTTTTGATATGTTATCCTTCCAAGGAATGTTACTATTTTTTCTGGCACACCCCTATGTGCATCAATCTGCTTAAATTCATTAAAATCAACAGCATTGTGCACAGTTACTACTTTATTGGGATTTATGCCATATTTATTTATTATAATATTTCTAGTAAGATTACTTACTGCTATAATTTTATCGGCAGCCATCATCCCCATTTTTTCGAGATTATAAACCGGGACGTTTACATTTTCTCCACTCCTATCAAATTCAGTAGCATGAACATGTATAACCAATGGTTTACCCGAAACACGCTTTGCGGCTATTCCTGCCGCATAAGTAAGCCAATCGTGAGCATGAATAACATCAAAATCATTTTCCATTGCTATTGCACTGGCAACCATAGCATACCTAGAAACCTCATCCATAAGGCTTGTCCCATATTTACCGGAAAATTTATATTTCCCACCAAAACGGATTCTAAAATTATCATATTCATCAAATTTTCTCTTCCGTTCTTGTTCTACAACAGTGGTAAAAAGCTGCGGATCTATGTACGGAGCAAGATTTGAAGAAATTTTTAGAAAATTAACCTTATCAAAAAATTCTTCAGTTCTATGGTTTCTTTCCCAAACTTCCGAAACTGCAATATCACTCGCATTAACAATCTTAACAGCAGATTCATCCTCATCTCCCGATGCCGACGGCATAACAAATAATATGTCCACATTATGTTTTGCCAATCCTTTTGTTAATCCATAACATGCTGTTCCCAGCCCCCCGGCAATATGTGGAGGAAATTCCCAACCAAACATTAAAACTTTCATAGCTTCCTATTTTATTCTATTTAACAAGCTTTTACCTCTTATTATTTCCGCAACACCAACTGCAGAGGAAATACATCCGTGAGGTCTGTGAGACGGATCTCCATCATATATCTCCGCAATAGACCCTATTCCGTGAATATTTATATCTTCTTCAAATGCATTTAATAATTCCGTGCACTTTTTTACAGCACTTTTACCATTAAGCATAATATCTACATCTACATATGCTCCTAACAATGCAGGAAATGCACATCCATTAAAATGAGCTATATCTCTATCTTCTTGATTTCCCTCATAAATACCTTTGTATAAAGGATTTTTGGGAGATAGAGTTCTTATCCCTCTTTGTGTAAGCAATTCTTTAGTTACAGCTCTAAATACCTGCATTTTAGCCATATCATCCAATGGCGAATATTTAACAGCACAAGCTATTAACTGATTAGGCCTTGTAAAAAGATTTTTTTCATCATCATTTACATAATCTGCAAGATGCAATCTAGCCTCAACCCAAAACACATTATAAAAGTTATCCTTAATTTTTGCAATAATAGGATTTAACATTTCTGTATACTTCTTTTTACCATATTTTTCGTCCATTGTTGCAATAAAACAAAGAGCATTATACCACAAAGCATTTACCTCAACTTGATATCCGGCTCTTTCACAAACAGGTTTACCATTTGTATAAGTATTCATCCAAGTTAAAGCAACTCCATCTTTCTGTGCCCATATTAATCCGTTTTCGTGAATAGTAATTTCGCTTCTACTACCATTTGTATACGAATCAACTATCTCTTTTAGTATTTTACCGTATTTTTTCCATACCTCATGCTCATCAGCGCCCCAATCTATGTATTGTTGAAGAGTTTTAAATAGCCATAAAGGGGTATCGGGACTATTAGAAGGCTTAGTAAGATCCTCTTTATGCTGTTTTATAATGCTATCCAATATTTTCTCAAAACGCGGAGCATCTGAATCGTTATAAATAGTAAGCCCGGGCAATGCTACAAAAGATTGTCTTAAATTTTCATAATCCCACGAATACCCCGAGCATATACTATACTCGTTATCTTGTTTTATAACAAACTGTTTTGCAGCAAGTTTAAGACAAGCATCATAACTACTTCTTGTCCCCTCTTTTTTAAGTAATTCTTTATCAAACCTGTGTTTAAGCACCTTCGATTGCACCAAAGATGTAGAGGCCGATAGAATTATACTCTCACCTGTCTTTATTGGAACCTCAAAATATCCCGGTACAAACAAATCTTCATTGCATGCAAAGCCCCTCCTTAGTTCCTCTTTGTACACAACATTATGATACCAATCGGGACATGCAATCCAATCATTTTTCTTATTAAGCTGCAAATGAAGAGTTGGAAATCCTGTATACATATTAAATGCAACTCCATTATCTATAACATTATACCTAGTATTAGCCTCTGTATTGGCATAAGTAAGCGCATGAATATTTCTAAAAGCAAGAAACGGTTTTATTCTTAATAATGTTTGAGAATGTGCCTCTAAAAGTGTGTATTTTATAAGTACCTCTTCACTATCTCTTACAAATGTTATTGTTTTGCTAAATTTCATTCCGCCAACACGGTATGTTATTGTTGAAGCATAATCCATTTCAAAATCTATAATATATTTATGCCCTCGCGGTTCATAAACATCGCCATAAGAGCTTATGCCCAAGTTAAAGCTTTTACCATGCTGTATAAGCGACTCATGAAGTGTAGATAGGAGAATATGCTTCTCCATTCCAAAATTTTTAATGGGCACAACAAGTAACCCATGATATTTTCTTGTATTACATCCTACAATTGTAGTATTTATGTAACCACCTGCCCTATTACTTAAAAGAATTTCCCGCTCTAGGGAGTATTCCAAGTTAACAAGTTCCTCTTTATTAAACTCCAAATAAGCCATATTCTTAATTAAATATACGTTTCCCCAAAGTTAAAAAAAAATTCACCAACAATGGTATGTTTTTTATTAATTTTTTATTAATTTATCATCTATTACACAATTTTTAGAACATACCCATTACGGCTTGGAAGATAGAGTTGTAAATAGCTTTCATTATCATCACAAACTGTAGAATGAGATAATTTTCTATCATTCCGTTCAAACCCGTTAAATTCCTTCCAGTCCGTATCTAAAACAGTTATATATTTACCGCTTGGCGCATTAATTTTATAATCTGTATAAGATTCTATCGGGCTAAAATTAAATACAAATAAAAATCCCTTTCTCTCAAAAACAACAACCTGGCTCTGCATCTGTTCATAAAGCAAATTAGGGCTTACCGATAATATATCACTCCCCTTAAAAAGTAATATCATTTCCCTCTCAAAATTCATTAATTTACCATACCTCAAAAAAGGATTATCACTTAATGACCATTGCCTGCGTGCATAATTAAAAGACCATCCATTTCCATTGCGTGGAAAATCTATCCACTCCGGGTGACCAAATTCATTTCCCATAAAAGTAAGATAACCATTACCGGCAGTGGCTATTGTAATAAGCCTTATCATTTTATGTAGTGCAATTCCTCTATCAACTATAATATTTTGTGAATCCATTCTCATAGATGTATACATTAGTGCATCTATTAATCTAAATATTATGGTTTTATCTCCAACCATAGCTTGATCGTGGCACTCTGCATAACTTATAGTTTTTTCATCTGCCCGTTTATTTGTAAGTTGCCACCACATATCACCTACATTCCATTTTTCGTCCGGGAGCTCCTTAATCCACTTTATCCAACAATCTGCAACACCCATACTCATTCTATAATCAAATCCAAATCCTCCATCACTAATAGGTGCAGCAAGCCCGGGCATACCACTCATATCCTCCGCAATTGTAAAAGCTGTAGGTTTTATCTCTTTTACAAGCATATTTGCAAGCCCAAGATAAGTAAGAGCATCTTCATCTTCATTCTCATTAAAATAATCCCGATAATCTGTAAAACATTTACCCAATCCATGATCCCAATACAACATACTTGTAATACCATCAAAACGGAATCCGTCCAAATTATACTCTTCTAACCAATATTTACAATTTGACAACAAAAAATAAATTACTTCGTCCTTTCCATAATTAAAACATCTTGTTCCCCATGCAGAATGCTCACCCTTTGCCCCTGCGTGAAAATACAAAGTATACGTACCATCAAAATAACTTAATCCCTCACTCTCATTCTTTACAGCATGAGAATGGACAATATCCATTATAACCGCTATTCCAAAAGAGTGAGCCTTATCCACCAACTCTTTAAAATCTTCGGGAGTACCAAACCTTGAGCTAAGAGCAAAAAAACTTGATACCTGATACCCAAAAGAGCCATAATAAGGATGCTCTTGCAAAGCCATTATCTGTATTGTATTATAGCCAAGTGCCACAACACGCGGTAATACATTTTTTGTAAAATTTTTAAACGAAGCAACCGCCAATTCCTCACCGGCCATTCCTATATGCACCTCGTATATAAGCGGATTACCTATTTTTTTAGCAAATTTACTTTTCCATTTATATGGAGTTGGCGGGTCCCATATTTGAGCGCTAAAAATCTTTGTATTTTTGTCCTGAACACACCTGGTAGCATAAGCCGGAATCCTTTCCCCTTCTCCACCCGGCCATAGAACCAACCACTTAAATAGAGAACCATGAGGAACTTTATCTAATGCAATTTTAAGTTCCCAATTACCACCTCCCACACTTTGCATCTCAAAATTGGGTAATCTCTCCCAATTATTAAAATCTCCAATTACATAAATTTTAGTAGCGTTTGGGGCCCATTCTCTAAAAACCCTAAAATTTTTCTCTTTATGCACTCCATAATACAAATGATTATTAATAGCACCACATACCTGCTTGCCACACCCTGCAATCTCATCTCTTTTTATAATAAGCTGCATGTACCTATTGGTAATTACCCTTTTATAAGGTTCCAAATAAATATCGTTATCAAAAATCATATCTAATTAATAAATTTATTCTAAAGTTATCTCCTATCATTTTAAATCCTAAACGAGTATACCCCATTGTTATTCCAAACCTATCCAATTCGCTATAGTTTTCCCTTTTCATAAATTTAAATTTGGAATACTACAACTTAGTTAACTTTATTATCATCTAATATTTTAGCAAAATTATCACCATATCCCTTAAGTTCTTTTTTGCAATATTTAATAAGCTCAACAGCCCTTTTAAGCTCGCCCTCTATATTTACAAGTGTAGCATTGGGATCCTCAACCGCAGCAACAAGCTTTTCCAGCTCGGTTACCGCCTCTTCATAACTCATTTTTTTATTACGCTCTGCCATATTCTATAAATTATTTATTTTCTTATTAATAATTTCCCCGATAGTAAATTCCACAATACCATTCCGCATTATAAGGCTCATTTTTTCTCCCTCTTTTATATCATCTATCTCAATAGCATGCTTCCCATTAACACTTGCAATTACAAATCCTTTTGCAAGAATAGAAGCCGGATTAGATCCATTTAACCTTAAAGTAAAAGTTTCCAATTGTCTTTCCCTCTCCTTTATAGCTTCTGTAGAAGCGTTTTTAAATCTATCGGAGAACCTTTTAAGCCCTTGTTCCTCAATATTTATTTTAATTGATAAAGCTAGTGAAATTCTTTGAAACAACGATGATAATCTTGCATCTTCTTGCATAAAAATATCCAAAATAAAATCGGCAACTGCTGTAGGTGTTTTGAGCCACGTATGCGCTACCATATCACAAATATGATAATTGTGATCGTGCCCAACTCCAGTAATTACAGGAATTGGAAATTGAGCAATATTTATTGCCAAATCATAATCATCAAAACAAGAAAGATCCATTGCAGAACCGCCCCCCCTAATAATTAATACCGCATCAAAATCTGCAGTCTCTTCAATAGCGCAGGCAATTTTATCTAAGGCACTAATAATGCTTTGTGGAGAATCATCTCCCTGCATCTGAGCCTGAAACAGTTGAGTATAAAAAGAAAATCCATATTCATTATTATGAAGGTGTTTCTCAAAATCTCTATAGCCGGCAGCAGTAATAGATGAAATAATAGCAAACTTACGTGGAATAATTGGCAGTTCTAGCTGTGAGTTAACATTAAAGCACCCCTCATCCTTAAGCCTTTTTATAGTTTTTTGCCGTTTAAGTTCAAATTCTCCAATTGTAAATGACGGATCTATATCAAATACAACAAGAGATATACCATATATTTGGGAATATTGCACTTGAACCTTTAAAAGTACGTGCATTCCGGTACTAAGCATTGCACCTGTTGTAGTCTCAAAATAAGGTTTTATTACCCTATATGCAGAGCTCCATATTATGCCTCTTGCCTTTGCCGCTATTCCCTTCTCACCCTCTTTATAATCAACAAGATCCATATAACAATGACCACTCACATTGTTATTAATTTCGCTTATTTCAGCAGTAACCCAAACCCTCTCCGGAACACTTTTTTCTACCCCTTTTTTTATCTGCTCTTGTAACTCAAGCAAACTTATCTTATCTTCCATGTTCTTTTTCCGCACAAGATACAAAAAAAATGTTGTACATTTGTCCCTAATTTCATTTTATTTACGTATAAATTATGAAGATTACTAAAGCCGTTTTTTCTGGAAGCAGTCAATTCCTTAAAGACAAACCAAAAGTAAAACTACCTGAGTTTGCTTTTATAGGAAGATCCAACGTAGGAAAATCATCCTTAATAAATTCTCTTTGCGGAATAAAGGGGCTTGCTAAGACATCTTCTACACCCGGGAAAACCCTTCTTATAAACCATTTTATGGTTGGCGATTCTTGGTATTTGGTAGATTTACCGGGATATGGGTATGCTAAAATATCACAAAAAAGCAGGGCTGAACTATCAAAAATAAATAATGATTTTATAAACAATTCTCCAGAATTGGTTATGCTTTTTGTTCTTTTAGATGCTAGACACAGCATTCAAAAAATAGATTTAGAATTTCTCACAAGCTTAGGCGAAGCAGGAATTCCATTTGCAATAATATTTACAAAAGGGGATAAGCTTGCTAAATTAGCACTAGAGAGACAGATAGAGAGTAACAAAAAAGAACTGTTAGAGTATTGGGAAGAACTACCTCCAATATTTATAAGCTCCGCCGAAACTAATATGGGAAAACAAGAGATAATTGACTATATACACAAAATACTAAATACACTATAAATATCATGGATCATACTCATATGATTAAAATTTTCTCATGCAGAGGATCACAATACCTTGCAGAGAGAATTGCAAAGTCTTTAAAATTCGAATTAGGAAAATCGGAAGTTACCGTTTTTAGCGACGGAGAGTTCCAACCCGCTTTCAATGAGAGTGTAAGGGGGGCAACTGTATTTATTGTACAATCTACATTCCCGCCTGTAGATAACTTGTTTGAATTATTATTAATGATTGATGCTGCAAAAAGAGCATCTGCATATAAAGTTATTGCAGTTATGCCATATTTTGGTTGGGCAAGACAAGATAGAAAAGATAGGCCAAGAGTTTCTATCGGGGCAAAAATGGTTGCAAATCTTCTTGCGGCAGCAGGCTGCGACAGAGTTATGACTGCAGATTTACACGCAGATCAAATTCAGGGATTTTTTGATTTTCCTGTAGATCATATCTATGCAAGTTCGCTATTCCTTAACTATTTAAGAAGCCTTAAAATTGATAATCTTTCAATTGCAGCTCCCGATATGGGTGGGGCAAAAAGGGCAAATGCTTACTCTAGAATATTAAGCTGTCCGCTTATTGTTTGCCACAAATCTAGAGAAAGAGCTAATGTTGTTGGTTCAATGACAGCAATAGGAGATGTTGAGGGGAGGAATATAGTTATAATTGACGATATGGTTGATACTGCCGGTACTCTTTGTAAGGCCGCTAAAATGCTTAAAGAGAGAGGAGCACTAAGCGTAAGGGCACTAGCTACTCATGCTGTATTAAGCGGTGCTGCTTACGATAATATTGCAAACTCAGAGCTTACAGAGCTTGTTGTATCAGATACAATTCCGCTACGCGCACCAGAGGGAACCGATATATCTAAAATAAAAGTTATTTCTGTTGCCGAACTATTTGGTGACGTTATTGATAAAGTTTATAATTATAAATCTATTAGTACATCATTTGTGTTTTAGTAATAAAGCTATTAAATAAAAATAAATATGTTATCTCCAGATTTACAGATTGAAAACGTTTACATTGCTATTGTTAACGGGCTTCGTAATTTCTTTGCCAAGGCAAATATGAAAAAAGCAATTATAGGTCTTTCGGGTGGAATAGATTCCGCAGTAGTTGCCGCAATTACAGTTGACGCTTTGGGCAAAGAAAACGTGCATGGTTTTATGATGCCAAGTGAGTTTTCAACTTTACATTCTATACAGGATGCAGTTGATCTTGCCGAAAATCTGGGGATACAATATAATGTCGTTCCTATTTCCGCTATTTATAATAAATTTATCAGGGAACTTGCTCCTGTATTTGGTCCCGAAAATAAATGGAACGTTGCCGAGGAAAATTTGCAAGCAAGAATAAGGGGGACATTGTTAATGGCATACTCAAATAAGTTTAACGCCCTTTTACTTAATACCTCAAATAAAAGTGAACTATCTACAGGCTACGGTACGCTATATGGAGATTTAGCAGGAGCAGCAATGGTTATAGCAGACTTATATAAATGTGAGGTTTACGAATTAGCCGATTACATTAACCGTGATAATATTATAATTCCAATCTCAACAATAACAAAAGCACCATCTGCCGAGCTTAGGGAAGGACAAAAAGACAGTGATTCTCTGCCAGATTATTCTGTTTTAGATCCACTACTTTATGCACTAAACGAGGAGGGAAAAAGTTATGACAAGTTGCTGTTAGAAGGGTTTGATAACGACACACTAAACAAAATTATAAAACTTAGGAGGGGTGCGGCATTTAAGGTTTCCCAAATTCCTCCTATTTTTAATATTAGCAGCAAACCAATAGGATACAAAGAAAAATGGTTATTGTAAAATGAAAATACTTTTACTCTCAATAATTGTTATAGGGTTTTGTGTATTTGCCCTTTCGTTTAATATTATATTTAGAAAAAATGGCAAGTTCCCCGATGGGGAAATTTCGCACAATAAAGCCCTTAAAAAACAAGGAATACAATGTGCCAAAGTTGAAGAGAAAATACTTTGGAGTAAAAAAAATAAGCGCAATAAAGAGCAATGCTTAGAAGATGATTGTGCAGATTGCAGCGGGAGTTGCAACATAAAAGATGAATAATTTTAATAGCGTAAATAATGGGAATAGTAGCAATAGTAGGAAGACCTAACGTAGGTAAATCAACTCTTTTTAACAGACTTGTAGGAAATAGACAAGCCATTGTAGATGAAACAGCTGGTGTAACACGAGATAGGCATTATGGCAAAGGAGAGTGGTGTGGACGCGAATTCTCTGTAGTTGATACAGGAGGATACACAACCAATTCGGATGATATTTTTGAAGAAGAAATAAGAAAGCAAGTTTCACTTGCAATAGATGAGGCCGATGTTATCTTATTTATGTGTGAAGTTGGTACGGGAATAACCGATTATGATTCAGACATAGCAATTTTTTTAAGGCGTTCAAAAAAACCTGTACTCCTTGTTGTTAATAAAGTAGATACCGGAGATAAAATGTACGGTTCATATGAATTTAATTCATTAGGCCTTGGTGAACCATATTGCATTGCAGCTGCAAGCGGTGGCGGAACAGGAGATTTGCTAGATAAAGTATGCGAATTACTCCCTGTAGATGCAGAAGTTAGCCCAGAAGAGGTAAAAATTCCAAGGATTACTATAGTGGGAAGGCCTAACGTAGGTAAATCATCTATGACAAATGCTCTTTTAGGAGAAGAAAGAAACATTGTAACCAGCATTGCCGGTACAACAAGAGATTCAATTGCTACTCACTACAATAAATTTGGATATGAGTTTTTGCTAATAGATACTGCCGGATTAAGGAAAAAAGCTAAAGTAACAGAGGATCTAGAATTTTATTCTGTTATGAGAGCCATTCGTTCAATTGAAAATTCGGATGTATGTATCCTTATGATTGATGCTCAAACAGGAATTGAGGCTCAAGATATGTCTATTTACAACCTTATAATAAGAAATAAAAAAGGCTGTGTAATAGTTGTAAACAAATGGGATACAATAGAAAAAGAAAGTAATACAATGAAAACCTTTAGAGAAGAAATACTAAGTCGTATTGCGCCTCTAACAGATGTTCCAATTATATTTACTTCTGTAATAAATAGGCAAAGGGTACTAGATGTCCTTAAAGCTGCAACCGAAGTATACGAAAACTACTCTCGTAAGGTTCCAACATCAAAACTTAATGAACTTATGTTGCCCGAAATTGAAAATTATCCGCCCCCTGCAACAAAAGGTAAATACATTAAAATTAAATTTATAACTCAACTATCGAGTCCTAGCCCATCCTTTGCATTTTTCTGCAATTTACCCCAATATGTTAAAGATCCGTACAAAAGATTTTTGGAAAATAGGCTAAGAGAACATTTTAAATTTACCGGAGTTCCATTGCAAATATTTTTAAGACAAAAATAAAATATCTAAGAATTATAATAGAAGTTATAAATAAACTAGTCTAAATATACAGTTTCCTCTGTACTGCAATTTAAGTGTGTCTTTACTATTATTAAGGCACACTTCTATAATATCCCCAACCTCCACTTTAGATTCATATATAGATAACGAATCCTCACTATCAACATTTGCTTCACAAAATTCATCATAACTAATATAGCCAATGTAATTAGAAAGAATATTTAATGTGTTCACAGATGGCTCATTTTCATATTTTACATATCCAAAAAGTCTTTTCATTGTTGCAATGCTCAAATATTTACCACTTTTAGCATTTATCTCCATTGAAAAGCATAGAAAATCTTTAGGCGTAGATAAATCACTCCCGTACTTTTGCTTAATTCTACGCAATAATCCTTTTAAGTTATGGTCATTTTGCATTAGTTCAATAATTTTAAGCAAAGTAACCTAGTATAGTAAATTATTTTGTAGCTACTTTTACGGAGATTTTTAACTATAAATAACTACTTTTTTTTCGTTATTGGTTTCAAATAGATATATTTTATTAAGTTTGTATAATTATTAATTGCTTATAGGCTCCGTATTATAACCTCACATTCACATGAAATTCTTAAAAGCTAAACATATTTTTTTAGTTTTAATTATTTGTTTACTTACAAGCGTTTCTCTACATGCTCAATATGCAGGTGGCATACAAACGGAATTTACACACTACAACTATTCTAAATTTATTAATATCTCTGCCAACAATGGGCTAAGTTCTAATCTTGTCCTTAATATTTTACAAGATAAGTACGGTTTTATGTGGTTTGCAACAGATTGTGGGCTCTCTAAATATGACGGTACCCATTTTAAAAATTTCAAAAATAACGTTTCAGACTCTTCTTCTATATCCCATAATTTTGTAACATCACTAACAGAAGATTGCTATGGCAATTTATGGGTAGGCACAAAAAGCGGATTAAATCTTTTAATAAGAGAACGAGATTGCTTTAAAAGGGTAATAATAAGCTCTAAATACAGCCATGTAAGAGCATTATATGCCGATAAATTAGGTTACTTATGGATTGAATACGCCGGCAATAATTTAGTTAGATACAATATAAAAACAAAAAAATGGAAAAGCATATTACACTCTACAGGATACCCCGAGGGCGAACACTACTATTTTCATCTGTTTGAAGACTCTAAAGAAACAATATGGATAGGAGGTAGATCTATAATGCCTGTAAACATTACAGATAAAAAAAATATGCAGACAAACTTAAAGCAACACTCTTCACTTGTTGGATATGAAGCCTCTTGTTATGTAGAAAAAGATGATGGAACAATATTATGTTCAGACCATAACGGAGTATTATCAAAATATAATAGGCATAAAAACACCTTTGAAACAATAATGCAAATCCCCACCTCCCCAACCTGCTCAACCATAGATAAGCAGGGAAATATTTGGATAGGTGGAAGATTGGGCCTTGTGAAGATAGGCTATGAAAAAAATAAAGCCCATGAAAAAATTTATTACATAAATAATAATGAGGATTCCAAAACATCTTTAGTATCAAACGATATTTATTGCATATACGCCGACAAAGAGGATAACATATGGATAGGGACCAATAAAGGAATCTCCTTGTATTCTAATTTTCAAAACAGTATAAAGCACTACCATAAACTAAACAACACCAAAAACACACTATCTTCCAATGAAATAACATCTCTTATGCAAGATACCGATGGATTATTATGGATAGGTACATTTGAAAACGGTGTAGATACCCTTAATTTATCTTCCGAAAAATTTGGCAACTTAAAATATTCTCTCCTCTCGGGTCATTTAGATGCCGCTACTTTAAAAAGAGAGCGGTACACTCTACAACAATATAAGCTGCACAGATTTATTAGAAAACAAGTAAATGAAAATAAAGTTACCACGTTATATCAAGACTCAAAAGGTAAAATATACATTGGCCTCTATTCGCATGTTGGTTTTAACGTTTATGATAAAAAATTAAAGACACTTAATAGATATGCCCTATGGAGTGAGAAGCCAACCCTATTATATCCAATGCTTTTTGAGGGAAATCTATTTGGCTCAAACTGGTATGCAGACTTTTTGGAAGACAGCTACGGAAGATTTTGGTGCGCTACATGGGAAGGAGTAGGGCTTAATCTCTTTAATAGAGAAAAAGGAGAATTTTTAGGAAAAAATTACATTCACGGAACTATTCCCAGACCTCACACATCTACTATGTACTCCTCATATAAGGATTCTATTTTAAATAGAATTTATATTGGAGGGGGAAAATATTACGGATATTACGATATAACAGAAAAAAAGTTTCACAGATACGCAGAGATTATCCCAAAACAACATGTAAACAAAGAAATACTTGATAGATATTACAACAACTCAAATGCAACACTCATACAACTTCCAATGGGACTCACAGATGTTCACATTGCTAATGGTGGAAACGGTAATATTTACATTTTAAGTGACCCATACATTTTAAAACATAACACAAAAAATAATTCTATAAAAATAATAAAAAAGCCGCTAAAATATACTAGTAAACCATCGGTATGTGGAAATTACATATATATTAACAGTTCATATTTTGACATTTATCGTATTTCTTTAAAAACCGATAAAGTTGAAGCACTATCAAATACATGTACAAATTTTAATAAGATAGCTGAAAAAATTACAACTGTACACCCGCTTCCTAACGGTGACTTATGGATAGGTACAACAATAGGATTATTTTATTACACCCATTTAAATAAAACAGTACAAGAAGCTAATATACAAGGATGTAATTTTAAAAAAGAAATATCATATATAACAGGTGACAATAATTTAATATATATTGGCTCAAGCACAGGATTATCAATAATAAAAGGAAATAAATCAATAGCAGAATTGCTAATAGGTGAACAAATTCCATATATTTTAATAGATAACGGTTTTATATACGTTTGCACTAATAACGGGCTTTTTAAAATAAAAGATAACCGTATTGTAGCACACTATTATAACAATCCTCTCAATCCTAATTCATTATCATCAAATTCAACAGCATATATATGCCGCATAGATGATTCAACACTATTTGTTACCAATCACCAAGGAATAGAAATACTTAATGAACACACAAAGTGTTTTTACTCAATATTAGATAACGACGAATACACAATAAGCTCCCGTTTAGCAAGTTGCGTTATAGAAGATTCTAATGGTAACATTTGGTACGGCACTACCTCAAATGGAATTAATATTATAAATATGAAAACCGACAAGGTACATAAGTACGGGTGTTATACTTGGGATAAAAACTCACTCCCTAATAATAATATTACATGTATAAAAGAAGATAAAGCAAAAAATATATGGATAGGAACTGCCAATGGGCTCTATTTAATTCTAAAAAAAGATATTACCGATTTTTCTAAATTTAAAAAAGGAAGTATTGGTAAAAGAATAAGTAAATTTTTAGGAATACACATAAGCCGAATAGAAGAAGATAAAAAAGGGAACATGTGGATCTCTACAAATAACGGGCTTTTTTGCTATAAACACACTGCTAATTCATTAAAAAAATTTAATCAATATCTTGGTTTTCAATCTAATAAATATTCTAGCGCCTCTGCTGTTTTACAAAATGGATACTTAGCATTTGGAGGAGAAGAGGGATTTAATATTTTCCATCCCGATAGTTTATTAAATACAATAAAGAATCCTGCTATTCTCGTAACAGATTTTAGATGCGGCAACACCACTCTATACTCCGATATGTCAAATATAAAATCTCCAATAAAACTTTCATATAGTCAAAACAACATTTCTTTTGTTTTTAGCGCACCTAATTACGGCATAAATAAATTTATCCAATACCGCTATCGTTTAAAAGGATACGATACAAAATGGAATAATATTAAGCATAAGAATTCTATTCCTCAATACAATAACATTCCACACGGTAAATATCTGCTAGAAATAGAGGCCACAAATTGCGTTGAAGAATGGTATTGCGGATATAGTATCTCAATAAATATAGCTCCTCCATTCTACCTATCGTGGTGGTTCTTTATTTTGGGTATATTATTTATTTGTGGTTTAGTATACATTGTAGCTAAAAACAGAAAATTAATAAAAGAAAAATTACTTTTAAGACAAATTCTTGAACAAAAGAACAAAGAACTTAAAATTGAAGTGGAAAACAAAAATAAATTTTTCTCAATATTAGCACATGATTTAAAAAATCCCATATCAGATTTAAATTTTATATCCCAAACTTTATATAATAATTATAATAATATGGACAAAGATGAACGACTCAAATACATAGAGATACTAAAATCTTCGTCCAATAATACATCTGAATTATTAAATTCCATTTTACTATGGGCACTCTCACAAAGGGGGACAATAAATCCTAATTTTAAGGAAGTTGAATTATATCCACTGCTTAAAGATATTATTGAAACTGCAAAAATAAGCTCCGAGAAAAAGCATATAGAAATTATAAATAATGTCTCCAATAATTTAATGGTATATACAGATTACAATCTTTTATCTACAATTATCAGGAATTTATTAAGCAACGCCATAAAGTTTTCACCGGTAGGAGAAAAAATAACTATTGAGCCAAATACTAATCAACAAAACAAGCTTTTGCTATCCATAACTAATTGTGGGCCGGGCATAAGTGCAGAGACAATAAAAAAGATATTTAAAATAAATTCTAAAATAAGCTCCGTAGGCACATTGGGTGAAAAAGGGAGCGGACTTGGACTTATAATAGTTAACGAGCTATTATGTAAACTTAATGAGAAAATTTATGTAGATAGCCAACCTAATAATTACACTACATTTACAATAACTATATCCTATGAAAAAAACTATTAATATATTAATTGTGGACGATTCTCAAATCCATATTATGGGAATGAAATCTATTCTTAAGAATTGCAATGAAATAGGCTGTATCTATGAAGCAAACAATTATAGCCAAGCATTAAATATTTTACAAAATAAATGCGATATAAATGTAGCTATTTTAGATATAAGCTTAGAAGAAGAAAAAGACGGTCTTACACTTGCTCACTATATAGCTGCTAATTACCTTACTATAAACACAATGATTCTATCCCATTACAAAGAAGTAAAATATATTATTGAAGCACTTAAAGCAAATACAAAAGCTTACCTTGCAAAAGACTCTTCACCCAATATAATTATAGATACAATACAAAAAGTAAATAATGGCAAAGGAATATTCTTTGGAGATACAATTTCATATAAAAAATTAATAGAAACATTTGGAAATTCAGAAAACATAAAAGCTAAAAAGCCCTATGAATTAACTAGTAAAGAATTAGAAGTATTATCACTTCTCGCAAACGGATACAGCAGCAAAGAAATTGCCACCACAATGCAAATTACTATTAATACTGTAGAAACATATAAAGAGCGGATAAAAAGCAAACTAGGGGTAGAGTCAATTATGGAAGCAGTAATTTTTGGTATTAGGCATAATTTTATAAAATAAAAACAACTTATTATTTAAGACTACTAACATCTAACATCCTAAATGTGCAATTTCCTTTATATTGCAATCTTATTGTCACATTTGCGGTAGGGATGGTTACATTTACAATATCGCCAATTTGCACATACATTCCGCATAATGACAGAGGAAATTCAACATTATCCATATAATTATCACAAAACTCCGCATAACTTTTATACCCTACATAACTTGCAAAAATATTTAATATTCTTACAGAAGGTCTGTTTTCATATTTCACATATCCAAAAAGTCGCTTTATTGTAGCAACACTAATACTCTTTCCACACCTCTCATTTATATCTAAAGAAAGGCATAAAAAACCCTTAGGAGTTGATAAATCGTCACCGTGTTTCTGTTTAATAATTTCAAGTAATTTTTTTAGGCTATTACTCTCTTGCATAACTATGTTTACGTATTAGGTTAATACGCCTACTAAGTTAATTATTAAAGTAAATGGTTAATATTACTAGTGGGTTCAAATTGGTTCAAAATTAAAACAACTACGCCAACTCTGTATGAATTGGTAATTCAAATGAGAAATTAGCCCCTCCAAATTCAGATTTTGAATAAAATATTCTGCCACTGCTTTGCTCTATAATATTGCGAGATATAGCAAGTCCTAAACCGGTACCGCTACTCTTTGTAGTAAAATTAGGCTTAAACAGCTTATTTAAGTCGTCTTCTTTTACTCCATCACCGTTATCTTCAATTGAAACAACATAATTATTACCTTTTTGTAAAAGAGAAATTCTTATATAACCTCTACCACTAGCCTCAACTGCCTGCACTGCATTAGAGAGTAAATTTACTATAACCCTTATAATTTGCCCTTTACGAGCATATATCAAACATCCCTCCGACTCATAATTATATGCAATTCTAATATTATCTCTTGTATCAAATAATATTTTTTGCTCATTAAGTACTTGATAAAGATTAATTATTGTATTCTCCTCGTAATAAAATTTAGCAAAACTAGAAAATTCCGATGCTGTATTTGAAAGTATATCAATTTGTTCCAAAATTGATCCTGCTACATCTTCAAACTTATTCTCCCAGCCTACAATATTACGTTGCTTTAATCTCACCAAATGCTGTATACTCAAACGCATAGGTGTAAGAGGATTCTTTATTTCGTGTGCAATCTGCCTTGCCATTTCACTCCATGCGTGCTCGCGTTCTGTCTGCGCCAACCGTTTTGTACTCTCTTCTAAATCATCAACCATCTTATTATATGCTCCAACTAAAACGCCAAGTTCATCTCTGTTTTTATAATTAATATGCTCTACTTGTTTTGAGACATCCATAAATTGCATTTTACGACTTATCTCCGCCAATGGTTTAGAAAGCTGATTAGAAACTACAGTTCCCCCAAGTATTGCCGCCAATAATAATAAAATATAAACATTTATAATTGCTGCAAGAATAGATGAAATATCCCCCCTTAAATCTGAATTTCTTGAGAAATACGGAATATTAGCTATTGCAATAAGTTTACCGGTGTTATTAAATATAGGAGCATACAGAGAGTAATATGACAATTCTGCTAACTTCTCCTTATTAATTACCTGCCGTTTATTTAGTTTTACCAATTGCCTATAAGCATTAGGATTCATTCTTGAAGCCAATAAATAACGTTCAAATAGCTCGGGCTGGGTAGAACGGATTAATCTCCCATGAGGATCGTATAAATTAATATCAGCTTGAGTATTATTAGCCATCTTATCCATAGTTTGGAAAAGCGTAGGGGTATTTATATCATTATATTGATCTGCATATTTACAAAAATCGGCAAGCGTAGATTGAACAGTCTGAAGCTTTTCCTCCATTTGCAATCTATTACTTTCGTTGTAATAATTTATACTAAACCACACACTACCAAGTCCCATACATATTAGAGCAACAACAAGCGACGTAGTAAGTAAATAAGTAATTTTTCTACGGAACGAATTTTTAGGTAATTTTATCCTTATAGCACGTTTCTTTACCCTCCTCAATCTCATAAAAATAAATATTAAGGCACTATAAAACAACATAAGATATGAGAATGAGACTATATAAGGAAAAACAGCTCTTGTTGCACGACTTATTATAATTATATTATCATCAGAAGCACAATTTATAAAATGCATGTACCCATCCTTTACTTCGGTTGAAAATCCTTCTTTTATTTTATCACTACTAATAAGCATTGGGTAATTATATCTGCCTCTGTATATTACTAGCCTACCATCTATATACTTTGCATAAGAGTACGACGCCGGCATATTTACATTATCCGCCGGTTTGTAATCAAATAACAATGCAGGATATCCCATAACATCCTTTGTAAAACGAGAATTAAATTCTATATATAAATTTACAGGTCCCGATTGAGTAAAATAAGTAATTATGCCCAAATAATTAACCCTACCATCATAATTGTTAAGAAAATAGAAATTTGATTTATCCGCCAAAGGGGTTCCCATATTTCTTATATTATCATAATAAAGCTGACAATCTACATATTGCCTTCCGCCATTATACACCAAAGGAAGTTGATCGTTAGGACGACAAACTGCAATTTTAATTTCATATTTTTGGCTCACTCCTTTAAAATAAATTTCATCCAACCTACTTTGCAAGAATGACATTGCAACCATTGGCAATTCCATTATTGATCTATTAATAGGATCTAATATAATTTTATTTTCAATTGAACGCAAGTGCAACTCTAACCCTATGTCTCTCTCCACTGATAATTTATTTGTCCATACTTTACTTCTTTCAAGCTCTTTTTTATATCCCAGGTAGCTTACAGTTATTAAAGTGTATAACGAAATAATAAACACATATACTAATAAAGCCTTTATATTAAGGATAGAATTATGCCTAAAAATATTAAGTGTTGGAATCATAAGTTGGAACAATAACAGCAGTGCTATAAATAATAAGCCATAGGAAAAATATGCTAAAACAGAGTATATACTAAGCTCTTCTAATCTGTATAATTCCAAAGCAATACTCGAATTGTTTATAAGAGAATTAAGAGTGTAGTTTATATATGTAAATAACGCCAGTGGCATAATATACACACAAATTCTTATCACCCATTTTGTTCGTTTTTTTGTGTTATTAAATTTTATAATAATTCTTCTGCGCAATAAATATAACGCCAATACAATCAAAAAAACGAAAAGATTATTAAGCAGAAAATTGCCTAACGATGAAAACAATCCTTCATCTGCATAAAGGTTAGGCGAGAACAAATGTGTATCAAGCCTTAACAAATCGCTTAAGCTAAAACTTATAAGCCTTAAAATAGATAATCCTATTGCAAATATAAAAAAAGCTTTAAAAGTTCTTCTACTATAAAAAAAAGAATATAATGTTAAACAAGCAAAAATAACAGCAAGCCATCTAAGAGAATTATCACTCCTTTTATATACCAATGACACATCATCAATTACCGAAAATAAAATACTCCCATCGTTCCCCTTAACAACAAAACCTTCATCAAAAGTTACCGGTGCCAACATTAGTTTTCTCTTTATCCCAAGCTTTGGATTTATCTTGCTTACTAGCACAGAGTTATTAGAAAGATATTCCGTTTTTATTAATAATCCGGTAACAAGTTTTACCCTATCTTTACGGTAAACTTTAACTACATACCATGCAGATCCTAAATTTACATACTGTTCCTGCGCGCCCAAATATGCCAACGGCGTATTAAAAAGGCTCCTGCTATTAAGATAATGCAACCTATACCATAATGGCAATATGTCAACCTCATCATTACTTATAGGAAACTGATTTACCCAAGATTGAATAGTATCTTCATTATACTTATAAATAACCATATCTTCGGGGAAATCATTAAATTCTATCCACTCATCTACGGGATATGCAATAGCTTTAGAGGCATATTCTTCTAAAATTTCCTGTCTTTGTTGTATTCTCTTTTCTAGCTTGTTTACATCATTATGTAAAGTGCTAGATTTGGGGGTAACTACAAATGAAAGCGCTAAGAGCACAAGTGTAATTCCAAAAAACACCCATGTAAGATGACTAAATCCAAAACGGCAAAACTGCTTTATATTATTATATATATTATTCATAAATATTATTCATAAATATATTTCATCTATGATGATAAGGTTCCCCTTTGATAATTGTAAATGCTCTATATAATTGTTCTAAAAATATAACTCTTATTATTTGGTGCGAAAATGTCATTTTAGAGAGAGACATCATTTCGTTTGCTCTATTATAAACCAATGTTGAAAATCCATAAGCTCCTCCTATAATAAAAATAATATCTTTTCCACTATATGTAATTTTCTTTTCCAAATGGCGTGCCCAATTCTCTGATGTAAACATATCTCCCCGTTCATCTAGTAATATAACATCATCTGTGGGTTTTATATTTTTAAGAATAAGCTCCCCCTCCTTCTCTTTTATTTGTTCCTCTCTTAATGCTGATACACCTTTTAATTCAGGTATTTCAATTTTATTATAATTAATATAAAAACCCAGCCTCTTTTCATATAAAGAGATGCCGTCACTTATATAAGGGAATGCCGTTTTACCTACTAATAATAAAGTAATCTTCATAAGTACAAAAATAGAAATAAAAACCGGAAAACTCTCACCTAGGTCTATTTAATTATGGCGTGGTTTTTGCATTTTACTTCCATCAAAGTAAATGAATCAATTATAGATATGAGAAAGATTGCTTTATTATTCACATTGTTATTTACAACAACATCGTTTGTATTTGCACAAGATCAAGATGTGTTTGTGCCTATCGGGAAGTATATACAGCAAGGAGATTCAGATAAGTTATCGGCATGGTTTGCAAGTAATTTAGAATTAGATATTCTTGGAAATGTAAATGATTGTAGCAAAATTCAAGCTACGCAAATAATGAAAGATTTTTTTTTAAATTATACTCCTAAATCTTTTTCAATAATTCATAAAAGTGGAAAAGCCCCTATGAAATATGCCATAGGATCACTTAACGCAGGAGGAGAAAAATTTCGAATAACCCTTTTTGTAAAAACAAATAGTTCGGGAAATCAAATTCAACAACTAATAATCGACCGAGAGGACTAGCTAGGCTCATTTGAACCAAAAAGAACCATACTAGTATGAATTTATTAGCATAATAATAGTTTTCTTTACGTATAAATTTTAATCTAACTAAAGAAACTACTATGAAAAAGTTAATCATTTTTATGCTAGCTAGTATTGTTTTTATTGGCTTTGGAATAAGTGATACGTACGCCCAAAGGGCTACTAAAAGCGAGTATAAGCAATTTAATAAGGAAGATAGGTTCCTAAATAAAAAAATCAAATCAAACGCTGTAAAAGATGCCCGTAAAGAAGCCAAGCACTTAACTAAACAGGGGTATGTAGTTCCTATTGGTAAGTTACCTCTGGCAAAACAGTTGGAAGATTCATGGCAAGCCCAGTATGAAAAAGACAAAAACGGATATCCATATTATTTTATTGCAACATCTAGTGCAATTGCAGGTAATCAATCAGCAGGCTTTATGCAAGCCACTAATTTAGCAAAACTTAACATAGCCGGGCAAATTCAGACAAGAGTAAGCCAGATTATTGAATCTAAAATTGCCAATAATAGCATGGAGGGTAATAATGCGGCATCAATAAACAGTTTTGTAAGCGCTAGTAAAAACATAATATCAAATACATTAGGCAGGGTTATTACTTTTGTAGAAACATACCGTATACTTGAAAACAAAAATGTTGAAGTAATGGTAACGCTTGGCTATAACAGCGATTTAGCACTGCAAGAAACCATAAAAGCTCTTCAAAAAGAGATGACCGGAGATGCAGCTAAATTACTTAAAGATTTAGATAAATTACTTGCAGAATAAAATATAGGATGCTAAAAAGGGTATTATTATATCTATTAGCTTCTGTTTTCGTTATTCCTATATCTGCTCAACAAACAATTAAAGTAAAAAATGCTACAGGGCGTTGGGAATTGAGCCGTGATATTACGTTAATTGAAGCTGAAGAGCGCGCTTTTTTAGAAGCTAAAAAAGATGCCTTAAGAAGAGCAGGCGTTATGGAGAACGTTTGGTCTGTATTTGGTCACATAAGTCAAGAAAACGGAGAAAACTTTCAGGAGATATATTCAAATATGAGTACCATTGCTATTGCGGGAATGGTTAATATAGGCAAAAAGGATGTGTCAGAAGATTGGGATCCAATATCTAGAAGGATGTTTATTACCGTTACAATTGATGCTACAGTACAAAAAGAAGAGAGCAAAGATCTTACATTTCTTGTTGAGGTTACTGGAATACAGCCAATGTATAAAGTATCCGATTTATTTAATTTTAATATAAAAGTTTACGGTTCAGATTATTACTTAAAAGTATTTTGGTTTGATGATTCTGGAGGGGCTCAGTTATACCCAAATGATTTTTCTGCTGATAAAAAATTTAAAGTAGAACAGTTATATCCTTTCCCTTTTAACGAAAATGCAGAATATGTAATTGAGAAAATAAACAAAGAGAGCAAATCGGAAAAGATTAATATTATGGTAATTGCTACAAAAGAAAAGATTCCGTTTATAGGTGAAGTAAATTATTCATCACTATTAAAGTGGATATACTCTATTAAAGCAAATCAAAGATGTGCTTTTTATCAAATGGCTATAATAATGTAATTTAACTACCTCATGAAAAAAATTCTATTTGTAATATTATGTATTTTTATTTCATTAAATACATTTGCCCAACATCAAAATTATTTTAAAAAATTAATAGATGAGCGGGATAAAAAAGTTGTGCAGCTAAAAGCAGATTATTCCAAATATATTAAAGAACAAGATAATTTATTTTACGAATTTCTTAAAGAAACATGGGGTACATTTGAAATACTAACGGGCAAAACTCCTCCCAATATTCCAAAGCCTAAACAAGCGCCGGTTGCTACGGGAGAAGATGAGGATATAAAAGCTATGGCTATGTCAGGAATGGTTACATCGGAAGATAGCACTATGTTTTATGAAAAGCCAATAATAACAAGATATGCAAAATGTGATACTTTAGAGTATAATAAGACCCCTATTGATATTGAATTTTACGGTAAAAAATTTATATTGTATCCAAGTAGTAACTTATTAAATAAATATAATGGCCAAATAAATGAGGAAGGAGTTGCTACATATTGGAAAAATATGTGCGAAAACTCATACGATAACATATTAGACCAATTGTACAATATAAGTGAACAAATGGGGCTAAACGATTGGGGGCGCTATTTGCTTATAAATAGTTTTGCCATAAAATCTAGTGAAGATATAAATACTCAGCAGCTACTAACATGGTTTATTCTCACCAAAATGGGATATAAAGCAGATATAGGCTTTGAGGAAGATAAAATAGCACTACTTCTGCCAACAATGCAAGAGATTTATTTTAGGCCATTTGTTGTAAAAAATGGAGTTAACTATTATTTAATGAGAGATTTAAAAAATGTTAAAACATATAATGCAAACTCCCAAATAATAAATAAATATTTAGATCTCCGCTTTTATTCTACAATTTGCTTCCCCGAAGAATTTATTAGCGAAAGAAAAACAACATTTAGAGGGAAAGACATTACTTTATCATATAATAAAAAGGCAATCGAATTTTATAAAGATTACCCTGCAACCGAATTAGAAGTATATTTTAATACTCCTCTGTCTTCTGCTGCAAAAGATTGTCTTGTAGAAAATTTAGATCCTTTGTTAAAAGAGATGTCGGTAAAGGAAAAAGTTGACTTTTTGCTTGCATACATGCATGAATCATTTCCATATAAAACAGATATGGAACAATTTGGATACGAAAAATATTTTTTTGCAGAAGAAGCATTAGCGTATCCTTATAGCGACTGCGAAGATAGATCTATCTTATTTTCATATCTCGTAAGAAATTTAGCAGGTATTCCTGTAATAGGATTAAATTACGATGGGCATGTTTCTACTGCCGTACAAATTATAGATACAACAATTACAGGAACATATTGGAATTACATGGGAGAGCGATACTTATCGTGTGATCCAACATATATTGGGGCTCAAATAGGGCTTGTAATAGAAAAATACAGAACTCAAATGGCCAATATTATTCCTGTTTCGGATTATCTTATATCTAAACATAGAGAAGAAACCATTTATAATTTGATAGAAAGTGCCGGTGGCATAATTCTAAATCCTTATAAACATATAGCCATAGACAATTTAGGAAATATATTTGTAACGGGAATTTTTGAAAAACAATTTAAATATAGCAATAATGTCATTCCCTCTCCAAACGGAAGTAAATCAATTTTTTTATGCAAAATAAACGATAAAGATCAATTTGAATGGGTACTCCCATTTGGTGGAGAAAAAAACGATTATCCACAACAACTTAAACTTAATAAAAACCTCCTTTTACTAAGTGGAACTTTTGAGGATATTGGCACTTTTGGTAAAAATTTATTAACCGCCAAAGGTGATAAGGATTTATTTTTAGCCTGCATAACTTCTAATGGAAATGTTGAGTGGGCATCCAATTGCTCTTTTGATCAAAAAGAAATATCGGAAGACTACAATTATGTAGCAAGTTTTAATTCAAATGGAGAGGTACTCCAAAGCAATTGCAGACCAAATATGCCTAGCCTTTTTAAATCGGGAATAAGTATTACCCAAAATAACGAATATATTGTTTCTGGCGTTTTTAACGAGTGGGACGGAATACGCAAACTTAATGCCGATACTAAACTAGATTTAAGCACAACTCAATCTATAGTGGAAGAGCTTAGGAAACAGTACAACCTTAATATTACCAATAAAGTAGAACATGGAATTTCGGGATTATTGGCTGCAATATATTTAGTTAATCAAAAGGGCATTCCAATAAGTGGAGATATTGTAGTTCAAGCACTAGATAAATACAACCCCAGCTTTAAACAAAAATGCCCTAAGATATATTCAAATATTAAGAGAATAAATATATTAAAAAACGAAGAAGGAATGATAATTCTTAAGACAAGTGATGGAAAATCTGTAAGTTTTGATAAAGTTAAAGTAAAGACAGACAGCAAAATGAAACTTGTAAATATGCCCGACAATAATATTAAAGTTGATATAATATCGGGAATAGTAGTAGGTAAAGCTGTAATATGGTTCCCTCTAAACAATGTTGTACTTTACGAAAAAACCGGCGATATGTTGTTCGATTACGATAAAGATCATACCAAAAGGACTTTTAATTTAACTGCAGATATTTTAAATTGATATTAATAATAAAAGATATGGTAAAAAAAATTATGACAACCCTCCTTTTCCTTATTTTAGCAATGCAAATAGGAAAAGCGCAATATGCTAAGGTATCATTAGGGGTAAAAGGAATTGGTATTGCTACAATAATGTCTACAACTCCAGAATCTGATGGAATGTCTTTTGGCGGAGGTGGCGGAGCATTTGTTGGAGTTAAACTAGGTAAATTTATTGGTTTTCAAGGTGAGTTTTTATATGCCATGCAAGGAGCCAAATATAAGCTACAAAGTGTAACAGGCCAAGATATAAGCGTTAAGTTAACCCAAAATTATATGCATTTCCCTATAGTTTTTCAACTATGTTTAGGAAAAGTATTTTGCTTAGATTTAGGAATTCAACCTTCTTTGGTAAGTAAGGCTACTTATAAAGAGGTTGGAGAAACTACAATTACTAAAGATGATACAGGAGCTTTAGACTATTGTAGCCTTTTAGGAGGAATAACACTCAATTTTGGTAGAGTTGTATTTTTTAATGCAAGGTACACATATTCGATAGGAGACGCATATATGTTACATGGCAAAGGTTCAAAGATAAGTACTATACAGGCAGGATTAGGATTTAGAATATATACTACTAAACGTTCTACTTTTAAATAACAGTAGCTCATAAAATTAATTATAGACGTATGAAAAATTTACTAAAATATATAACAGCGAGTTTTAATAGAATTATTCTAATAATCGCAATCATAGCTCTCTTTGTACAATGTACAAAAGAGAATGAATCTGAAATGGGAAGTTTCCCTTATATAAAACTCTCAACTAATGATACATCTGTATCAAATGAAAGTCAGCAATTTGCAATAGCATTACAAACAAATAGGAACGTAAAAGTAAGTATAACGTTTCCACAAGAAAAATTGGATGCAGCTGAATGGATTACTGCAGCTGTAAGTGCTAATAAAATTAATATAACCATCTTAAAAAATGAATTAGAAAAAGATAGGTCTTGCAATATAAATATTATTACAGAGAATTCAACAGCGGAAGCAAACGTAAAAATAGAGCAAGATGCTTCATCAGAAAGAACATATCCAAATAATATGTTCTTATCTACACAAAATGCTATTGATAATATAAGTGATTATACCCGAATTGCCGGGGCAATGTTTATTGGAGATATTAAAAGGCAAGAGAATGCTCCAAAGAGTATTAATGCATCTAATAAAGGGAATATAACTACTATAATAGATGGAGTTACATATATTGCAGCACCATCTCAAATAAATAATATCCGAGGGATACAAATCATTAATAAAATAAAAAAGAATGCATTATATATTTTAAATACTGAAATTGACAGTATTAATAAATTTGTTGTAAAATATGATTTAAAAACATTATATGCAGAATATGGGGCTCTAAAACATACAGCCGCTATACCTGAGATGACAACCCTTACTAAACTATCTATTAGAGGGAATAATATTTTAGACATTTCTAAATTATCTGCATTAAATGGGCTTACAAAATTAAATATTTCAAATAACAATATTACAGATATTGCAGCATTAAAGGCAATTACATCTTTAGATACACTAATATTAGGAGATATATCTTATAGCAAAGAGAGTAATGGTATTTATAATTTAGATCCTCTTAAAACACTTGCAAAACTAAAATATGTATCACTAAGCGGATTACCTATAAGTACAATACAGCTAGAGGATTTAAAGACATATCTCCCTGCCAATTGTAAAATAATTGCCGAGAAATTAAGCACTCCTATATTACCGGCTGCTATTGTTAAAAATATAAGTATGGCTTCTGATAATCAACTTCTTATTAGAGGCAAATTGATGCACAGAAATCCTAAAGACGACATTACAAAAATAGGATTTTACTATGGCAGCACCAAAACTCAAAGTGAGATGAAATCTGTAGATGTTAAAATTTCAGAAATCAATGCATCAGACAGCACATTTACAAAAATTATAGAGGTTAAAAAGACAACCGACCTCATTTTTGTTAAAGCTTTTGCTACAAATAGTAAGGGCACAACATATAGCACTTTTAAAACCTTTGGCGAGAAAATATACAAAGGTGATATTTTTGTAAAGAGCAAAGATGAACTTAATGCTTTAATTACTGCAAGATATACAAAAATTAATGGTGCCCTTGTAATAGGTAAATCATCCAAAGAGAAACAAGAAACTTCAATCCCGGTAAGTATTGGAGACGTAACTTATTATTTTGAACCTTCTGACATAGATAATATAGATAATATAGAAGATTTAAATGAAGTTACTAGTGGAGTATATATTGTTAACACACAAATATCAAAAATAAGTAATTTTATAGATGTACTTTCTACTCCTAAACTTATAGCTAAAGCTAATAAACTCTCTGTATTGCCAGATATAAGCAGAATTAAAGGGTTAAAAGTTTTGTCTGTTTCAATGAACAATATCTCTAATATTGAGCAATTAAGTAAAGTATCAGGGTTAGAAGAATTGTATCTTGGAGATAAGAATATGGCAGAAAAAGAGAGTAATAAAATATCAGATCTGTCTTCTATTTTATCACTTAAGGCGTTAAAAATTTTAGATATAAGCGGATTGCCAATTAGCCCTATAACTATAGAAAATGCTAAAAAAGTTTTAACAAGCTGCACAATCTATTCTGAGAAAACTAAAAAAGAGTATGTTCCTATTGTTTTAACAAATAATGCCTCTAATATTCTCTCTTCTACAGCACAGCTTAACGGAGAAGTATTAGATTTAGGCGGAACAATTTCTGCAAGTGGGTTTGAATATGGAATATCAAAAGATAATTTACAGTACAAGGCCTCGGCAGAATTAACTGCTGCAAAATTAAATGTAGCAATTAGTAAGTTATCGGAGTCTACAAAATACTATTTTAGAGCATTTGCAAAAAACCAATTTGGCACAGGGTACGGCGATATTAAAGAATTCTCAACTATAAGCAAAGAAGATGAAAAAACGTTTAAGGGAAATGTTGTAATTAATAGTGGTAGTGATATTACAGAATTCCTTAGCTCTGGTTATGAAAAAATTAATGGCGCACTTATAATAGGGGAAGTTGTTAAAAACACATCAGGGACTACAATAAGTATGAACATTGAGGGAACAGATTATGTATTTGAAAGAAATGACACTTACATATCTCTTGATCTTATCTGTGAAAAAATAAAGAATGTTACTAAAGGAGTATATGTAATTAACCGATACTTACCAAATATAATGGCGCTACGCGAATTTTCTACTCCTAAACTTGTTATTAATAATAGTTGCGAAGGTGAATCATTAATGTCATCTGGAAATTTTGAAACCTTTTTAAAAATAAAAGGATTAAAAATTCTTAATATATCGGGGAATAATATAACAAATATTACAAAACTTGCTAAATCATTAGAACTTACAGAATTATATATAGGAAATAAAAATAATCCGGTGGGAGAAGTGAATAAAATATCAGATATTTATCCATTAACATCTCTTAAAAAACTAATGATTTTAGATATAAGCGGACTCCCTATTTGTTCTAATATGCTTGCACAAGTTAAAAGTATTATGACATGGTGCACAATTTACAGCGAAGGGCTTAAAAATACTGATTTGCCTATTGCCTACACACACAATGCTACAAGCATTACTAGTAATGCTGCTATTCTAAAAGGGACTTGCACATATACCAATGAATGGCCAGGAGAATATGGAATATATATAGGCAAATCCATAGAATCGATTAGAGAGAAAAAAGTGATTGGAAAACAAGTTAGTCATAATGGTACAGAATACTTTTTTACAGTTGATCCTTCCGATTTTACTAGTAATACTACCTATTATTATCAATCGTACTTCAAATTTAACAAGATTTATATATTCGGAGAAATAAAACAATTTACTACTTCACAAAATTGATAATACAATTATGAAACAAAATATTAAAAAAATATACATAATTACTTTATTATTGTTACTATTTCCTACAGTTTTTAATGGACAAATGATTAACAATACAAAGTGGATTAGGAGTATATACAGTAACATACAACGTCCATATGAACATGGGTATTCTGCATTTTTCAATGATGGCAAATGGGGCTTTCTTAATAAAAATGGGACAGTCATAATTTCTCCTCAATTTGAAGAAGTTTCAGATTTTAACGAATATGGATTAGCTAGAGTTAAAAACAACGGGAAATGGGGTGTAATAGATAATGAGGGAAATTATAAATTTAAATGCATTTATACACAAATTGGAGAGTTTTCTTCCCAAATGGCTTTAGCTAACGACGGCACATCCCAATACTACCTTAATATATTTGGAAATACCCAGCAATTATCCGATAAATATACATATTCCAATTTTAGTGACGGAATGGCAAAAGTATCATATAAGGATAAATGGGGATATATTAATACTAAAGGTACTTTGGTAATATCTCCTGAATATGCAGAAGCTTACGATTTTAGCGGCGGATACGCCGTGGTTTCAAACGGAGAAACAAGGTCTCTTATAAATAAAAAAGGCAATAAAAAAATAATAGATGAAAGTTTGTTAAAGGAACCGCTTGTATTTAAAGACGGCTTAGCATTAGTTAATAAAGGAGGTTACTATTCGTATATAGGCGAAGACCTAATAGAAAATAATATAAGATATAACATGGCAAGTGATTATAGCGAAGGATTAGCATCTGCCAAATTTTCTAATGGTTCTATTATGTGTATTGATACAAAAGGAAATTCACTATTTAATGTTAATGTAGATGAGTTGGGTCCATTCTCAGAAGGCAAAGCTTGGGTAAAAAAGGGAAATAGATATGGTTACATAGACAAGACCGGTAAAATAATAGCAACTCCAATATTTACTTATGCATCAAATTTTAATAACGGAATAGCCTATGTTGCTACCGAAAATAAAAAAGGAATTATAAAAGTAAAAGAACTTGGCGATAAATTTCCATACCTAGAAATGAGTAGCGCAATCCTTGCAGATGAAGACATGAATCATACTGTTGAGACGGAGGAAAAATTAGAAATAAAATGCAAATTATCTAACAAAGGAGATGAAACCTTAAAAGGTGTTAATATTAAATTAAATGGTTTGGCAGAGCAGCTAGAGTGGTTTAATTTTGATTCTATGCAAATACTCATTGATAGTATTAAAGTTGGATGCGACACAATAATTACATTTAGTGGTGCTAGTAAAACAAATCTTGTTTCGGAAGAGATACAAATGCAAATAAATGTTGACGCTAACAATATGCTCTCACAAGCACAAGAGCAATTAAACTTTAAGGCAATGGGGGTAATTGGGTCAAAACCTATAATATCTAGATATTGGGTATATAAAACCGGACACGCTGCCATTGAAAAAGGAGACCTGGTAAATTTTGAACTATATGTAATGAATGGCGGTAAAGATTTTGCAAAGGATGTAAAAGTAAATATTATATGGCCTAAGGGAGTTAGTGGTACAACTAACCAATTAATTGCCAGCAAAATATCTCCTGGCGAAGAAGTTAAATTAACTACAACATTTATAATAGATAGCTTAATACAGAATTTAAAAAATCTATCTATTGTTGCAAGTTTATCAGAATTTACTAAAAAACATACAGATGTTCAATATCTTACATTTGAAGTTAGTAAAATGAACCCTCCGGTAAATGTTTTAACATCTACTACATACCAACCAAGTATTGGACAAAATTTTGCGCAAAATAAAATTAATGCCTACCAAAATGAAGAGATACAAGCAAATGCATATTCTAAAGATTTAGATTCTGAATTATTGGCAGGATTAACTAAACTTAATAACGAAATGCCTAATAGATATGCCCTAGTAATAGGAAACGAGGACTATAATTCATTTAAGCAAACTGTTAGTTATGAGCAAAATGTAGATTATGCAACACAAGATGCTACAGCTTTTGCCAATTATGCAAAAAACATAATGGGTGTGCCAGAAAACAATGTTATTTTACTAAAGAATGCTACCTACTCTCAAATGAATTTTAATTTAAATAAACTTATTCGAATAAGTGTCACAAACCCTAGGACAGTAGAGCTTTATATTTATTATGCAGGTCATGGACAGCACGATGCAGATACAAAAGAAACATATTTAATTCCGGTTGACGTTAGCATAGCCACACCAAGCGCAGGAATTAAACTTGAACAAATGTATGCCAATTTAAGTAATGCACAATCTAAGAGAACTATTGTATTTTTAGATGCATGCTATAGTGGAGTAGGACGCGGTATAGTTATTAAGCCAAAAGAAGCACCTGTAAGAGGCAATCTTTTTGTAATAACTGCAAGTTCTAGTAGCCAGCGGTCTATGCCATATAACGAAAAGAAACATGGTATGTTTACTTATTTTTTACTAAAGCAAATAAAAGAAGCTCAAGGTAATATAAAGATGGTAGACTTATTTAATAAAGTTAAAACAAATGTCCAAAAAAATTCAATTTGGATAAACAACTCAGAACAAATACCAGAAATGATTATAGGAGAAGATATTAGTAAGGATGCCACAACTTGGAAACTATATTAAATTAATAAGTGTTGATTATTATAATATTAGGTTAAATTAATTTTGATAAGAGTTCCAAAAAAAGAGGTTACTAAAATTAAATTTAGTTAACCTCTTTTTAATTGTTAATTAATTCTATCTAAACAATGGGGAAGCATAAGCAATTACATCTTCCTTTGTAATTACGTTATTACTTAAAATAAGTAATCTTTCAATTACATTTCTTAATTCACGAATATTCCCAGTCCAAGCATGTTTCTTTAATTCATCCAAAGCATCTTCGTTAATTTTACGTATAGCCATGCCACTTTCATCACAAATAAGATTTATAAAATGGTTTACCAAAAGTGGAATATCATCTTTACGCTCTGCTAACGAAGGAACGTGAATTACAATTACACTAAGCCTATGGTATAAATCTTCCCTAAAATTTCCTTTTTCAATCTCTTCAATAAGATTTTTATTTGTAGCAGCAACAACGCGCACTTTTACACTTATATCTTTATCGCTTCCAACGCGTGTGAGTTTATTTTCTTGTAATACGCGCAATACCTTTGCTTGTGCACTAAGACTCATATCCCCTATCTCATCTAGAAACAATGTACCACCATCTGCCTGCTCAAATTTGCCTTTATGATCTTTTATAGCTCCTGTAAACGAGCCCTTTACATGTCCAAATAATTCACTTTCTATAAGTTCTCCCGGAATAGCAGCGCAATTTACCTCTATAAACGGCATTGTGCTTCTATTACTCTTTTCGTGTAGCCAACGAGCAACCAACTCTTTACCGGTACCATTAGAGCCGGTAATAAGA
Organism: Bacteroidales bacterium; assembly: GCA_036659275.1. Taxonomy (GTDB): domain Bacteria; phylum Bacteroidota; class Bacteroidia; order Bacteroidales; family UBA932; genus Egerieousia. Next base: position 42,815 of record JAVXCW010000002.1, on the reverse strand, counting down.
ACTCTGGCATCTGTAGTAGCAACTCTATCTATCATCTCTTTAATCCTTACAATAGGGATAGATTCGCCTATAATCTCGGGGATACCTGCAACTTTCTTCTTTAAACTTTTAGTCTCTTTAACTAGTACAGTTTTTTCCGTAGCATTTTTAAGAGTAATAAGTATCCTATTAAGATCTAACGGTTTTTGAATAAAATCGAATGCCCCTTTTTTAATACATTCTACAGCAGTGTCAATTGACCCATGTCCCGAAATCATAACCACCGAAGAATCAATTCCACTCTCAATAATTTTCTCTAAAACCTCAACGCCATCCATACCCGGCATTTTAATATCACAAAATATAACATCAAAATTACTCCCAAGTGCAGTTTCTAGCCCCTCTTTTCCATCTGCCGCAAGAGTTATCTCATGCCCCTCAAATTCCAAAATATCTTTAAGTGTATTTCTAATACTCCTCTCGTCATCAACAATTAAAACTTTCATTTTCTTAAAATATTATTTCTGTAAAAACTTTAAATACTCTTCTTGCATAGCCCCTTCTTTTAGAGAATATGAAGATTGATATACAATCCGTGGCTTAATTCTATCAAAAATCATTTTTGTAAACACCCAGGCCAAAACAATATAATCAACCCTTATATTAGACATACCAGGCATTAATATTCTCTCTTTAGCAACCGATTTAACAAGGATTTCTCCCATTTTAATAAGCTTTTCTAAAGGAAGCTCAATTGAAGGAAGCTCTTTATATTCACAATTGTAAATTAAATCTTTAAATGTATCAAAAGAACCCGAAGAACCAATGAAAACAGTAGGTTTATATTTATCAATCTCTATCCATAATTCGCCAAGTATCTGATTACAATACACATAAAATTCATTTACTACATTCTCTTTTATTGGCTCTTCATAATTAAACCGTTCTCTCATTCTAGCCATTCCAATAGGAAAGCTTTTTTTCCATAAAATACTTTTGCCATCAGATATTATAAATTCATTACTGCCACCACCAATATCGAGCATTAAAATATTCTCAGCTATAGCCAATTTCCCCACCATGCTCTCCATAATTCCTTTAAAAATAAATTCAGCCTCTCGCTCGCCGGGTATTACATTAATAGATAACCCAAAAATAGAATTTATATATTTAACAAATTCGGGACCATTATTAGCATCTCTAACAGCCGATGTTGCAAAAGGCAAAATAATATCAGCCCCCCCTTGGTCCTTTATAACATTAACTATCTTGTCCAACGCCTCTCGTGCAGTTTCAAAAGCTACAGAAGAAATAAAGCCCTTTGCAAGCCCACCTGCGCCCAATTTGGCCGCACATTTATACTCTTTTATATATCTGCATTCACTAGCAGAAAACTCTGCCAAAAGAAGGTTAAAAACATTTGTACCTAAATCCAATACTGCTACTTTCATATATCTATTGGCCAACACCATATTTTATTTTTCACAAAGATAACTTTTTTGTACTTTTGTCTCATGGAAAACAATAAAATTATTATTGCTGTTGATGGTCATTCATCTACAGGCAAAAGCAGTTTTGCAAAAATTATTGCATCAAAACTAGGATATATATATGTTGATACTGGAGCTTTATACAGAGCTGCCACGTATTTTGCTTATAATAATGGGTTTATAGACAATAGATGTCGCATAGATAAAGATGGATTAAAAAAGACTCTATGCAAAAATAGTATAACATTTAAGCCCGGAAAAGATGGAAAATCTGAAACATATCTTAATGATGTAAATATTGAGAAATATATTCGCACCATAGAAATTTCAAATAAAGTAAGCCATATCTCTACACTCCCTTTTGTAAGGAATTTTGTTGATAATTTGTTGCACAAATTTGGAGAAGAAAAAGGGGTAGTTATGGATGGTAGAGATATAGGAACAGCAGTATTTCCAAACGCAGAACTTAAAATATTTATGACAGCATCGCCCGAGATACGAGCACAAAGACGTTTTAAAGAAATTCAAGAAGCGGGAGGAAAAGAAACATATAATGAAGTACTTAAGAATCTTAAAGAACGCGATTATATAGACGAACACCGCAGTACAGCCCCTTTAGTTAAAGCCAATGACGCTATTTTATTAGACAATAGCACAATGACTATTCCAGAGCAATTTATTTGGCTTAATAAAATATTATTAGATAAATTTGAGTTACAAATGATGTAACGAGAACTCTTATAAGGGAAAATGAATTTAAAAATAGAAATAGACTCTGAGTCGGGCTTTTGCTACGGAGTAATAAGGGCCGTAGAGAAAGCCGAAATTAACCTTAAAGAGAATAGTAAACTATACTCTTTAGGTTCTATTGTGCATAATAACTCGGAGCTCAATCGTTTGCATAATATTGGCCTTACAGTTATTGATGCCAATCAAATGAAACAATTAAACAATACAACAGTACTTATAAGAGCACATGGAGAACCTCCTCAAACATACAAAATAGCTACGCTACAGAATATTACACTCATAGATTGCACATGCCCTGTAGTACTTAAATTACAAGCAAGAATACGCGAGACCTATAAGGCAATTAATGCACTCCCTAGCAGTTACAACGCAATAAAAGGGCAAATTGTTATATATGGAAAAACAGGACATGCCGAGGTAAACGGCCTAGTAGGGCAAGTTAACGGAGATGCCGTTGTTGTTGATATTAAAGGAAAAGCAGATTACACATATATTGGGTTAAATAAAATTGATTTCAAACGGCCTATACATATTTTTTCACAAACAACAAAAGATCCCAATGAATATGAACATATATGTAAAGTAATAAAAGCACGTATTTTGGAAGCAGGAGGCAATATAGAAAACTTTAGAATTCACAACACAATCTGCAAACAGGTGGCGCAAAGACACACTAATCTTGTTAATTTTGCCAACACTCACTCGGTAATAATTTTTGTAAGTGGAGAGGAAAGTTCAAACGGAAAGGTACTATACGATTTATGCAAATCTGTAAACGCTCGCTCGTATCACATACAAGATTTAAATCAAATAGAAAACAATTGGTTTATTACCAACGATTCTGTAGGTATATGTGGAGCCACTTCTACCCCAAAATGGCAACTAGAAAAAGTAGCCGAATACCTTAAAACAATTAAGGAATAACTTTAAGCTTTACTTGTGGGCGTATTGTATCTGCCTGCATTTGAGTTATAAGTTCTTTTTTTGCCAATCGCTTGGCAATATTACTAAAATAGCCTTGTAAATTTGCCTTTAGCCTACCGGTTTCATCAAAAGAGCTTAAATAATATTTAGGTTTTGGAATTATAGAAGCCATAAAAATGCTCTCCTCAACTGTTAATTGTGAAGGCCTTTTGCCAAAATAAAACTCCGCAGCTTCTTTAGCGCCATAAATACCGGGACCCCACTCAATTATATTAAGATATACCTCAAACATTCTTTGTTTAGAAGCAAGTCTCCTACTTTCTATTAGCCACACTAATAACGCCTCCTCTGCCTTACGGGCAAAGTTTTTATTTCTGTTAAGAAATACATTTTTAATAAGTTGCATAGAAATTGTACTTCCACCTCTTGCAAAGCGGCGTTCTTTAATATCATGAATTATAGCATCAATAATTGCATCTAACCTAAACCCATTATGGTAAAAAAATTCGCCATCCTCACTCTGCAATACACTCATTTGTAAAACAGGAGAGATACTATCTAAGGGGGAAAAATGCTCATAAGACGGACCAACCGCAAAAGAGCGCACGGGCACCCCTTTTTCATAGGCTGTATACACAAATTCACTGTTCAATTTAAGCAAATCTCCACTTCCATAATCAATTATTTTAAAGTCTTTTTGCTTTAGTTCTTGACCTAATTTAAGGCTATCTACCCTAGCCATATCCAAATCTATAAAGAATTTATAAGCCAACAGTCCTTTAGTTTTTACCCCCTCTAAATTATCAAAAAGCCCACTTGGAAGCGATTCAAAAAGGTCCATAGAATTAAACCACTCTTTATTTATTTTAGCATTAAAATGCCATGCCCCATTATTTTTATCGGCACGTATATAAGGGCTAAACTTTAATTTATTAAATTGCACTAAAGAGCTACTATCTAACTCTATAAAATTTTCCCCAATATGTATGTCATAAGAAATTGCCCCCCTTTTAAGGGTAACCGTTTGTGGCGATAATGCTTTATGATAAATATTAAACCCACTAAGTTTTGCGCTACCATCTAAATTTAACACGCTACCATCCTTGGTTTTAACTATATTACATGCCAAAGTATCAAACGACACTACAGCTCCAAACCGTCTATTTACATAAGGAACCTCAACGCTTTTAGCGGCAGCCGAAAACACCTGTACATTAAGGGTATTATCACTATTATTAAGTTCGCCTACGGTTCTTAATTCTTGTCTTGCACCGTCTTCCTCAATAAAAAAACTATTTTCAAATTTCCCCTCATTAATCTTAAACATTGGAATAGACAATTTTACAAAATTACTATCCTTCCGCTCTGTAATTAAAATATTTTTGAGCTCCCCATTTTTTGGAAGCAACCCATACACCAAATTAAGAATTCTATTTGTATTGCGCGAAAAATTTATTGGTTCAGCTACTTTATTACTATCGGGAGATAAATTTTTATTCTGCTCTATGCTATCTCTGCCTCTTGTTTTAAATAAAAAATCATAGTTTGCAAACGAATCCTTTTTAATAAAATTAAGACTAAGATCATTAAGGAAAATATTTTTCACCACAATTCGCCCTATAAAGAGAGGAAACAATCCGGCTCTAACATTAATATTTTTTAAAGTAAGCAAAGTATCTGTGTTACATGGCACAACACTAAGCCCGGCTAAACCAACTGTTGTTAGTCCATTAAAATGCAATGTATTATATCGTATAATCAAACCAAATTTATTTTGGGCAATTTCAATTTTTTTATCCACAACACTTCTTAAAATAATATTGCGACAAAAAAACAATATAATAAATGCAATTATTAATATCCCGATAAATACTTTTAAATATTTTTTATACATAATACTAACTTAGTTAATACAATATCCTCAATTGGCCTATCACCTACACCTGTAGCTGTATTTTGTATTGCATCAACAACATTCATTCCTTCTATAACCTCGCCAAAAACAGTATATTGGCCGTCTAAATGAGGGGTACCTCCAATTGTAGAATAAGCATCAATTTGTTCGGTAGTAAATTTTGTCCCCCACTTTTCCATCTGCTCTATTTGTCCTTTACTATATACCTCTCCACATACTATATAAAACTGAGATCCCGATGAAGCTCTTTTTGGATTAATAGCATCTCCCTGCCTTGCAGCAGCTAACACTCCCCTTTTATGAAATAACTGTGGATAAACAATTTCGGCCGGAATTGTATAACCTGGCCCCCCTGTGCCAAGAGACTTCCCTGCATTAGCCCCTTTAGAAAGAGGATCACCTGCCTGTATCATAAATCCATTTATAACACGGTGAAAAATTGTCCCCTCGTAATATTTTTCTTTTACAAGTTTCAAAAAATTATCCCTATGCAATGGGGTCTCATCATATAATTTCACTTGTATATTTCCAAGCGTTGTATTAATTGTAACTATGCTGCTCATATAATTTATTTTTGGCAAATATATCAATAATAGTGTTTTTGGAGAAATTTAATAATTGTTTTGTATCTTTGCGCCATAAAATAGAAAAATAACTAATTATAATTTATATATGGCAACTACAGCAGATTTTAAGAACGGATTATTTTTTAATTACAATGGAAGACCATGCCAATTGATATATTTTCAACATGTAAAACCAGGTAAAGGCCCTGCTTTTGTAAAAACTAAATTTAAGAACCTAGAAAACGGAAAAACTCTTGAGAACACATTTAGTGCAGGAGAAAAAATTGAAACAATTACAGTAGAAAGAAGGCCTTATCAATTCTTATACAAAGATGAAAGTGGGTACAACTTTATGCACGAGGAAACTTTTGAGCAAATTCATTTAGAATCAGATTTTGTTGACAACGCAGACCTTATGAAAGAGGGACAAAGTGTTGAAATGATGTTTCTTGCAGAAGAAGAAAAATGCCTTACCTGCGAACTTCCACAGTTTGTAGAGTTAGAAGTTACATACACAGAACCAGCTATTAAAGGAGATACCGCATCTACCAATGCCCAAAAACAGGCAACTATGGAAACAGGTGCAATAATTATGGTGCCTCTTTTTATTATGCAAGGTGAAAAAATAAAAATTAAGACAGAAGACAGAAGCTATGGCGAGCGTGTAAAATAATATTTTACACCACTTTACAGCATTATACAGAAGGCATTTATTAGGTAGGAAGAGCTTAATAAATGCTTTTTTTACAATATTCTCATTGCAATATTTTCTACAATAAAAGCCGAAACTATGAAAAAACTACTACTAATTCCCACTTTATTTCTCATTTTTGCCTGCACTCACTACTCTTGCAACTCATACTCAAACGATGAGATAGATGCGTTAATAGAAGAAGGAGAATATATTGATGCTACAGCCGCCATAAAATTAAAAATTGCAACCGATACGCTCTCTCCTAATGAAATTGCAGCATTACTCTTTAAAATAGATATTATGGAGAGGATAAAAGCAGATTTTACTAAAGACGACACCACCGTTCTTTCCTATATAAAGCAATATTACCCTGCTGTAACAGAAGAAGAAATAGCTGCTTGGGAAGCATCGGGAGCTCTTGAGTGTAAAAACATTAACGGGGTAAAGAAATATTTTAATAACGCACCTCGTAACCTCTTTCGCATCTGTAAAGAAGCACAAGCGCATTGGAAGGAAATAAATGGAAGACAATCTGACTGCTTGGATAGATTCTTAGGAAAATACATTCCGCAAATAGTTGAATCTCCCCAATCTACTCAAACATTGCAAGCCATGCTACCCGTTCCAAACAGCCCATACGAACATTTTACCATGCCGGTAACTATGAAAATAAAATATACCATTACCGTAAAACCCAATGAAGTACCCGCCGGTGAAACCATAAAAGTATGGATGCCTTATCCACGCAAAGCCGCACAACAAAAAAATATAACATTGCTGGCCACCTCACATCCCAACTATATTATTTCTCCCGATAGTTACCCACATAAAAGCCTCTATATGGAACAACTTGCCATAAAAGACAGTGCCACCATATTTAGCTACCAGCTCAGTTATACTTCTTACAATCACTGGTTTAATTTTACACCCGATAATATACAGCCATACGATAAAGACAACAAAATATATAAAAAATACACTGCGCAAAGAGATGCACATGTTATCTTTACAGAAGATATTAAACAGCTTACCGACAGCATAATAGGCACCGAACAAAACCCTTACCTAAAAGCTGTTCGTATTTTTGACTACATTGCGCAAAACTATCCTTGGGCAAGTGCCCGTGAATATTCCACCATAGTAAATATTCCCCAATATGTAATTGATAACAAACACGGCGATTGCGGCCAACAAAGTCTCCTATTTATTACTATGGCCCGTTATGCCGGCATCCCTGCAAAATGGCAGAGCGGCTGGATGATGCACCCTGGCGAAGAAAATCTGCACGACTGGGCAGAAATTTATTTTCAAGGTATTGGCTGGGTTCCAATAGACCAATCATTTGGCTATGTTTATAAAGAAGGCCTATTACCCCGGGTAGCCAAAACCAACGACAAAGTATACCACTACTTTACCCGTGGACTAGATGCCTACCGCTACATTGTAAACGACGATTTTTCGGGACATTTCTACCCTTCAAAGACCTATCCTCGCAGCGAAACCGTTGACTTCCAACGCGGAGAAGTAGAATCATGCCACGAAAACCTCTATTTTGGACGGTGGAAATACAAGATGGAAGTGGAATATAAATAATATCTATTTTTTCCGCACCATATTCATTCCATCTCGCAGTGGCAGAATAACATTTTCTACGCGCGTATCATTTTTTACCATTTCATTAAAATTGCAGATACCTATAGTTTGAGCATCGGTGGGCATAGGATTGGCATAAACTTTACCATCCCAGAGAACATTATCGGCAATAATATATCCGCCATGGTTAACAAGGTTAAATACAAGATTATAATATGCACAATACTCCCTTTTATTGGCATCAATAAAAACAAGATCATATTTGCGCCCTGCCTCTTTTAATTTTGCGATAGTCTCTTTTGCATCGCCTATATGCAATTTTATTCTATCGGCGAGGTTAGCCCGTTTATGAGCCTCTAAAATAAGATCTTCTAGCTCATCATTAAGTTCAAGAGAATCTAAAATCCCCCCACTCCTTAACCCCCGAGCCAAACAAATAGCAGAGTAACCGGTAAAAGCCCCTATTTCTAATATTGCCATAGGAGAAATCATTTTTGAAATAAGTTCCAAAAATTTTCCTTCTACGGGGCCACAAAGCATTCGAGCGTGGTTTGTACGCAAATGAGTTTGTTTCTCTAACCACATAAGAACACTATCTTGTTCACTAGAATATTTTTTTATATAATCTTCCATATTCACAATAAATTTCCAACTTATTTAAATATATACTAATGTACTCATCCTATCCCAGCTAAGAACTTCACGCGCAACTTCTTGCAATTGATCTGCCGTAATACTTTCAATTTTAGAGCGCATTTGCTCAAATGTATTTATCTTGCCATAAACAATAAGCGACTTACCCATAGAAAGGCATTGCGATTCCGTATTATCTTGTGCAATTAAAAGTTGCCCAAAAAGTTGTTTTTTAGCCGCTTTTAAAGCACTATCGGTAAACTTGCAAGAAACCATTTTATCTATTTCTATTTTTGTAAGCTCTAAACATTTTACAACATCACACTTATCACAACCAAAATAGATTGTAAAAATTCCTGTATCGGCATAAGGAGTATAGTTGGCCTCCACATTATAAACCAAAGCATTTTTCTCGCGTAATGTTAAATTAAGACGCGCACTAGCTGCCGGTCCTCCCAATATATTTGTAAGAACTGCCAATGCCAACCTTTTCTCTTGGAAACAAGAATAAGCCGTTGCTCCAACTATACAATGGGCCTGATGATTTTTCTTTATAATTTCTGTGTGAAATTTTTCTGTAAATTCCTTAAGTTCTGCATGTTCAGAATTAATAAATTTTTTATTTACTTCACAATTATCTACAACATTATTAAAACACTCTTCCCCTCCTTCCTCAACAACACATACCTCAACTTTCCCCTTATAATACTTTAACAAAGACTTTTTAACCATAGAAACGGCCTGTTTACTATTAATATCTGCCACTATGGTAAAACCCATTTTTGAGGGAATAAAATTATTACCTATGTATTCTTTAAATACCTCTTGATCTATTTTTTTCAAAGATTTTTTAGTTCCTAGTATTTGCATGTTTAACGGGTGCCCCCTAAACAGCAACTCTTCAAAGTGATCATAAATGGCATCTGATGGAGAATCTTCATACGAAACAATTTCATCATAAATAACTTCCCTTTCCTTTACCAACTCTTTAGGGATAAAAGTAGATGTAAAAGCCATCTCTAGCAATAAATCTACAGCCTTTTGCAAATCTTCTTTTAAAACTGTAGCGTGTAAAACGGTTTCCTCTTTTGTGGTATAAGCATTAAGCTCCCCACCAACTTTTTCAAGGGCATTATTTATACTATTAGAGCCTCTTTTAAAAGTACCCTTAAAAAACATATGCTCTGTAAAATGTGCTAATCCATTATAAATTAGGGTTTCGTCTCTAGTACCCACTCTAGTACTTAAAGCACAACAAGCAACAGGCGATTTAATTTGCTTAATTGCTATATTAAAAATTTCCTTATCCAAATCCTATATATTATCTATAAAAATTATTAAATTATTTAAATGGAAATACTATTGCCCTTATATCTTCTTTAAGCAATCCCGTTGGGGTTTTAGAAGAAATTTTTTGCTTTTTGTAATAAAACAGTTCATTACTATCGGTACTTAAAAGCATTTTATAACAAAAAGAACCTTGCTGCTCAATTGTTGGAGAAATTACAAGTGTTACAATAGTTTTAGGCTCTTTATTATCAATGGCCTTATATATTTCGTCCTCTCCTACAATAGATACAGCAGTTTCTAGCGATACCATCTCTCCTGCTTCTGTTACCTGCCTAGATAAGTCATTCTCATTTATAAGAACTCTTTTTCCTTTTATTTCGCCCAGCCTATTAGCATACCACGATATTCCCAAATGAGCCGCAATCTTTTTTTTCTGTATTCTAAGCACGTGAGCTTGAAATATTTTAACATAAGCGCTTATATATGGGATAATTGCCCCTTGCGTATCATCAATATCTTGTAATGGCATAGATAATATATCTGCCATTTGATCAACCCCTTTCACCTCTTTTGGCCCCCCTTTTAACAACGACAAAAATTCTATTGCCGGCTCTCTCTCTTTCTTAAAAATTCCTTTTACTCTTGTAAGAAAATAATACGATGTATCTCCTTTAAGCTGTTCAAACTCATCAAGATTACAAAATTTGTATTTTGAAAGTTGCCATTCTTTTTCTATTGCATCTTTTAATGCCAAATCAACTATTGAGTTGTTTTCCAATACAACTACCAACGTTTTATAATTAAAATCTTTAAGGCTTTCCTTCTTGTTAAATAAATCTATTTGGGCATACACCACATTAGAAGCAAACAAGAGCACGGCCAATACTAAATAAGTACAACAGTTAAAATGTTTCATAAGCTTTTTTAATTTTATTATTGATTAAGAATCTATCTAAAAAACTCTGCAAAATTAGAAAATATTCTTACTTTTGTAGGCATATGGAAAAATTCATTGTATCTGCACGTAAATATAGGCCAAATAACTTTACTTCGCTAATTGGGCAAGAAAGTATTGCTGTAACTCTCAAAAATTCTATAAAGAGAGGGCAATTGGCTCATGCATACTTATTTTGCGGGCCACGCGGAGTTGGAAAAACCAGTGCTGCTAGAATATTTGCAAAAACCATAAACTGTCTTAATCCCGGAGAAGATCTAGAGCCCTGTGGAGAGTGCGAATCGTGTAAATCATTTGCTCAAGGACGCTCATACTGCATACATGAATTAGATGCAGCGTCAAATAACTCTGTAGATGACATTAGGCTACTTACAGAAAAAGTAAGAATACCACCCCAAATTGGAAAATATAGCGTATATATTATAGATGAGGTACATATGCTCTCCTCCTCAGCATTTAATGCATTTCTTAAAACCTTGGAAGAACCCCCTGCACACGCTATTTTCATATTAGCTACCACAGAAAAGCATAAGATTCTTCCAACAATATTAAGCCGTTGTCAAACTTACGATTTTAACAGAATCTCTATTGAAGATATAGTAAAAAATTTATCTTCTATTGCAAAGAAAGAAGATATTACAATAGACTCGGGTTCGCTACATGTTATAGCAACCAAAGCAGACGGAGCAATGCGCGATGCACTAACTCTTTTTGACCAAGCTGTTGCATTTTGCGGATCCACTGTTGAATATGGCGCTGTAATAAAAAACTTAAATGTACTAGACTACGATTACTATTTTAATATGGTAGAGTGCTCGCTAGCAGGCAACTTTGCAAAATCGCTACTTTTATTTGACGAAATACTTTCCAATGGATTTAACGCCCTCTATTTTATAAGCGGATTAGGTTCTCATTTACGTAACCTGCTTATTTGTAAAGATAGCACTACCCTTAAATTACTAGAAATGGCCCCCGCCATTGTAGAAAAATATGTTGCGCAAAGCAAAAAATGTTCAATAAAATTTTTGTACGAATCTCTTGCAGCCACCACAAAATGCGAAGCCGATTACCGTTTAAGTAATAATCAGCGTCTACTTGTTGAATTTCTTCTTGTAAAACTAACACAAATATTACAACCATCAATAGAGAAAACAATAACCGTACAACCTATAACAGAACAACCTAAAACAGAGCAACCTATAACGGCAGAGAATAGTGCCCCAAATACAGCCGAAGTGGCCACTCAATCTATTCTCTCTGCCCCTCAACACAGTATAAAAGCAGGAGGTCTCTCTATAAAAAACATAATAAAAAAGGCAAATAGTGCTCCCGATAGCTCTACATACCAATCTACCATTGCTTTAAATGAGGAAATTACTACTACAAAACTTGCAGAGGCGTGGCAAAAAATGTGTAACGAAGAGACTACATACCCTCGTTTATCCACGGCCCTAAAACAAGCAAGTCCCCAATTATTAGAAGACAATCTATCTATAATTTTTCATGTGGGAAATAGTGCCCAACAGGCATGGATTGAAAAAAATTCGCTACCACGCCTCACCGGCTTTTTACAAAAAGAACTTAAAAACGGCGAACTAAAACTTATTGTAAAAGTTAACGAAATTGAAGCCTCAGAAAAAAAATTATATATGCCACAAGAAAAGGCAGAGTTTTTGTTAAAGAATAATCCCGAACTCCAAGAGTTAAGAAAAGACTTAGACTTGGATATTAAATAGCTAAGATAAAATTAGGAAAATATGCGTTTGTACTGTACCAATCTGGTAAAAAAATATGGAGTAAGAACCGTTGTAAAAGGTGTTTCTTTTGACGTTGAACAGGGGGAAATTGTTGGTTTACTTGGCCCTAACGGAGCAGGAAAAACCACAAGTTTTTACATGATTACCGGATTAATAAAGCCAAATAATGGTAAAATATTTCTTGATGATGAAGAAATTACCGGGTTACCAATGTATAAGCGTTCTCAAAAAGGGTTAGGTTACCTTGCACAAGAAGCCTCGGTTTTTAGGAAACTGAGTGTGGAGGATAATTTAATGTCTGTTATGGAATTATCAGACCTTACAAAAGAGCAACGTAAAGATAGATTAGAGAATCTTATTCAAGAATTTAGACTAGAAAAAGTTAGAAAAAGTTATGGAATTCAGCTATCGGGAGGAGAAAGAAGAAGATGTGAAATTGCCCGAGCTCTTGCTATTGACCCTAAATTTATTTTGCTAGACGAGCCTTTTGCCGGTGTAGACCCTATTGCAGTTGAGGATATCCAACACATTATTGCAAAATTAAAAACAAAAAATATTGGGATAATTATTACCGACCATAACGTACACGAAACTCTAGCTATAACCGATAGGGCATATCTTCTTTACGAGGGAAGTATCCTAGAAAGTGGAACAGCAGAGCAACTTGCAAATAACCCCGATGTGCGTAAAAAGTATCTTGGACAAAACTTTGAACTTAGAAAGGCTGTGTTACACAAAAGAGTAGAAGACGATGATGATATTTCTGTAAATAATAAAACTACAACAAATATTGCTCCCACACTCACTTCAATTAACACCTCAATTAACACCGGCTCAACAGATAATTCATATACCAACAAAGCCGAAGAGTTGGAAAAAATGTAACTACATTAATACCCTTAGCATACTTTCTAAATGCCTTTGGGCATCTAAACTATCCATTTGGTGAGCATAACCGGCCATTGTCTCCTTAAATTCTTGCATTTTTGCTTTTGAAACAGGCTCAATACTTGGGCTCTCCATTGTAAGAGGATTTATAGGAGTACCATTTTTATAAACTCTAAAATCTAAATGCGGCCCCGTAGACATTCCTGTACTTCCAACATAAGCTATCAACTCGCCCTGCTTAACTCTCTGCCCCTTTCTTAAGCCCTTAGCAAACCCTCTAAGATGCATATATACAGTAGTATATACCGAATTGTGTTTTATTTTAAGAGTATTTCCTCCCCCATTTGTCCACCCCTTTGAAACAACCACTCCATCCCCTATTGTTACAACCGGTGTGCCACTTGGCGCTGCATAATCTACTCCGGTATGAGGCCTTACAATTTTAAGAACGGGATGTCTTCTGGCATAAGTAAAGCCAGAGCTAATTCTTGTAAAATTAAGCGGCGCTTTTAAAAATGCCTTCTTTAAACTTTCTCCAAGCTCATTCCAATATTTACTCCCTTTATCTTCCTCTTGAAACCTTACTGCATTAAATACCTTATTCTGGTGTATAAATTCCACATAATAAATATGACTTAACCCAATAACTTGCCCCTCATGCACAAGCTCATCATACATAACTCTAAAAGAATCTCCCTTCTGCAATCCAAAAAAATCGATTGTACAATCGTAAATATCAGATAAATTAAGAGCTAACTGAACCGGAGCACCAACCGCCTGCACATCGTTCCACAAAGAAGAATTTATAGTAACCTCCGAAAATTTTGTCTCAGCCACAATTTCTTTCTCAAATATTTTTACAAATACCGAATCTTTAAATGAAAACAGCACATTTGAAGTTTTATCATTTTCATAAATAAAATAAACCGGCTCCCCAATAGAATCATTTTCCAAAAAAACACCGTCCACCATATTTGTAGTATCTTGTTTTGCATATATAACTTCATACGTGTTTCCTACCCTCATCTTAGTAATGTCAAATATTCCATTACTTGCATCAATAACTTGTTGAATATTGTTTGGAGAAGCTCCCAATTTTAACAAAAGAGAACCAAAGAAATCTCCTTTCTCTATCTCTCCATTTTTTGTATAATATTTATTTATATCTATGCCATATTTATTAACCTTTTGCTCTATTGGCAAATTAAGATTTTGTTGGTCGTTAATAGCTGAACTATTGCAACTTACTAAAAGTATTGCTAATAAAAAGTATAGGTATTTTTCCATTTCTATATGTTTTTGACACATAAAGGTAATATTATTTTTTATGTTGTTGATAATTTTGTGTAAAAAAATGTAAAACATTGTAATAAATTGGAAAACTTTATATAATTTTGCACTAACCAAAAAACTAGAGAAAGTAGGTAACAAAATGGCAAAATTTATAGGTGAATACTGCGTAAAAATAGATGACAAAGGGAGATTAATTTTTCCTTCTGCCTTTAAGTCTGTATTTGCACAAGGAGAAGCCCTCTCTTTTGTTATAAAAAAAGATCTTTTTGAGAATTGTTTAGATATGTATACCTATCAAGAGTGGGAAAAAGAATCTGAATTATTAAAGGGAAAATTAAATTTTTTTAATAAAGAACATGCAATGTTTTGGAGGGAGTATATGAGAGATAGAGCAATAGTAGAGCCCGATGAAAAACTAGGAAGAATTTCAATTCCAAAAAAACTTCTTGCAGGAGTAGGAGCCAATAAAGAGATGATATTTGCCGGAAATGATCACAAAATTGAAATTTGGGCAAAAGAAAAATTTGAGGCTAAACAAATGGAACAAGATGATTTTGTCTCTTTGGCCGAAAAAATATTAGGATAATATGTCTGCATACCACATACCGGTATTATTAAATGAGAGTGTATCAGCTCTTAACATTGAGGAAAACCCCAATGGCATTTTTGCCGATGCAACATTTGGCGGAGGAGGACATAGCAAAGAAATATTATCTAGACTTGGAAAAAATGGTAAATTAATTGCCTTTGATAGAGATAGCGATGCATTAAATAATGCTCCAAATGATAAGAGACTAATTTTAGTTCACAATAATTTTAGGTTCATCCAAAATTTTGTAAAGTTTAATAAGTTTAGTGGTATTGACGGTATTTTAGCAGATTTAGGAGTATCCTCACACCAATTTGACACAGGAGAAAGAGGATTTTCTTTTAGATTTGACGCTCCTCTTGATATGAGAATGAACCAATTAGCTCCCAAAAGTGCTGCAGATATTATAAATAGCTACACCCAAGAGGAACTTGCAAAAATATTCCGTAATTACGGAGAGGTTGATAAACCATGGAAAGTGGCAGAACTTATATGCAGTGCAAGAGAAAATAATTCTATTAAAACAACTGGAGATTTAAGCAAGGCTGTGGAGAAGTTATATAATAGTTTTACAGAACATAAATTTTTAGCAAAATTATATCAAGCATTAAGAATTGAGGTAAACATGGAGATGAGAGCATTAGAAGATTTTCTTACAGGTTCTCTTGCCTCGCTAAATTCGGGGGGAAGGTTGTCAATAATTACCTATCACTCACTAGAGGATAGAATGGTTAAAAATTTTATGAAAGCAGGAAATATTGATGGAGAGCTAAAAAAAGATTTTTACGGTAAAAGTGAATCCCCATTTGAAATAATAACAAGGAAACCTATTATCCCTTCGGAAACAGAAACAGGGATAAATGCAAGAAGTAGAAGCGCAAAATTAAGGGTTGCACAAAAAATATAATAGCAGTGGATAAAGAGAACGATAAAGAAAACAGAGGCTTTAGTATTGCCGGAGATTTACTGGGCGGTCAATTTCTTACAAGACAGAAAATGACTAGTCAGTGGTTCTTTATATTATATATATTTCTTCTCACGCTCCTATACATAACAATAAATTTAGGAGTTGAAAAAACACAACTTACCCAACGGAGAAATCAAAGAGAACTTAAAAATCTTAAGGCCGACTATACAAGTAAAGCCGCAAAGTTGCAATATCAAAGTAAACGAGGTGAAATAGAACTAAAATTAATAGATCAAGGATCAGCTTTGCTAAAGCCATCACATCCGGCTAAACTTGTAGAAAGAATAAAATAAACAAATAGAAATTGCGATATTAGAGTATGAACGGTATTTTTAAAAGGATTGCATTTTTGTACAAGATGTTTGTTATAATTACACTCTGTGTTATTATAAAGGTCATCTATATGCAATTTATTGCCCCTACTCAAGTAAAGGCAGAGGATATATCGTTTCGTAACGAAGTTATAGAGGCTATTCGTGGAGATATTTTATCAAGTGACGGAAGGCCACTAGCAACCTCTGTTCCATATTATCAAGTTAGATTAGATTGCACCGTTGCAAATAAAGATACATTTAAAAATAATATAGCAGCCCTAAGTATTGCATTGGCTAATTTTTTTCAAAATAAATCAGCTACAGAATATAAAAATGAACTTATTAAAGCAAGAAAAGATGGAAAAAGATACAAAGCTCTAGGAAACAGAGTTGTAGATTACTCCGAACTTGCTCAAATAAAAAAATTTCCAATATTAAGATTAGGGGCAAATAAAGGTGGTATAATTACAGAGGAAAAGTATAAAAGAAATAATCCTTACGGACGACTTGCATACAGAACAATAGGATTTATAAATACCGAAGGAGTAGGTGTTGGTATAGAGGGAAGTTGCGACTATTATTTAAAAGGGGTACCGGGCCAACAATTACTACAAAGAATGCTGGGAGGAGAATGGAGACCTATTAATAGCGACGCAAGTATTCCGCCAAAAGATGGGTATGATATACAAACAACAATAGATATTGGTATTCAAGAAGAAGCCGAAAGCGCACTTAGAGAACAACTTGCAAAGGGAAATAATGTGGAGGGAGCAACAGCCATTGTAATGGAGGTTAAAACAGGAGCAATAAAAGCTATTGCAAATATGAAGAAAAATTTAGATGGAACTTACGATGAATCTTATAATTACGCAATTGGAGATGCAACAGAGCCGGGAAGTGTATTTAAGCTGGTTACCCTTGTCTCACTATTAGAGGATGGCTACGTAACACTAGAAACGCCTATTGATGCAGGAAATGGGAAATGGAGTTATGGCGGTCATACGTATTCGGATGTTACACATGGTGGATATGGATTGGTAAATGTAAAAAAAGCATTTGAAAAATCATCAAACGTAGCATTTGCAAAACTTGCAGTAGAATATTATGGCAATAATGAAAAGAAATATGTAGACCGCGTGCAAAGCATGAAATTAGGAGAGCGATTTAATCTTGATATACAAGGAGAGGCAAGATCTGCAATTTATGCACCCGGAGATGCAATGTGGTCGAGATCTAGTCTATCATCAATGGCTATAGGTTATGCAACATTACTAACTCCTCTTCATACTTTAACATTTTATAATGCAATAGCAAACAACGGTAAAATGATGAAGCCATATTTTATTGATAATTACCAACAAAATGGTGAGATAGTAAAACAATTTCCACCACAAGAAATAAGCGGAACTATATGCTCTAAATCTACTGCAAAAGCGGCTCAAGAGGCATTAAGGGGGGTTGTTGAAGAGGGAACAGGTAGATCATTAAACAATAAATATTATATGATCTCTGGTAAAACAGGTACAGCCAGAATGTCTTATGGAGGAAAATATGGATATGAAAAAGATGGATATAGAAGATATCAGGCTTCATTTGCCGGGTTTTTTCCATCTAATAATCCAAAATATACGGCTGTTGTAATACTTTATTCAGGCGATACTAGAGGAAATTTTTATGGAGGATCTCAAGCCGGACCGGTATTTAAACAAATTGCAGATTATATATATTCTACCAGCCCTAACTGGAGTACTAAATTAGATGGTAAAGTTAAAGCAAAAGGGGTACTTCCAAATATATCAATAGGTAAAGCAGAGGCAAACAAAATAGTATTAAAAGAGTTAGCACTTGAGGGGAATACTATTCATAATGAATCTGCTAAAAAACAAGGATGGCTAGAGTTTACAAAAGATTCCACCCATATTATTGCACAAAACTATCCTATATACAGCGATTCACTTGTAAATGTTACCAACATGGGATTAAAAGATGCTATTTATCTTTTAGAAAACATGGGGTATAAAGTTACTTTTAGCGGTAGCGGAAGAGTTGTAAGCCAGACTCCTGTACCAGGTTCCAAAGTGGCAAAAAAAGCAATTATTAATCTTCAATTATCAGAAAATGGAGCTCATTAAGTTATTACAGGGAGTGGAGCTAACAAATATAGCAATCTCCTCAAATTATAGAGATATTGAAATTTCTTCAATTTACGTTGATTCAAGAAAATGCGAGTCAAACTGCATGTTTATTGCTGTTAGAGGGGCCGATAGTGATGGACATACATATATAGCAAAAGCCATTGAAAATGGAGCAAAATATATTGTATGTGAGAAGATTCCAATAGGCGCTATTAGTAATGATAGTAAAGTTTTGTATATACAAATAGTTGAAAGTAGAAAAGCTGCTTCACAAATTGCTGCTAATTTTTATGGCAATCCATCGGCCGAGCTTAAATTAGTTGGTGTTACCGGAACAAACGGTAAAACCTCTATTGCAACTCTCCTTTATAATATGTTTACAAAATTGGGATACAATTGCGGTCTTTTGTCTACAATAGCAAACTTTGTAGGGGACAAAAGATACGAAACTATAAATACCACCCCCGGACCAATAGAACTTAATGAACTAATGGCACAAATGGTAGCTAAAGGATGTGAGTACTGCTTTATGGAAGTAAGCTCACATGCAATAGACCAAGACCGCATAAGCTCATTAACATTTGCAGGTGGAATATTTACAAACCTAACTCACGATCATTTAGATTATCATAAAACTTTTGCAAATTACCTTAATTGCAAAAAGAAATTTTTTGATAATCTTCCTAAAGAGGCATTTGCCCTTACAAATATAGATGACAAAAACGGAGAAGTTATGGTGCAGAATACAAAAGCCAAAGTATATACGTACTCTTGCCGTAATCATGCAAATTATAAAGTTAAAATAATTGAAACAACTATTGAGGGAATGCTCCTTAATATAAACAGTAAAGAGGTATGGTGCAGGTTTATAGGGGTACATAATGCAGCAAATCTTACCGCTATTTATGCAACTGCAATGTTACTTGGCGGTAATGAAGAAGAGATTATAAGAATTATGAGCGAGCTTACATCCGTAGCCGGAAGATTAGAATATTTTAAGGGAGAAAACGATATTATAGCAGCTGTAGATTATGCCCACACACCCGATGCCTTGGAAAACGTACTTAAAACTCTTAAAGATTTAAAACCGTGTGGCGATTTAATATGTGTATTTGGCTGTGGTGGAAATAGAGATAAAACAAAACGCCCAGAGATGGGAGAACTTGCGGGGAGATACGCAAATAGGGTAATTGTAACATCTGATAATCCTCGTTTTGAAGATCCTAACGAAATTATAAAAGATATTAAAGCTGGCATGGACACACAAGCTAGGGCAAAATCTCTTTTTATTCCCGATAGAATTGAAGCAGTAAAAACGGCAATTCTTACAGCAAAACCAGGCTCAATAATTTTGGTTGCAGGAAAAGGGCACGAAGATTACCAAATAATAAATGGTGTTAAACATCACATGGACGATAAGGAAACAATAAAAGAAGCATTTGAAATGCAAAAGGAACTTAACTCACAAAACTAGAAATAATGTTATATCATCTATTTGACTACTTACAGCAAAACGGATATGATTTTCCGGGATTAGGGTTAATGAAATATATAACCTTTAGAGCTCTTATTACCACAATGACCTCATTGTTGGTTGCATTATATCTTGGTCCCAAAATAATAAAAAAGCTCCAAAAGAAACAAATAGGTGAAGAAATTAGAGACCTTGGACTAGAAGGTCAAATGCAAAAAAAAGGGACCCCAACAATGGGTGGAGTAATAATAATTCTCTCAATACTTATTCCGGCAATTTTATTTGCAAACCTTACAAATATATATGTTATCCTTATGATAATAACTACAATATGGCTTGGCTTAATAGGTGGACTCGACGATTTTATAAAAGTGTTTAAGAAAAATAAAGAAGGGCTTAGCGGAAAGTATAAAATTATGGGACAAGTAACATTAGGGCTTGTGGTTGGATTGGTTTTATGCTTAAGTACTCAAGTAACCGTTAGAGAAAAAACAACGCCTGCCACAAGAAATTCTCATCCCGAGTTTTTCCAAGAGACAGACCATACATCAGTAGAATATTTTAAGGATGCCAAAAGTACAGTAACAACAATACCTTTTGTAAAAGATAACCAATTTGATTATTCTTGGCTTTCTCCTTTTGAAGGAAAGGCTGGCGATATAGCAAGTTGGGTAATATATATTATAGTTATAATTTTTGTAATAACGGCAGTTTCAAACGGAACAAATCTCACCGATGGAATGGATGGCCTTGCTACGGGAATATCAGCTTTTGTAGGGATTACAATAGCAATATTGGCATACCTATCGGGAAACTCTATATACGCCTCGTATCTTAATATAATGTATATTCCGCATACAGGCGAAGTTGTAATATTTATGGCTGCATTTATAGGAGCACTGATAGGATTTTTATGGTATAATACATTCCCTGCACAAGTATTTATGGGTGATACAGGAAGCTTGGCACTAGGCGGTATTATAGCTGTTGCAGCAATAATAATTAGGAAGGAGCTGCTTATTCCAATATTATGTGGGATATTTTTTGTAGAAAGCCTTTCTGTAATTATACAGAGATATTATTTTAAATATACCAAAAAGAAATATGGTGAAGGGAGAAGAGTTTTTAAAATGAGTCCTCTACATCACCACTATCAAAAAGAGGGAATACCTGCACTTATACAAAGTCCTAAGAAAGCTATCCCCGAAGCAAAAATTGTAGTACGATTTTGGATTATAGCAATTTTATTATGTGCCATAACAATAATAACATTAAAAATAAGATAGTTATGCAAAGAATAGTTATACTTGGAGGTGGAGAAAGTGGTATTGGCTCAGCCGTACTTGCCAAGATAAAAGGTTTTGATGTTTTCCTTAGTGATAGTGGGAAAATTAACGACGATGGAAAAAATCTGCTTAAACAATATGAAATAGAGTTTGAGGAGGGAGGGCATACTTTAGAGAAAATTCTAAATGCAAACGAAATTATAAAAAGCCCCGGAATTCCTGAGACGGTTCCTATAATACTTGCAATAAAAGATAAAGAAATAAAAATTATTTCTGAAATTGAATTTGCCGGCAGATACGATAGTGCAAGGAAAATTTGTATAACAGGGAGTAATGGCAAAACCACAACAACATCTCTTATCTATTTTATGTTAAAAAATGCAGGAATAAACGTAGGCTTAGCAGGGAATATAGGTCAAAGTTATGCTTATCAGGTAGCAACAGAAAAATTTGATTATTATGTAATTGAATTAAGTAGTTTTCAGCTAGATGGTATGTATGATTTTAAGGCAGACATAGCAATTCTTATGAACATAACTCCAGATCATCTTGATAGATATGATTTTAAAATGCAAAATTATATAAATTCAAAATTTAGGATTACTAGAAATATGAAAGATGAAGATTGCTTTATATTTTGCGCAGATGACCCGGTTACAAAAGATGAATTAGAGAAAATTGTGATAAAAGCTACCATGCTCCCATTTAGCCAAGAAAAAGAGGTTACACACGGAGCATATTTAAAAGAAGAACAGATATATGTAAAATACGGCGATGATGAAGATACAATATATCTTAAAGAACTCTCGTTAGCCGGTAAACACAATATATATAACTCAATGGCAGCCGCAATTGCTGCAAAGGCCATTAAAATAGATAAAAAAATTATCCGCGAGAGTCTTATGAATTTTCAAGGGGTAGAGCACCGTATGGAAAAAGTACTTAAAATAAAGAATGTACTTTACATAAACGACTCAAAAGCCACCAATGTTAATTCTAGTTGGTACGCTTTAGACAGCATGACAACCAAAGTTATATGGATTGCAGGGGGAAAAGATAAAGGGAATGATTACGCGCCGTTATTTAATCTTGTAAAAGATAAAGTAAGGGTACTAATATGCATGGGACTTCATAATGAAAAGCTACACGATAATTTTGCAGATAAAGTAGATACAATAGTAGATGTACAATCTGCAAAAGATGCTGTACAAAAGGCATACGAATTTGCCAAACCGGGAGAATGTGTATTATTATCTCCTTGTTGCGCAAGCTTCGATCTTTTTAAGAGTTATGAAGATAGAGGAAAACAATTTAAAGAAGCAGTAAAAAATTTATAATAAATAGAAATGAATTTAGGACACATGGTAGATGAGCCTATCCTAAACAGGCTAAACGGAGATAAAGTTATATGGGTAATAGTTTTTCTATTATCTCTCATTTCTATTGCCCTAATATATTCATCTAGTAGTTCCCTCGCTTTTAAAGAGCATACTACAAACTTTGCTTTTCTTATAAAACAATTAAAGTTTGTTATTATGGGATTGGCAGCCCTTTATATATGCTATAAAATTCCACTTGGCTGGTATAGATTCCTTGCTTATCCCTCTTTAGCTATAAGCATAATATTGCTGCTGCTTACTCCAATAATAGGAAAGGAAGTTAATGGGGCAAAGCGATGGATAGATCTTGGAGGTGTTACATTTCAGCCTACCGAAATGGCAAAAATAGCTATAATATTATATCTTGCAAGAGCATTAGAGCTAAGTAAATTAGCCACATTTAGAGAATTTTTTATAAAAATAATAGTTCCAATAGGGTTAACATGCGTGCTTATAATGATAGGAAGTGTGTCATCAGCACTGTTTGTTGGACTAATAAGTTTTGTAGTATTATTTATAGCAGGAGTAAAATGGTCTTATTTGTTTAAGGCCGGCTGTATTGGTTTAACTGGTTTGGTAATATTAGTATTGCTTCACTTATCTTTTGGAATATTACCTCGTTTGGATACAGCAACAAGCCGTTTAAAGAAACACTTTGTATCAACAGAGGTAAGTGAAACTTTAAATGCAGAAGAAAAGCAAAGAGAGGCCGATAAAACTTTCCAAGAGGATATGGCAAAAATTGCAATCTCTTCGGTAGGGATTGTTGGTAAAGGACCCGGAAAAAGCACTCAGCGATATGTACTGCCACACCCCTACTCCGATTATATTTATACTATAATAATTGAAGAATATGGACTTGTTGGTGGAGTATTTGTTTTAATGTTATATCTCTGGTTTTTATATCGGTGCATAATTTTAGTGAGGAGCTGCGGTAAAATATTTACCGCAATAACGGTGGGAGGATTAGGATTACTCATAACAATACAAGCAACATTACATATCCTTGTAAATGTTGGCATAATGCCGGTAACGGGGCATACTTTACCACTTGTGAGTCTTGGCGGTACTTCATTGGTTATTTTAAGTTGCGCATTTGGAATAATACTATCGGTGAGCCGAACAATTGATATTGGGTCAAATAAAAAGAAAAAAGAAAAAGAGACTAAAGAGGGCTCGGTAGTAGCTGCCACAACTAATGATACACACGAAATAATGGCTCCAAACGGAGAATTTAAATAGTTTCTAAGTATGAGAACATTAAAGGTAATAATAAGCGGAGGTGGCACGGGAGGTCATATATTTCCTGCTATCTCAATTGCAAACGCAATAAAAGAACTTGTACCACAAGCGGATATATTGTTTGTTGGGGCAAAAGGGAGAATGGAAATGGAGAAGGTTCCTGCTGCCGGATACAAAATTAAGGGAATACCGGCAAGGGGATTAAAAAGACCTTTGTACAGTCTCTCCAATATAGGTGTTGCAATAGATTACCTTAGGTGCAAAATAATTGCAAAAAAAATAATAAAAGAGTTTAAACCAAATGTGGTGGTTGGTGTTGGGGGATACGCTAGTGCAGCAATAATTGGTGTGGCAGGGAAAAGCAACATTCCCACTCTTATACAAGAACAAAACTCTTTTGCAGGGCTGGTAAACAAAGAGAATGGTAAGGCCGTTGATAAAATTTGTGTGGCATACGAGGGGATGGAACGCTTTTTCCCTAAGGAAAAAATTCTCCTTACAGGAAATCCAATAAGGAATGATATTACACTCTGCACAGCAGAACAAAAAGAAGAAGGGTATAAATTTTATAATTTAAATCCAAATAAGAAAACAATTTTTGTAGTGGGAGGAAGTTTAGGATGTAGGACGCTCAACAATTGCATGATAGCAGAAATTGATAAAGGGGACCTTTTTAAACCGGCACTTAATGGAGAGAAAGAGTATCAGGTAATATGGCAATGTGGAAAATATTATAAAAATGAAGTTGATTCATTTATGAGAGGAAGGAACGAACCAAATGTATATTATACACATTTTATAGGGAGAATGGATTTGGCTTATGCTGTAGCGGATATTGTTGTTAGTAGGGCAGGGGCAGGTACAATATCTGAATTATGCGTTGCCGGAAAGTGCACTATATTTATCCCCTCACCTATTGTTGCAGAAGACCATCAGACGCACAATGCAATGGCACTTGTAAATAAAAATGCAGCAATTATGATTAAGGACGCTGTTGCACAAGACGAACTTATTCCACGAATAAAAGAACTTTTAAACAATCCTCATAAGATTGAAGAATACGAGAAAAATATAGCTACTTTAGCAAAGAAAGACGCAGCAAAAGTTATAGCACAAGAATGCATTAAATTAGTAGAGAAAAACAGATAAATATGAAGAACGTATATTTTATAGGGATAGGTGGTATAGGAATGAGCGCAATTGCCCGTTACTATAAACACGCCGGATACAAAGTAAGCGGATACGATAAAACACCTAGTAAATTAACAAAGGCGCTAGAAGAAGAGGGAATTATCGTACACTATACCAATAATATATCTTTAGTTCCAACCAATGCAAATGAAACTCTTGTAATATATACTCCTGCAATTCCAAATGAAATGGAAGAGTTAGTATATGTACGTAACAATGGATATAAATTAATAAAAAGATCTAGGGCATTAGGAGAAATTGCATCTACCCAAAATTGCTTAGCAGTTGCGGGTACTCATGGAAAAACCACTACAAGTACACTTTTAGCACATATTTACACACATTCTGGGAGTGGATGTTCCGCTTTTTTAGGTGGAATTTCAAAAAATTACCATACTAACTTAATATTAAGTAAAAACCAAGTAATTGTAGCTGAAGCCGATGAATTCGACCGCTCATTTCTACAATTATATCCTAACGTTGCAACAATAACCTCAACAGATGCAGACCATTTAGATATTTATAATAATATAGAGAATTTAAAGGAGGCATTTGCTGAATTTGCATCACAAATAAAAGCTAATGGAACCCTTATATTAAAACAAGGAGTTAAAATTAATTTAGAAAAAGTTAAGGCAAAAATATTTACATACTCATTTAATGAGCCGGCAAATTTTTCTCCATCAAATGTAGAATTAAAGCAAGGAGGGTATTTTGAATTTGATTTAAATTATCCTGCACACACAACTATATATGGAACAGAAGTTCCTGCCGGAGTTATTAAAAAATGTACAGTAGGCGTACCGGGTTGGGTAAATGTAGAAAATGGAATTGCAGCAGCGGCAATGTCATTAATTGGGGGAATAGAACCACAAAAAATTAAAGATGCACTTGCAACATTTAACGGAGTTGAAAGAAGATTTGATATTCACATAAATACACCTAAATTGGCATATATAGATGATTATGCACACCATCCAAAAGAGATAAGTTCGGCAATAAGTTCTATAAGAAATATATTCCCAAATAGAAAGCTATGTGGTATATTTCAGCCGCATTTATATACTAGGACAAGAGATTTTGCAGAAGATTTTGCAGAAAGCTTAAGCAAATTAGACGAATTAATATTATTAGATATATATCCGGCAAGAGAACTTCCAATTGCAGGAATTACATCTAAAATAATATTTGATAAAGTAACCGCTCCACAAAAAACACTTATACCAAAAGAAGAAGTACTTACATGCTTAGAAAATAAAGAATTAGATATATTAATAACATTTGGCGCAGGAGATATAGATAGATTTATTGTCCCAATTACACAAATGCTAAATAAAAGAATAGAACAAAAACAATAATATAAATAATAATGTTCCGTAAAACCGTCATATTTATAGGCTATATAATACTCTTTGCAATACTTGGAGGATATTTTTTCTTTGCAACCATATTAGAAAAGCAAGGAAAATCTAAAGAGATTTGTAACACTGTAAAAGTTACTCTTTTAGATAGTGCGCAGAATAGGTTTGTATCATCACACGAGGTTATAGAGATAATAAATAGTTTTATGGGAGAAAGCGTAGGGAAACGGAATAAAGAGATAAATTTAAATCTTATTGAGGAATTACTTAATAAAAGAAGCGCAATAAAACAAGCGCAAGTAAGTCTTACAAAAGATGGTAAAATGTCTATTAATATTACCCAACGGAGACCGGTACTCCGTATTCAAACAGAAAATGGAGGCTTTTATGTTGATGATACCCAATATATATTTCCTTTAATTGAAGATTTTACCTCTTATGTTCCTATTGTTAGTGGATATATTCCATTTATAATAAATGCCGAACATAGGGGAAAAGCTTTGGAAGACGATAAAAATTGGATGTCTCACATTCTTAAAATGGGATATTTTTTAGATGAAAATCCTTTTTGGAATGCCCAAATTGAGCAGATTTACGTAGATGTAAACGGGGACATTTTATTATATCCAAGAGTAGGTAATCAAAAAATAATTTTTGGAGACCTAAACGATATTGAAGAAAAGTTTAATAAACTGTATGCATTTTATAAAAATATAATTCCAACAGAGGGGTGGGATAAATACAGTACAATAAATTTAAAATATAAGAATCAAATAGTTTGTAAGTTAAATAAAGTTAATAAAACCCTATAGTTATGAGAAATCTAATTGCTGCAATTGACTTAGGCACAACAAAAGTAGTGTGCTTAGTAGGTGAGAAAACCACCGGCGGAATAAAAATTATTGCATTTAGCCAAGCCCCTTCAAAAGGGGTTATGAGAGGCGAGGTTGTAAACATTCAACATGTTTTAGATTCAATGACACCTACTATTAAAGAGGTAGAAAGCACTATTGGCGAAAAAATAAATGAAGTATTTGTAGGTATTGCGGGGCAAAACATAAGATGTGCAACAAATGGTAGTCAAACAATAAGACCAAACCCAGAGGAGCTAATCTCAACAGACGAGATAGAATCACTTACAAGAAGCATGTATGGCACATTCTGCCAAGGCGATGAAGAAGTTCTCCATGCAATTCCGCAATCATACAACATTGATGATTTTATGGGAGTTAACGAGCCTATAGGGATGATTGGCAAGCAAATATCTGCTAGTTTTAAGCTATTTATAGGAAAGAAAAATTCTGCCCAATATAGTAATAATGTAATTAAAAGAGCAGGATTAAAACTTAAAGAGCTTGTACTTGAGCCCCTTGCGTCTGCAATGGCAATTTTAAGCGAAGAAGAGATGGAAGTTGGTGTTGCAATGGTTGATATTGGAGGTGGCACTTCCGATTTATTAATTATACAAGACAATATTATACGACACGCTGCCGTTATTCCTTTTGGAGGCAACTCAATTACAGAAGATATTCGTATTGGGTGTGGTATCTCTACCAAACATGCCGAGCAATTAAAAATTGACCACGGCTCATGTTTTAGCGCATATGCACCAGAAAATAAAAGGATTGTTATTCCCGGGCTTGGGGGAAGGGAAAGCAGAGAAATTTCATTTAAATTATTAGCAAACATAATTGAAGCAAGAGTTTCCGAAATTATGGAAGCAATAGACTACGAAATTGAAAAGTCGGGATATAAAAAACTTATAAAAGGAGGCCTTGTTCTTACAGGCGGAAGTTCTCAAATAGCAAATATCTGCCAACTATCTAATCTTATCACAGGATTAGAAACAAGAATAGCCGTACCAGATATGGTAACAGCATCCGATTCTGTTACAGATATTTACAAGCCTACATTTTCTACAGCAATAGGTCTTATTCTTAAAGGGTTTGACAGAATGGAAAGAGAAGGCTCTGTATACAATACAACTACACCAATAAAAGTTGAAGAACCCGTTACTGTAGAAGTTGCAGATGGAGGATCAACAACTGCCGGTAAAGCACGTAAAGAGAAAAAATCTAGTTTTAGTTTTTCTAAATTAATTAGCTCTCTTAATTCCGAAAAAATGTTTGTTGAAGATAATGAGGCTTAAATTATGGAAGATTTAAATAATATAATAGTTCCCGATGGATGGAATATGAGCCAATCCATTATAAAAGTAATTGGCGTGGGCGGAGGTGGTTGTAATGCCGTTACGGAGATGTTTCGACAAGGGATAAAAGATGTTGAGTTTATGATTTGCAATACAGATATGCAATCATTAAAAATAAGCAATGTCCCAGAAACCTTACGTTTAGGAACCGATCTTACAAAAGGTCTTGGTGCAGGTTGCGACCCCGAAAGAGGAAGGCGAGCTGCCACAGAATCTATTGAAGAAATTCGTAAATCTATGCAGGGAAACACAGAAATGGTTTTTATAACAGCCGGCATGGGTGGTGGAACAGGTACCGGTGCAGCTCCCGTAATTGCACAAGTAGCCAAAGAATTAGGAAAACTCACAGTAGGTGTTGTAACCCTCCCCTTTAGGGACGAAGGGACAGAATTTATTAAAAGGGCAATTATTGGAATACGAGAATTGCAAAAGCATGTAGACAGCCTCTTAATAATTGATAACCAAAAATTATATCAAGTATTTGGAAATTTAACAATATTTCAAGCATTTCCGCGTGCCGATGAGGTTTTAAGCACAGCAGTAAAAAGTATTGCAGAAATTATCACCCGCCCGGGATTTATAAACGTAGACTTTGCCGATGTTCGCATGGTTATGAAAAATAGCGGTATGGCTATTATGGGTATGGGTGAGGCAGAAGGTCCCGATAGAGCAATTGACGCTGTAAAAAAAGCATTTGAATCGCCCCTATTAAATGACTGCGACCTTACAACAGCCAAAGGTGTACTTGTTAACATTACCTCCAGCAAAGAGGACGGTGGCCTAACAATGGCCGAATTATCCCAGATAATGGAATATGTAAACAGTTACACAGGCTCAGCCGGTAAATTTAAAAGAGGTGTTGTATTTGACCCGAGCATAGGGAAAAGAATAAGTGTTACAATTGTAGCAACAGGTTTTGACATGCACAACCTTCCACAAATAAATATGGAAGAAGAACAAAGCAACAGAGTAATACTTGGCAACAGCGGAATATATTCATCGGGAGAAGACAACACTACAAGTGGAAAGAATTCAATAGTAATAAACGAAATTCAATCCCAAAATTTTAATAATGAATCAGATGATGAGCTAAACGTAGCCGAGCAACCGGCAACGCCCGAATCTACTTACGTAAGGCACAAGGGAAAGCCTGCACTTATATTAGAACCTGGCGATGATATTGCAGTATTAGAAGTACAACCTGCATATATGAGAAGAAGTAAAAAAAATGTAGACCAAG
This sequence comes from Bacteroidales bacterium, assembly GCA_036659275.1. Classification (GTDB taxonomy): domain Bacteria; phylum Bacteroidota; class Bacteroidia; order Bacteroidales; family UBA932; genus Egerieousia. Next base: position 12,701 of record JAVXCW010000002.1, on the reverse strand, counting down.
AAAACGACTCCCAGCCCACACAAACCCCTGGAAAAATGAAAATTGAGCAAATAAATGGAGGACAGCACCTAAGTGACAATTCCTATATCCATAAAACTCAAGATTAAAAAAAAATCGTTTTATTTTGCAAAATCAAGTTCTGTTAATTATGTTTGTACCCCAAAATATAAAATTTTATTATGAGCGTGCGTAAAAGAAGAGTACGATTTGCCCCAAGTCCAACAGGACCACTTCACATGGGAGGAGTTAGAACAGCTCTGTATAACTATTTGTATGCCAAGCAAACAGATGGAGATTTTATTCTCCGTATAGAAGACACAGACTCGCAACGTTTTGTTCCCGGTGCCGAAAAATACATAATTGATTCTCTTAAATGGTGTGGAATATATCCTAACGAAGGAGTTGATGACAATGGTAATATAGTTGAAACAGCAAGTGAAAAACATCCTCATGCCCCCTACCGCCAATCTCAAAGAAAACCAATATACAAACAATATGCAGAAATGCTTATTGCAAATGGCTATGCGTACTACGCATTTGACTCTAGCGAAGAATTAGACTCAAAAAGGAAAGCTGCAGAAGCAAATAAAACTACATTTATATATAACTACCAAACACGTAAAGAGCTAAAAAACTCACTTACAATATCTAAAGAAGAGACAGAACACCTCCTTGCAACAACAAATCACTGGACAATAAGATTTAAAAATCCAGAGGATGAAATTGTGGTAATGGATGACCTTATTCGTGGACACATAGAAGTAAACACAAATACATTAGATGACAAAGTGCTTTGGAAAGCCGTAGACGAACTTCCAACCTACCACCTTGCCAATATTGTAGATGACCATATAATGGAAATTACAGAGGTTATAAGGGGCGAAGAATGGCTTCCATCCCTTCCACTCCACTACTTACTATACAAAGCATTTGGATGGACAGATTCACAACCCCGCTTTGCACACTTATCACTTTTACTTAAACCCGACGGTAAAGGTAAATTAAGTAAACGTGATGGTGACAGGCTAGGATTTCCGGTATTTCCCCTTAAATGGATAAATGCAGAGGGAGAAACAAGCCGTGGGTACAGAGAAGACGGATACTATCCGCAAGCATTCATAAATATGCTTGCACTTTTAGGGTGGAACCCCGGCACAGAACAAGAGATATTTTCATTAAACGAACTTACTGACGCTTTTTCACTAGAAAGAGTAATAAAATCGGGAGCCAAGTTTAATCCCGATAAAGCAAAATGGTTTAACCAAGAATACTTGCGCATACAAACAAATGCACAACTAGCAGAACAATTTATCCCTATTTTAAAAGAAAAAGGGATAACAATAACTGAGGCTGCAAACAAAAATTGCAATGAACTCAAAAATACATATACTTTTAACTACGTAGAATCTTTATGCGGTTTAATTAAAGAACGCGCCCATTTTGTAAACGATTTTTGGGATATATGCAGCTACTTTTTTATTGCACCAACCACTTATGCACCTGCTGATGTTAAAAAATTCTATAATGCCAACACAAAGGAGATAATTGAAAAAGTATATAACCGTATAGAATTAATGGACACAACTAATATACATACCATTGAAGAAGACCTTACAACTTATATAAAAGAAAACGATTGGAAAATGGGGAGTGTAATGAATACACTACGCCTATTTTTTGTAGGAGAAGCCAAAGGGCTTGGCATTGCCGATATAATACATTTTATTGGCAAAAAAGAGGCCTTACAGCGCATAAAGACAGCAATTTTATCTTTGGATATATAATTAATATATATATTAACCTTTTTAACCTAATTTTAACCAAAGCACCTCTAACCTGGGGTGCTTTTATTTTTTACCACTCATTGGCACCCATACCGGCATAAATAAAATTAATGCAATTAGCGAAAAGCACAATCCTCCCATTGTACCAAGAGCAAATGCAAACCAAAACACCTCGCTCTCACCATCCATTAAAAACGGAATAAGTCCAAGTACCGTAGAGAGAACCGTAAGGAGAATTGGAAGAATTTTATGATTAAAAGACCTCAAATAAAAAGTATAAAAATTTAAATATTTTTTAGACGCTCTTTGTCCATTAAGTTCATTAAGAATATAAATACCGGCATTTACCACAATACCAGATAGCATAACAAGCGATGCATACCCCCCTTGGTCAAATTTACATCCTGTTATAGCAAAAATAAGAAACACCCCAATAAAAGAGACCGGAATTAGCCCTATAATTATTAAAGGAGCACGTAAAGATTCAAATAATACAGCACATATAAAATATATAATTCCTATAATTATAAGTAAAAGCCATATACTTTGCGATTCCTCTCCCCAATAGCTCCTCTGCGATTGAGATGCCTTATATCCAATAGGAAGTACAACCTCGTTAAGACGCTCAATCTCCCTTTTTAAAACCCTATTAGCAAGCTCATATGGCCCAACAAAATCATAAGCAACAATGAGCGAATACTGCTGATCTTCCCTATAAATATCATTTCCACTGCTCCTCTTTTCAACCTTTCCAATATCAGAAAAACGCATATCTTTACCACCAACTTTTATATACTCATTATTAAGATACCACACATCAAAGTACTCTTTTCTATTAGAAACGGCATCAACATACATATTTTTTCCTCCATCCTCATAATAAGAACCTAGCCGCTGAGAATAAATCTGCTCTTGTAAAGCTGTAAAAGCATCTTGTAAACTAAGACTATCTTTTGCCAATTTATATGGGTCATAATCAATAAAATACTCACTCCTGCTAATTGTATTCCCCCAACCTACCTTACCAAAAATATCGGGTCCGCTAACCCTTGCATTCTTAGAAAGCTCCGCAACACACTTTTTACAATAATCATATAACTGATCATAATTATACCCGGTAAACTCAATCCTCTGTGACTTATATCCCGAATATATATTATTATTAAATCCTTGTTCATCAATACCATATACAGCCCAATTAGCCCCTCCAAAATTAATAGCCTTACTTATAATCTGCTGCTTTAACATTAAAGGGAAATGGGTGTTTTCAATCTCTTTTTTAAAATTTACAGTAATTGTACCATTACTATGACTATAAATTGATGTCTTAAAACTTTCTATTTCTTCAAATTGAGACAAAAAATTCTCCATGCTTAGCACTATCTCATTAAGTTGTGCAACAGTACACCCATCGGGCAATGATGCCATAATACTAAGGCTTGGCCTTGCCGGCTCTCTATAATACCCCCCCGAACCATAGTTTTTTAAGAACAGCCTTATACTTCCACCCAATACTTTATCTGCACGTTCCTTAACTTTATTCTTAAAAAAGTCTGTCCCAAATGTTTTATTATACAACTTAATTGCAATATTATCCTTCTTATCTTTATTCTTAATTTCCGCCTCTTTATAACTAGAATACAGGCTCTGCTTAGCCTCCAGCCCTAGTTTATCGGGGAGCTTACCTATAGGCAACCCAAAACCCAAAATAATAATTACAAAAGTTGCCCATTTATATTTTTTAGCATAATAAATATACTTGCCATAAAAATTATTAAATTTTATTACACGTCTACGCCCTTTATAGCTAGTATTACTATTAAGATCCCCTTTTTTAACCCCAATAGTATCTACTAAAGCAGGAATAAGCAACATTGAAATTAATAATGAAATTACAAGATTTATTATAATTACCCCCGAGAAATCAACCAAATTTGCCCGCTGCTGCTCGGGCAACAAAAACACAACAACCAAGGCTCCAATACTTGTCATTTGAGCGGCCAAAATTGCTATAAAAACATTCCTATTTTTATAATAGCCATAATGCGAAATCATAATTATAGACGTATCTATAATTATCCCCAACGACACAGTAATTCCGGCAAGAGAATAAAGATGTATCTCCATATCATACACCACATAAAATATAAAAGCTATGAGAATATTTGCCGCAAGAGAGAGTGTGATTATAAATAGATACCTTAAACTTCTACTAACTATAAAAACAAACAACAACAGAATAATAAGAGATAAAATTGTCCTAAAAACAATTTTATCAAGCTCCTCTTTTAATGTAATTGAAGAATCATACGAAACGATAACAGCAAATTTATCGGGAAAACTTGTTTCTAACACCTTCATTTTTGCTTTAACTGCAGCACATAAATCTAGGGTATTTACAAACTTCTCGGGATAAACGGTTATATTTATAGTATTTAAGCCGTTAATTCTATAATAGCCACTGGGTACTCGTTCTTTCTTCTCTACTTTTGATAAATCTCCAACTCTTATAACACGCCCGTTCATATTCTTAATAGGAATTTCCTCTAATTTTTCGGGGTCTGTATTATGCTTTAATAAAATGCCTGTTTCATTAATACTACCAACAATATCATAATCGGAAAGAGAACCCATTATTGCATTTCTAAACTCACCAATTGAAATTCCAAAAGAAGCAAGTTTTTTAGGATCAAAACAGACCTCTCTATAATATGGAGTAGCTCCCGATAGATTAACAGAACTAATCCCTTTTATAAGAGCTAACTCCTTTACAATATGCTCCTGTGTATAATTTTCAATATCCTGTGTAGGAATATTCGCATTAACGGTAAAAATAATAATAGGCTGTACATTTGTCCCCGATGCCGCCACCGATAAAGACGGATAAGAACATCCCTCAGGCAATTTTTTATAAATCTGCCTTATAAGCTGAGCTATCTCAAACCTCACATGCTCAACCTCATCCTTGTCTTTTAGCTCAATGGTAATACTGCCACCGCTTTTTTGCGATACAGAAGATATCTTCTTTATTCCACTTACAGATGCTATAAGCCCTTCCAACTTAGAAGTAACCTCCATCTCTATTAATTTTGCGGAAGCACCTGCCCATGAATAATTTACCTCAACCTCGCTCCCCTTTTTACTTGGTGTGTACTGTATATTAAGCAACGGAATAACTCCGGCACCAATAATCATAAGTACCACAAAAATAAGAATTACAGAGAATGCAGGCAGTTTTTTCATTTGCTGCTCCTCCTATAAATCTCATAATAAAAGATAGGAATAAACAGCACACTAACAATAGTTCCCAAAACCATCCCCCCAATAAGAGCCACAGAAAGTGGAAATTGCAAATCTGATCCCATATCTCCCCTTACAAGAAACGGAGCTATAGCAAGAATAGTAGTAAGACTTGTCATAAGAATGGGCTTAAGACGCCTTGCACCGGCAACCATAATTGCTTTTAATAACGGGCATCCGTCACTCCTAAGCTTATTTATTGTATCTACCTTAAGAATAGAGTCATTAATTACTATACCGCACATTACCACAATACCTATTAACGACATAAGATTTATTCCAGATCCACACACCCACAACAAGAAAAAAGCGCCAAATAAATCCACAACAATCTCCGACAAAATAATAAATGGCTGTATAATCGATTCAAACTGAGCTGCAAGGATAAAAAACAATAAAAATAATGATACTACAAGCACCATAATAAGCTCCTTAATCATCTCTTGTCCTGCATAATAAGCGCCCGAAAAACTCACATTAAAATCTTCACCCCCTTTTGCAAGTTCATCAATTTCCTTAACAATTTTAGGGATGTCGCTATCAGCTGCATTTATATTAAGAGGGTAATAATCTCCATCCTTACCAGATACTATGCTTTTTAAATCTCTAATTCTTCTTTCTTTAACCACAAGAGACAAAGGAATATACACACCTTCACTATTTTTTACCTGCAATGCCAAAAGATTATTATTATCGCTATCGGTATCACCAAAAACAATAGGAATACTAAAAGTGCCCGATTTTATCGAAAAAATAGTGTTTTCTTTTGTTGCTCTACTTAGTGAAGAATAAATAGATTGATAATTAAGCTTATACAACGCCATTAATTCTTGGTCTGCAACAAATAGTATTTGTTCCTGCCACAACACAGGTTCTATATAAAGCTCCGGCAATTTTTCTTTAATCTGTCCAAGAATTTTATTAAGCATATCAGGCTGAGGAACCTCACCATTACGCCCCTTTATCATAGCCACCAAAGCCGGCTCGTTTTCCGAGAATATAAGATTAAATATATTAGCCGATTGAGAAAATGTATATGTTGCATTGGGATATTTATCTTTTAGCATGCTCACCAACTTAGCTTCAATATTAGGTAGTTGCTCTCCATCTTTTGCCTTAAGATATATCATAGCCCCACTTTTATCTATATCACCTGTATGCGAAAGTAAAAAATCTTGCTTCCCTATAAGTGTATTAGAAGAGGCCAAATAGCTATTAACACTTGCAACTAACTCACAAGAACGGTTATCATTTTCCTCAATACTTACAGCATTATTCCAATCAATATTAAGAACTACATCATTATGTGTAAGCGGAGGTAACTTAGACTTATTCATAACCGTATAAATAACATACGTTAGGGGAATCATAGAAAGAAATAAAATCCAACATAATTTTTGTCTGCGGAAGACCCATTTTAGAGCTTTTTCATACACAGCAGCATAATCTATAAACTGTAACTTATGCAAATATTTATTCTCATTACGTGCATTCCTTTTGGCATAAAGAAGCTTATAATAAACCGGAATAATTAACACGGCTACTAAAAAAGAAGAAAATAGGCCCACGGTAACTCCCATTGCCTGATCATAAAACAACGAACCTGCAATACCACTTAAAAATATTAGCGGAATAAATACGGCACACGTAGTAAGCACTGAACTTAGCATTGGTGCAATAACCTCATTAGTTCCTACTACAACAGCATTATGCAAAGTTTTACCTCGCTCCCAATGCTGCGTAATATTATCAATTACAATAATTGAATTATCAACCATCATTCCTATACCTAAAATAAGTCCCGATAGCGAAATAACATTTATAGTAATCCCCAACATATAAAGACACAATAACGAAACAACCAGCGATAATGGGATTGTAATAACAACCAATAACGGAGATCTAAAATCTTTAAGGAAAAGGAATATAACCAAAACAGCTAGAATAGCGCCCAAAACAATATTACTTTGCAAATTACTAATAGAATAATCTAGTAGCTCTGTTTGATTTCTAGAAACCGTAAAAGTAACATTTGGATACTCTCTTTTAAAATTTTCCATAAGTTTTTCGAGATTATCTTTAAGATCGCTCATCTTAGCATCGCTCTGTTTTATAACAGCAAATGTAATAGCCCTTTTATCCCCATTCCTTACCATCCCCTGCGAAACAGCAGGCAATACAGTAAGTTTTGCCAAATCCTTAAATAAATATATTCTATTATTTATATTAAGATTTATATTCTCTATATCCTCTCTGCTTTTAATTTCGGAATCAAACCTTACACTCCACTGATAATAGCCATCTTTAATTGTAAGATTTCCCAAAGAGATATTATTTGCAATTATAGCATCCTCTAAATTTGAAATAGAAATACCCAAAGATTTTATCTTTTCATTATTAGGCTCAATAAGAATTTGAGACCCTTGTATTCCACTTATATCAACAAGAGCAACTTGTTCAATTTGTTCAACTCTTTTAGCAATAACCTCCTTAGAAAAACGACTTAGCTCTATAAAACTCTCAACAGAATTATTTTGAGAAGTAATATCTATAAAAAAAACAGGAATATCAGTAGCACTAGCCTTTACTATTTTAGGCCTTTCAAGCTCTTTAGGAAGTTGAACTAATGCCCTATCTATCTTCTCATTAACCTCAATAAAATTAAAATCAATATTTGATCCGTGCTCAAACTGCATAAAAATTATTCCACTACCATTATCTGCCTCACATTTTAGCTCTTTAATAGTAGAAATTTGTATTAGTTGGCTCCTCAAAGGTTTTATAACAGCTGCATCAACCTCTCTAGCATTGGCTCCCGGAAGGGTAAGTTGAACCGTTATTTGCGGAATATCAACATTTGGCATAAGCGATACAGGCAACATACCAATAGCCACACCACCCAAAATAAGTATTGCAATAATGCTCATTGTAACAGCAATGGGCCGTCTAATAAGTTTATCAATCATAGTTTTCTGTTTTTAGAGCCAGTATTACTATTTCTTAACCTCTACATTACTATCATTAGCTAAATTAAGATTGCCACTAACAATAATTATTTCGCCTTCTTTAAGATCCGCATTTTTTTGTTCATTGCCCCTTACTACATGGCTATTGCTATTAGAAGCTAGCACATCAACGTATACCCATCCTGCCTTATTAGTTTTAGGATTAAGTGTAAATAAAACATCATATCCATCTCTTATAACAACAGCACTTTTAGGAACAGCCAATTGGCCTTTGCTTAAACTTTCTATATAAACTTTAACATTCATTCCATCAACTAATTTCTTCCCTTTATTATTTAGCCCTGCAATAATTTTAACCTGTCCCTTACTATCAACAAGCGGGTTTATCTCTTTTATATGTCCTGTATAATTGGCTGTTAAATCTGTAAATGGAGTAATCTTTACACTTTGTCCAACTTTTATAAATGTTAGTTCGCTCTCTAATAAATTAAACTCTACATCAAAAGCAGAATCATCTATTACTACACACACAACGTCTTTACTCTGCTCATAAGGCTTAGCAGAGAGATTTGCTATAACCCCACCAAATGGAGCAATAAGCGTAGCATGTGTTAAATCATATTTTGCAATTTTATAATTCTGTATTGCAGTAGTATATCCCGATCTTATTTTTGCAACATTAAGCAAATCTACAGGAATTTTTAAAGTATCTATACCATATCCATAACCTATAAGATTATCTTTAAAATCTAATTCAGCTTTATCCAAAGCTAATTTTGCCTGTTCTAGTTTTGTTCTTAAATTTTCCTCATTAAGTTTTACTATAGGCGCCCCGGCTCTAACATCTAATCCATTCCGCACAAAAACCTTTACAATCTCCCCTTGAACATTAAACTTTAACTCTGCCTTTTTTACTGCCATTAAGTTTCCGTTACTTACAACCTCCCTATTAAAATTAACCCTACGTAATACCATTGTATCTACTAGGTTTTTCTCAGCAACAAAACTAGCCTTGGCAGAACTTACATCTTCGCTCTCCTTTTTACTATTTTTACAAGCTAAAACCGCAATTGCGATTAATATTAATATTATATATTTACTTCTCATAGTTATAGTTGTTTCTAGTTATTTAGTCTAGTTATTTAGTTTAGTTATTTACAATTTTTCGCCACTTAGTTTTTCAAAATCTACAGTCAACTTTTGATCATTTAAATAATCATAAAGACTAAGTTTCCTAATATTATAATAATAGTTCCAATAATTACTTAAATCTTTTAAATAGCGTACTGCCGCATCATCCATTTCATTTTGTGCAGTATTTAGTTCCGTAACATTTATTAACCCATTAAGAAAACGTTGCTTAGTAACATCAAATCTCTCCCTACCTATTGTATCGGCCTGTGCAGAGACTACACATTGACTCCCTTGTAGATTAAACTGCAACACTTTAAATAAAATATCTTCCTTTTTTTCGTTTTCTGCTTGTTCAACTTTCAATTCAACAACTTTATCCATAGACTTTGCCACTTTAACACTTCCGCGGCCAAGTCCCCAATCCATTATTGGGAGCTTTATTGTAAGGCCAATAATTTCCTGATTTAATGGTGATTTATATGCGTCGCCTAAATCTTTTCCAATTTGCGTAAGTCCAAACTGCGCATACAGTTCTGCTTGTAAACCAACATTTGCTTTAGCCTTTGCAATCTCTTTTTCTGCCTCCAATTTATCTATATCATTATTTATCGAGAATGAGGAATTTACATTTACATTATGCATTACATCTTCATAATTAATCAAAAGGTTAAAGTTAGATTTTGGAACATCTAAAGTTAAATTTACACTCTCATTAAATCCAAGGTAGTTCCTAAGCTTCATCATTTTAGATTTTACTGCCAATTCCTTATCCCTAAGTGAAATCTCATTATTTAAAGTTCTCAATTTTAATTGCAAAAGCTCATCCTTTGAAACCGAGCCTATTTTAAACCTCTCTTGTGCTATAGCATAAAGTTGTATGGCATTAGTACTACTACTTTGTGCAAGTTCCAACTCTTTTTGAGAAAGCAGTAATTCAAAAAAAAGCTGTGTTGCATAAGTTACAACATTCTCCATAGATTCTAAATATTGCATCTTTGCCCTTTCAAATTTTTTAGGTTCTATTTTCTTTTCCCATTTAAGTGAATTAAATGCCCTAATAGGTTGGGTATATGAAATATTTATTGGTTGTGAATTGTATGTAACAGAATTATCGGGAGCAAATTGATCTAATCTATATAATGATGTATACACCGAAAATTTACCTCCTGTAAACGGTATATTTTGATCAATTGAAAGGCTCAAACTATTTTTTAAATTATCGTTATTAACATAATTAATTTCACCTGTTTCACTGTTTTGAACAGCAACTAAAGAACGATTGTATTCCCCTAAATTTGAACCTAAATTAAGAGATGGGAGGAATTGTGCTTTATATGTTCTAAACTGCCAATAATTTACTATAAAATTATGTTTGGCAACCATTGCTGTTAAAGATTGTTCTTTAGCCGTTTCAATAACATCATTTAACGTCATTTTAAGAGGGATAGTACGTCCGTCTACTCCATATTGCGTATTATTTTGTCCATAACCAAACAATGATAGCAAACATAGAAACGCCGTAACCGCAATTTGCCTTCTTTCCATATTTTTTAAATTTTAGGTAATATCAACAACATTATATTTAATTTAAAGCCGTAAAATACGCACCAAAGTTAAGAAATAATTACTAAAATAATAATAAATTACACGAATATAAGTTAAATTTTTAATAAAAATATCACCATAATTATCAATAAGTAAAAACGACAGGCGGGCGCAGCTACAACGGAGGCTATTTTTTTCTTCTAAAAATTTATAACAAACAATGGTACTAATCTTTAAGATAATGCACCAACAATAATAAAAACAGAGTTTGAATCAAGACCTGTGTTCCTACAGAGAGATGATAGAATATTATTTATCATTCCCAGTATATTTAAACTTAAATATTTTTATCTGTTCGTTAATCTCGTCTATCCCACAGTAACCATAAATATACGGAGCTATGTAACCAATAACTTTAAAGTTCTTTGGAACAGCAACATCGCCAACTAACACTTTACCCTCATATATTTGCATCCCATCATTATTATGATCTTTCCCTTTACTATAAGTCCTAACCACTACATCTAACTCACTTATATATTTTAATCCACTATAATATGAGTATAGCAATCTTTCTGAATGAAATTTTTTAGCAAATTCTTTAATGGAGAATTTAGGATAATTAATATTCACATCCTCACCCGGTATACCAAAAGACCATTTTGATTTATAATTTTTGTTATAACAATATATTAACGAATCGGCCTCATATGAAACATAAAAGTCTCCATTATTAGTGTTAATGTCGTAGTTTACATTACAATATAAACGATTAGCATCACTATCCATTGAATAAACAGGAGGGTAACCTCCCAATAGTTCAATAACATTACCATTATTTAAATCTGTTTTAAATAACGTTTTACTTTTATCAAAATAAGATTTAGCATCCTCAAAAAAATTTAACTTTGGCGCTTCACTATAGATATTCATATAAAGCATTTGATTATATCTTTTAAGCGTAAGGTTATTATAAGATAAAGTATATATGCTTGGTAAATCAAAAGAAAGAATTGTATCTCTATCTCCTCTATTAATTGGACAAGTTTTAATAAAATTTAACCCCCTATCATATAAATAGCAATCATTATTGGCTCCTACGAATACCCAACCATCATCAGAACTACTATGTCCACAAATCTCATTTGCGGAGATTTCTTTTGGCCCTCTCCCCTGTCCTAATTCTCGTTTAACACTCTTACCATCTTTATCAAAGAAATACAACCAACAAAATTTTGAATCAACAAAATAAATAGAGTCTCCTATTAGTCCCACTTCCCCAACATATGAGGCATTAATATTATCTAAACATATTGAATCTAGCGGCTGAGTTTTAATAGTAATATTCTTTATATTTTCCTTAGGGGTTGGAAAAAGCTCATCAGATGTTGTTTGACATCCATAAAGCAATAATAAAAGTAACCATGTAACATAAGATTTCATATTTCAATTTTTTAAGTAATTAGTATCGATTCATTTTTAAGCCAAAGGTATTAAAAATTCGACACATAAGTTAAGCAATTTAATGTTAATAAATATGATACTGATATATCGATATTTGTAAATATATATATATATATTAATCATTCCAAATTTATTATGGCTCGGAAATTTGGCACAATAGAGGAGCTTAGAGAGCAATTACCTGGCAAAGATCATATCGAATGGGCTAAAGCAAAAGTAGCGCAGATGACCAATGAGGAAAAAGAAGAAAACAGAAAATAAATACAGCCCACATACTTTAGTATCCACATTATCTGAAATGAATTTTGCAAATATTGCAGCAGAAGGTGTCAAACTTGAGAAATTGAAAATATAAAGCATAAAAAAAGGCGTAGAAAAATCTAACACCTTAATTTGTAATATACTTAGAAGCTGTTTTAATTTGTATCAATAATTTTGTTAAGCATTAGTTTGCAGAATGCGATTTGCACCATTGCTACAGCCGTATCAGAATAGAACTCATAGTCCA
>JAVXCW010000001.1:0-179319 GCA_036659275.1 Bacteroidales bacterium | reverse complement strand
TAGAACTTCAGCGAACTATACCGAACGTCAATAAATTTCAACAGTTTTCTATAAATCATAATGAACTTCAGCAAAATCACCTAAAATGGTAGAAATTAGCTGAAGTTTATTTTTTTTATTATATACAAGCGTAATTTATCGGGGGCTTACGCAGTACTACAAAGAGCTACTCAATCAGTCGGAGAGCATTCAAGAGGATATCTCAGAACTACTCGAACAGAAAGAACAGTCACGGCAAGAACTCTCCAAAGTGAAGTCCGACATCAGCAAAGAGAAGCTCAGAAACTCCGCTGCCGATGTTGGGGCAACCCTGTTGGACGGTGTTAGTTCACTATTTGGCAGCAATAAAGCCAAGCAACAACAGCAGAAAATCGAAGCTCTTGAAACTGAAAACCGCAATCTTTCAGACGATATTAGGAGCTTAAATTCTAAAATTAAGACGATGGAGAGCGAACATAAAACCGCTCTCGATAAGCTGACAGCACAGATAAATAAGATTTTCAACTACTTTCCCCATATCAAGGAGTTGCTCCGCTGGGAGGGTTTCCTGCTAAAAATGGGACTACCCGAAGCAATGGTGAAACGCCTCTTCAACAGCGAATCGGTTATCGGCTCTGGCGAACTCTACTCGACGGAACATAACAAACGGTTCAAAGCCGAGAATGCATCCTTGAAATTAGAGCAGGACAAAGCCTCGCCCTCAAATATCCGCTTCACCATCAACGGCACAGACATCTTCGACTGGTTCAAACACAAACAACAGGAGTTCCTTCATTCCATCGGAGTGAAACCGTCGGAGCGGAATCAGAACGGACGTAAGCTATAACATTAATTTTTGAATAAACAATAGTTTTATTCAAAAAAATATCTACCTTTGTACTATAATGGGTTATTATTAACCAATAAGTAGCTGCTGATTAAAAATGGAAATAGGTGCATATTCAATAGAAAGTAAAAAATACGAGACATCTCTTGATACTTCATACAAGAAGGGGCAAGGTATTTATTATACAGATGTAGAGTTGTCTTCGAAAATAATTGAATTTTTGAAGATTCCTATTGATGCGTTCATATTAGACCCTTGTTGTGGAACAGGAAGTTTTCTTGCTTCTGCAAAACATTTAGGCTACAATAATGTATATGGCTCTGATATTGATTCAAGTGCTGTTTCTTTATGCAAAAAGAATAATAATATAGATAATATAACTGTATTAGACACATTGTCAAATAACGGTAAAGATGTTCTTAAAAAACTAAAACTCAAATCTCGTGTAGACTATGTAATAGGAAATCCACCGTATGTCCCTAAATCGAAAGATATTACTATCGATACGTCGGATTATTTGTTTCTAAGAAATGTAAAAGACTCTGGAAGTAATTTATTTGTTGCAGCATTGTATAGGGCATTTGAGTTGGCAAAAGATGAAGGAGTAATTTCATATATCATTCCCAAAAATTTTCTTCATATCTCTTCCTATAGTGTGTTAAGAAAATTTATTTTGACAAAAAAAACTATACTTTCAATAATTGACATAGGTTCTTATTTTAAAAACGTAAGAGGAGAGCAGATAATCATAACAATAAGAAATCAGCACACTGCAACTAACAATATTGGCATCTATCGGTACAGTGATAAAGAATTTGTAAAACAACTAGAAGTGCCACAGAATTTTTATAAGAATGAGATATTATTATTTGCAAATGATATAGATTTCAGTATATATAAAAAACTAGAATCATCATATCAAAAGTTTGATGACATATGCACTGGTTATGTTGGCAGAGGTAGATCTAAATCGCAATATGCTATAGCAGGAAAAGATATTCAAAAATTTTCATTTAAGAATACCATTGTACCCAAAAAAGGCAATAGAGTATTTATTCAAAATATCTACAGTGCTGAATCTGGTGTTATAGCAAGTTTTGCAGGTGACTTAGAAGCATCTGAAACAGTAACGATATTTACCGATGGGGATGAAAAAATGTGTCGCTATATATTGGGAGTTTTGCATTCTAGATTGTGTAATTATTTTTTACTTAACTTTTGCTATAACAACTCGAAACTTACAATGCATACAGATGCTAAATACTTAAAAAAGCTACCTTTAATCATAAATGACAGAACTTTTACTCAAGCTATAAATGTAGTCAAATTGCTAGAAAATATAATGTATATGAGTGATGAGTGGTTTGATGCACTAGAATCATTAAATGACATTATTTATAAGACATATAATATTAATTCGATAGAAAGTCAGTATATTGATTTTCAGATGAAAAATGTACAATCAGAGAAGTGGAATTATGACAAACGAAGATAAGAAATGTAATGAGTTGACAGGAAAAGAATGGTTGCAAAATTCTTTTAGCATATGGAGAAATCTAAGTAAAACTCCAGAAGAAAAAGAACTTAAGCACCCTGCATCATATCCGATATCATTATGCGAAAAATTAATAAAAACATTCTCAAGAAAAGGAGATGCTGTACTTGATCCATTTAATGGAATCGGTTCTAGTCTTGTAGCTGCTCATAATCTTGGAAGACCTGCTACTGGTATAGATTTATCGTTAGAATTTTGTAAAATTGCAAGTTCCCGCATTGGAATAGATGATAAGATTTCTATAATAAATGGAGATAGTTTTTTTGAGTTGGATAAATTAACTTCAAACTCTTTTGATATATGCATCACATCTCCACCATATTGGGATATTTTGAATATGAAAAGAAGTGCTGATGGAAAAGAAATAGTGAATTATTCGGACAAAGGAGAGGATTTAGGTAATATATCAGATTATGATAGTTTCATAATGCTTCTGGGTGATTTATTTCAGAAAGTGCACCGTGTTCTAAAGCCTAACGCATATTGTTTGGTGAATGTGATGGATATTAGAAAAAAAAGTAACTTTTATCCTCTTCATAGTGATTTAGCCTCTGAGATGCAAAAAAGAGGCTATATTTATGATGACATCATCATATGGGATAGACAGCAAGATTACAACAATATGAGACCATTGGGATATCCTTATAAATATAGGATAAACAAAGTGCATGAATACGTCTTAATTTTTATTAAAAAATAAAACGATGGAAAATTTTCAAGAATTTTATGACTTTATAATTGGGTCGCGACAGCATTTTTTTATCGAAGCAGAAGGAAGGGAAGACAAGATAGATAGATTTATAGCTAAACACAACGCCGATTATGGACGAAGTATAAATAGATTATCTGATGGAATATGTGTATTAGGTGATGTTGATAAATGGGGTGTTGAGTTAAGAATATATTTTAATTGCATTGCCGGTATTCCTGCAGGTTGGCATGTCCAGAGAAATAATATCTATAGAAATCGTCAATATGACTATAGACTGGATAGTAATGAGTTTGTTGAATTTCTTTTCAACAAAGGTTGTGTATTAGGGGCAAACTAAGAATTATATGAATACAGAAATGTCATATCTACTGGGAATGATTTGCGGAAATGGTGAAATCCAGCGTAATTCTCAGAGCACAATAATATCAATATCAATACCTCATAAGAAATTAGAAACAGAAGATTTCCATGATGTTAAATTGTATGTAAAGGCAAGTATCACCGACATTAGAAATGCTATAGAACCATTAGTTGGCTCTGGGCTTAATTTTATTCAAAATGAACAAGCTACAATCTTATCTTTCACAAAAGATAATAATGATTATTTGATAAGGGAAATAGGACGTTATATTGGTAATGCTTTGTCTCATAACGACATAACAATAGATAGAGATATCTATTTGTTTTCTCATGATGAAAGAAGACAATTTATAAAAGGATTTGCAGATGTTACGGGATACATAAGGCGTAGTAACTATTATTATGAGAAGTATAAGCATAGAGTATACATAGAAATTCCTCATAATTGGCAGTTAGTTATAGACATCTGTAATATATTAAAATCTATCGATATCCCTGTTCAAACTATTGATTGGGCTCACCCTAATATGCGGGATGGGAAGCTTACAAAATACGATCAAGGTTATCATAAATTTTGGAAAAAAGAACACCAAATTAAGATCTGGGCGAATGAATTTCTATCTGTTGGATTTGGAGTATTACATAAACAACAGGCATTGGAAACCTATGCAAATGAATTGAATGCTGGCTATGAAAGTATCGGGAAAGATATTGCATCACAAACACATAAATACTATTGGGAAAGTAAGACTAATACAATAAAAGAAAAACCTATACACCCCAGTGAAAATGATGAATTTATCCCTGAAAGCATCAGAGGCAAACATTTTAATTCTTGGAAAGAAATAGCAAAAGAATTAGGTTATGGTCAATAAAATAAATGTAAAAAGTGAGTTTGAACTTTATGAACCTATGAGGAAGTGGCTTCATACTTATCTACAAGACAAATACAAAGGATACGAAATAACAACCTTAGATGCTCATACGGAGAGACTTGATAGAGTGCTAGCTAAGTATGGTATTATTAGTGACATTGCAACGGGTATTGACATACAAATAGATATACTTGGGATTGCGAAAAAGAATAATGCTGTAAAACTATTTTTTATTGAAGCAAAGAAAACCAATCTAACGCTACGTGATTTAGGTCAATTATGGGCATACTGTAAGCTTGTGGATCCAGAGGAAGCTTTTTTAATGACATCCGCCGAATTAGGAAGTCTAAATAAGTTATTGAATATATTTAAAAGAGAAGATTTGTTAGATTTTGGAGCAGGAAGGATTGTGAAAAAGATGAGAATAGCAGTTTGGAATTTATCTTCTAATACACCTAATATGTCAAGTATGATCCCTAAAATTTGATAAACTTGCTATTTAAAGTATTTTAGAAGACAAACATAAATATTTGATTAATGATTTGTGACATTATTTGCCTCGTGTGGGGAAAATGTGGGGAAAATCAAGAAAACAAAAATGGCCAACAAGTTGATTTTTCAACTGTTAGCCATTTTCTTTGTACCCAGAGCCGGGATCGAACCGGCACGAATTGCTTCACTGGTGTTTGAGACCAGCGCGTCTACCAATTCCGCCATCTGGGCGTGTATCTTGCGCCTCAAAACAAAATATGTCTCTTGTTTTGAGAGCGCGAAGATAGTATAATTTTATTAATTACTAAAATTAAATTAGTAATTAAATGTAATAGTCTTCTTAATGTCGGGGTGAATGCTGTTTGCTACAGGGCATGTTTTAGCAGCAGATTCAATAACTCTTTTCTGTTGTGCGGTGTAGCTGTTACCAACAGGAAAAGTAATGTCTAATTTTATTTCAACAACTCTTCTTGGATCGGTTCCCATTATTTTTTCGGTTTCAATGGTAGTACCGTCTAAATTAAATCCATAAGATTTTGCGGAAATACCCATAATTGTAAGCATGCAACTTCCTAAAGCGGTTGCAAATAGATCGGTAGGAGAGAAAAATTCGCCTTTTCCATTATTATCAAGGGGTGCATCGGTAGTTAATTTATTACCAGATTGAATATGTTCGGCCTCTGTTCTAAGAGAACCAAGGTATACGGTTTTAATTTTTGTCATAATTAGTATGTATTATGTTTATTGTTGTCTTTAACTTTCTTATAATATTTAGACAGTAATTTATACAATTTCTGCAATAAGTGTTGCTGAGGTGCAGGAGGTTACTTTTACATTTACGTAATCTCCAATTTTATGGCCGTTGCCATTAAATACACAAACTTTGTTTTGGGGTGTTCTGCCTATTAATTGTTCGGCGGAACGTTTTGAAACGCCCTCAATAAGAACTTCATAGGTGTTGCCAATGGTTTTTTGGTTACTTGCAAGTGAATAGCTGTTTTGGAGTTCTATAATTTCGTTTAATCTACGTGTTTTTATATCTAATGGAACATCGTCGGGGTAATGCCTAGCTGCCTTTGTATTTGGTCTTTCTGAGTATTGAAACATAAATGCAGAATCAAATGCTACTTCTCTCATAATTGATATGGTGTCTTTGTGGTCGTCCTCGGTTTCGGAGCAGAATCCGGCAATAATATCGGTGCTTATGCAGCAATCGGGAAGAATTTCCCTTATATTTTTAATCCGTTGCAGGTATGTTTCTCTAGTGTATTTACGGTTCATTTTAAGTAACATGGCATTACTGCCCGATTGTACGGGTAAATGAATATGGTTGCATATATTAGGATACATTGCCATTGTATATAGTACTCCATTCCCCATGTCTTTTGGGTGCGATGTTGAGAATCTCACTCTTAGTGTGGGGCTTATAAGTGCAATTAGTTCTAGTAATTGCGCAAAGTCTACGGTTTCTGTTGTATTATTGGGATTAACCCAATTATATGAGTCTACATTTTGTCCTAAAAGGCTAACTTCTTTATATCCATTTGCAAAAAGTTCTTGGGCTTCTCTAACAATGCTTTGTGGGTCTCGGCTTCTTTCTGCTCCTCTGGTGTATGGCACAACACAATATGAACACATGTTGTTGCATCCGCGCATTATTGAAATATATGCCGAAACACCATTTTTGTCCATCCTTACAGGTGAGATATCGGCATAGGTTTCTTCGTGCGATAGAAGAGTGTTTATTTGTTTGCCGCCATCTTCTCTTAATGCTAAGATGAGTTTTGCAATGTCTCTATAAGAATCGGGGCCTGCAACAAGGTCTACTGCCGGGTGCTTAAGTAATTCTTCTTTAAGTCTTTCTGCCATGCAGCCTAGTATGCCTACTATAACATTTTTGTCTTTTTTCTTTTTTTGGAGAAATACATCTAAACGTCCCCAAATTCTTTGTTCTGCGTTATCTCTTATAGAACAAGTGTTAACTAATATAATGTTAGCATTTTCTATGTTATCGCATAATGAATAACCGGCGTTTTGGAGTACTGAGAGCACAACCTCACTGTCATTCACATTCATTTGGCAACCATAGGTTTCTATAAAAACTTGTGGAAGCTCATTATCTCTAATTGGTTTAACGGAACAATATTTGTTATTCATTAGTAAATTATTATTCTGCAAAGATAACTTTTTTTACCTTTGCTGTTTTATAAGTAATAGCAAAAATAAATTAATGAGAAAATATTTGATCATTATTGTTGCCTTAGTATCCATTCTAAGCGGCTGTAAAGGGTATCGCGATATTTCTATCGGGAATATAGAATTGGAGAAATTTAAACTTACTTCGGCATCAAAAGTGGATGTTGTTATTGGGGTAGATGTTTTTAACCCTACAAAGGCTAATTTTACTTTAACTAATGTTGACGGCGTATTGTTTAGGAATGATGTTCCGTTTGCTAATTTATCTTTGTTAAAGGATGTATATATACCAACGTTGCATAATGGGAAGGCTCTTGTGAATTGTAGAATAGAATTGCTAGATCCTATGGCCGTTTTGGTTATGGGGCTTAATATAAAATCTTGGAATATGGATGAATTTAGGATAAAATTAAAAGCTACTGTAAAGAAAGGAGCGTTTAAAAAATCTTTTAAGATTAATAATATTCCGTTAGATAAAGTGATAAAAAAGATAAAATTAACAAGATAGTAAGATGCGTTATATTATAAGTTTTTCAATATTATTTTTTGTTGGTGTTTTCTCTGTTGGTGCCCAAACTGTTATTCCGGTTCAAGTGGATACTGTTAGACAAGATTCGGTAATTATAGTAAAGGCTCCACTTGTTGACTCTACATTGGTTGGAATATCTGTTTTTTCAGTTATAAACAGTAAAAATGAGTTTGCTAATAGCAACGTTTATATAAATCAGCCAAGTTATATAACTAATGCTTTTAATTATTATATTGCCGGTAATGCTTTAAAACAGAGGCATGGTTACCGCATAAGAATATTTTTTGATAATAAACAACATGCAAGAGGAGAATCGGAGATTATTGTAAAATCTTTTAGTAGTAGCTTTCCGCAAGTGCCTGTATATAGGAGTTATACCAATCCTTATTTTAAAGTTGTTGCAGGCGATTTTAGAACAAAATCAGACGCAATGCGAGTTCTTGGGGCCATAAAAAATTTATATCCACATGCTTTAGTTATTAAGGAGTATATTCAGTTTCCTCCGTTGTAGTAGTTTGTAGTTATTAATAGGCACATGAGAATTGAGAGCTTTATTTTTTCTTCCACCACTTAATACGCACTTTATGTGCCCATATTTTTAGGGGGGTAATGTATCGCTCAATTTTTTCTTCATAAATATCGGAAATATTTATAAGAATTCCTGTCTCTTCTACTCCGCCAAATCCTTCATTTATAGCTGTTCCAAACACTTTCATAGATGGAGAAAGGTTCATGTATGAATTAATTAGAGGAGGTATGTGTTCCCCATTATTTTTTATCTCTTTTTGCAGTACTTTATATCCTTCTTTATATGGTAAATCTTTAAATAGTTCAATAAAGTATGGATTATCAACATCGCACTCTAATGGAATTACTGGAGTTATTAGTTTATTTGGATCTGAAAAATATTTTTCTAAAAAATGGAGCAATAGGTTCCTTGCTCTGGCATCGTATGAGGTATACATTGTTACTTTACCAAAAAAATATTTTATATTGGTGTATTTTACAACTAATGCTCCAAGTCCGTCCCATAAATTATCTAAAGCATAAAGACTTTTGCGTTTTAAGTTGGTGCTCTGGTAATTAGGCTGAATAAATGAACGTCCAAGCTCTATGGTAAACGGCATATATTCGTTTATAAATTTATCAGAAAAATTAAATAACTCTTTTGTGGCCATTTTTTCAATATCTAATCCCCCACAGTTAATATATCTGTAACCGCCTATAATCTCCTCATCCTTAGGATCCCATACAATAAGTTGGCGGTAAGGATTGTGAGTAGCAAGATCAAAATCGTCTATATCAACAGATTTACCCGTTCCTCCTCCTGCAAGGCGGAATGAAATTTCGCGTAAGCGACCAATCTCTTGCATAACATTTGGCGAATCGTGTGCAGTAACTTCAAAAAGATAATTATCTCCTTTACGAGTAATACGAATAAATTTATCTTTTGTTAGTTCCTTAATAATTAGGCTTCTATCTATGGGGCGAATTACGGGTTCCATTGTTTTGATGTTTTAAAATATTTAAATGAACATTTTAAGTTCGTAGCTTTTTAATCTTATTTCCAAGCACAATTCATCAATACTTTTCCCTTGCGCAATGCTATTTTTTAGACTTTCAGCTGTAATTGGTTTTCCAATCACAACATCAAAGATACTATTTTTTTGTTTGAACATTTCATTGGGAAGAAAAATCATTTCTATATTAAATTTTGTCCCGATAAATTTTCTAAACTTTGCAAGCCTATAAAAAAACATTGAATTTTTTCCTTCAAAATACATAGGCACAATATCTCTATTATATTTTAGCGCCTGTCGTAAAAAATTTTTCTGCCATTTTGGATCTGTAATTTGTCCATTTATAAGCCTAGAACATAGCCCTGCAGGGAAATATAGAATATCGCTTTGTGATGCGTAAGCCTTATTTATTAGCTCTCCATACTCCTTACTCATTTTTCCAACCTTATTTACCGGAACAAAAATAGGTTCCAGTGGTTTAATATTCATAAGAAGATCATTAACTATAAATTTTATGTCGCCAAATTCATTTCCAAGTTCACTAATAAGAATAAGCCCATCTAATCCTCCAAGAGGATGGTTAGAGGCAAATATGTATCTTCCTGTTTTACTAATAGATTCCCTGTTAATATATTTTATATTACAAGATACATTAAGTATTTTTAGACATCCGTTTGCAAAATCAACACCGGTTTTATCGCAGTTTTTTTTAAGAATAAAATTAATTTCATCCTCATGAATAATTCGTTTAATTGCGTTTATAATAAAATTTGGTGTGTATTTTGCTAAGTTGCTGCTCTTGGACGCAATTACTTGCTTAATACTTATTGTTAATTTTTGCTTCCCGCTCTCCATAATCCAAAGTGTATTTATGGGTGCTAAGATAAAATAAAAAATTGTATCTTTGCAATTATGTTAAAACAAGGTTTACAACAGAAACAACTACAAAAGTTATCACCACTCCAGATTCAGACTATAAAACTGCTGGAGTTACCAACTCTTGAGCTTGAACAAAGAATTAAAAAAGAGCTGGAGGAAAATCCTGTATTAGATGAAATTACAGATAACCAGGATAGTGATGATGGTGCACCCAAGAATGTTTCGTTAAGCGAATATCCTACAGATGATCCAACACCATCCTATAAGTTGTACGTAAACAACCAAGGAAAAGATTTAAAACCACAATATAATACATTTTCTGTACGAGAAAGTTTTCACCAAAGTCTTCAAATGCAATTAGGCTATAGGCCTATGGATGAAAGAATTAGAGCAATTGCAATATTTG
The DNA here is from genome assembly GCA_036659275.1 of Bacteroidales bacterium. GTDB lineage: Bacteria > Bacteroidota > Bacteroidia > Bacteroidales > UBA932 > Egerieousia. The sequence goes on along the minus strand of JAVXCW010000001.1, from coordinate 168,969 downwards.
TAATTGGGAGCTTAGATGACGACGGGTATCTCCGCAGAGACTTAGAATCATTAGCCGATGATGTCTCTTTTAGATTAAATATAGAGACAAACGAAGAAGAATTGGAAAAAATTCTTAAAATTATACAAGAATTTGAGCCCGTAGGGATTGGTGCCAGAACTTTACAAGAGTGCCTAATATTACAAATAGAGTCAAAAGCTAAAAGTAGCGCTCAAGAGATAGCAGAGGCCATTTTAAAAGATCACTTTGCTGAATTTACCAAAAAACACTACTCTAAAATTATTTCTAAAATGGGGATAACACAAGAGGAATTAAAGGGTGCTATAGACGAAATAATAAAACTTAATCCACGGCCGGGGGGACAAATAGATGATTCATATATAGAACAGTCGCAACAAATAGTTCCAGATTTTGTCTTAGAAGAAAAAGAAGGTGAGCTTGTTATGAGTATGCCAAAATTTTCTGTTCCAGAGCTTAAAGTTAATAAAAGATATGCCGATTTACTCATAAAATCATCCAATACCAGTAGAGCCGGTAAAGAGGCGGCAAGCTTTGTAAAGCAAAAATTAGATTCTGCTAAATGGTTTATAGAAGCTATAAAACAACGTCAGAATACGCTGCAAAACACCATGAATGCTATAATAAATTTCCAACGCGAATATTTTGTAGATGGAGATGAAAAAAAACTTAGACCAATGGTGCTAAAAAATATAGCAGAAAAAACGGGATTAGATATTTCAACTATATCGCGTGTTGTAAATTGTAAATATATTCAAACCTCTTTTGGCATATTTCCTCTTAAATATTTCTTTTCGGAGGGGCTAATGACAGAAAATGGAGAGGAAGTGTCTACGCGCGAAATTAAAAAGATATTAGGTGAAAGTGTTAATGTAGAAGATAAAAGCAAACCACTTACAGACGAAGAATTGGTTGGAGTACTACAGAAAAAAGGGTATCTTGTGGCTCGCCGTACTGTTGCCAAATATAGAGAACAATTAAATATTCCTATAGCTAGGCTCCGTAAAGAATTGTAAATAAATTATATTATAAATATGAACTCATTAAAAATAGCTATATGCTTTTTTGCTACGTTATTTTTACTCAATTCTTGCAATATGAAAGAGCAAGTAGATTTTATTGGATATAATGGTGTAATTTACACTGTAGATAGTGTATTTACAAAAGCGGAAGCATTTGCAATAAAAGAAGGAAAATTTGTAAAAGTGGGCACTACGGCAGATATTTTGGCCAAATATAAAGTACCAACTAATAATATAAACAGCTATATAGATTTTAATGGAGCTGCGGTGTATCCCGGTTAAATGATTCACATTGTCATTTATATGGACTTGGAATGAGCTTGCAAAATGTAAGTTTGCGCAATGCAGCATCATTTAATGAAATTTTGGAGAGGTTGCAAAAAGCATATAATGCTAATCCAAACAGAAGCTTAATAAAATGTTTCCAAATATTCCTGTAGTATTATCTAGAATTGATTTTCATGCTGTTGTTGTAAATGATGCAGCAATAAATAAATTGGGAATTACGCCACAAGATTTTAAGGTAGGAGGTAAATACAGTCCAAGCGGTGCTATTATAAAAAACGGCAAGTTTTATGGTGTATTTATGGAGGATATGTGCAATGTATTTAAAACAGAGATAATTAAATATAATACAGCAGAATAAAAAGAGATTTTTATTGCAGCTCAAAAAGAATGCTTTAACTAAAGAAGAAGCTCTTAGGTCAATGACAATATGGGGGGCAAAAGCAACAGGAGAAGATATGGAAAAGGGAAGCATAGAGGCAGGTAAATATGCCGATTTCATAATTACAGATAGGGATTTTATGATTGTGCCGGAAAAAGAAATACCGGCTACAAAAGTAATCGGTACATATCTCAATGGCCAAAAAGTATACTAAGTTTATAATTTATTGCCATACGCTAAATCGCCGGCATCACCTAACCCCGGTACAATATAAGACTTGTTTGTAAGCTCTTGGTCTATGGCGGCTACCCATAAAGTAACTCTTTTATGAGGTAAATGTTTAGAGAGATACCCTAAGCTAAATTCACTTGCTATAGGACATACTATATGAGTGTGTTTTGGCTCTCCATTCTCACAAAGTTTTTGGTATGCAAGAACAGCGGAGGAACCTGTGGCTAACATTGTATCTGCCAAAATAAGAATCTTTCCATCTATTGCGGGTGAACTAGCATACTCTATTTGGATAGTAAATTTGTTATCCTTACCATATTTGCGATATGCTGCTATAAAAGCATTCTGTGCTCTATCAAAATAATTAAGAATACCTGTATGTAATGGTAATCCTGCTCTCATTATAGTTGAAACAATTATATCATTCTCAGGAAGATTGCATTTTGCTATTCCTAGTGGCGTGTTAACATCTACCGGTTTATACTCCAGTGTTTTACTTATTTCGTAAGCGAAAATTTCTCCAATTCGTTCCAGATTACGTCTAAAACGCATACTGTCTTTTTGAATGTCCTTATCTCTTAATTCTGCAATAAATCTATTAAGAATAGAATTCTTCTCACCAATATTTACAATTGTCATATTTGAGTTGTTATTAATAACTTAACAAAGTTATAATATTTGAGAGCACAAACAAAAAATATTTTAATATTAATGCTATAATATTCCCTCGTCCGAAAAACTATAATAATTATCTCCGGCAATAATAAGATGATCTAGCAATTCTATTTCACACATTTGCGCAGCATTTTTTAGCCGTTTAGTCTGAATTTTATCATGGTCTCCGGGCGTTTTATTTCCCGATGGGTGGTTATGAACTAATATAATAGAACTTGCTAATTTAGAAATTGCTTTTTTTATAATTATTTTTACATCCACTATTGTTGATGATACGCCCCCACTTGTAACTTTTTCTTTTCCAATAAGTTTATTTCCTCTGTTTAGATATAAAACCCAGCACTCTTCGTGTGCAATGTCTTTAAGAATAGGAGCTACAGCCTGGGCAGCACTCTTAGAGGAGTAAATTTGGGCGTTTATTGGCGTTTGCTCCATATCTGTCCTCTTAGATAGCTCAAAGCATGCTAAGATAGATAAAGCCTTACCAACCCCTATTCCATTAAATTTTTTTAAATCTTCAAAAGTGAATTTTTTTAATACGGTAAGATTATTATTTGCAGTAGCTAGAATATTGCGCGCTAAATCAATAGCGTTCTCATTTCTATTTCCCGACCGTAATAATATTGCTAATAGCTCTGCATTGCTCAACGATTCACCCCCTTTTGCAAGGAATTTTTCTCTAGGTCGCTCGCTCTCTTCCCAATTTTGAATTGTTAATTTAGTTGTCATAAATAAATAGATTTAAAATAAAAAAACTCCCCAAAGATTGAGAAGTTTTTTAGATACCTTTATGACAAAAAGTAAAATTTACGCTAGTTTATTTACATAAACTGCAATACCACTCTTAAGGTTAGCTGCCTTATTATCGTGAATGATATTCTTTTTAGCCAATTTGTCCAACATTGCATACACCTTAGGCATTAAAGCCAAAGCTGCAGGTTTGTCGGTTGTGTTGCGTAAAGCTTTAATAGCATTACGTGTTGTTTTTGCATAATAACGATTATGCAACTTGCGTTTCTCGTTTTGGCGATTGCGCTTGTCTGCTGATGCGTGATTTGCCATTTTATAATTTTTTAATATTTTTTTTGTAGTCGGTAGGGGAATCGAACCCCTATTGCAAGAATGAAAATCTTGAGTCCTAACCTTTAGACGAACCGACCTTAGCCATTTTTCCCCATAAATACACCAAGGCGTATTTTGTTTGGGATTGCAAAGGTAGAAATAAAATTTATTTATGCAAAAAAATCTTCTGTAAAAAACAAATTTATACTATTTGTTAAAATCAGCTTCCCAGTCAAATGAGTATATAATAGATTCTACTTGTCTAATATAGTTCCTTTTATCGTACCTTGGTGCATATACAAATCCTTCCAAAATAATTATATTAGATCCATCTTTATCGTAAAAAGCGTGAGATACAAATGGCCCTCCCATAAAATCGTTCTGTACTTCCCATAATCCGCGTATTTCTGCAAAGTCTCTTTTTTTATATTTTATCCAAGTTAACATTGGTGTTTGCTCTTTGCTTGTTGTCATATAACTGTTATCTAACATTCCCGGTACGTATGTCTCAAGCATTTCGTTCCTTGCGGCAATAAGTCCACTTATACTCATTGAACTTGAATCTTTATATGGAATCTTGTAAATAAATATTCCTTGGTTTGTATATGTTGTCTCATAAGAAATCCATACAAAATTATCTACTTTCTTTTTTAAAGAATAACCTTTTGGAAAATATGGCGACCCACCAAATTCCTCTGCTACAAGTTTTCTTAATTCCACCTCTTCATATCTTTTTGAATTTCTTATAACACGGTTCCGTTCGGTTTGAGCTATAGTATTAAAAAGTAATTGTCCTTTCTCTTTAAGTAACTTTGTGGCTTCTTGTTCGTTTGGGGCCTGTATAGTTACAACAGTTTGTGGGGATGCCCATAAATCCTCTTGTGTTATCATTTTAGCCTCTGTAAATTTAGGATCTACTTGTAATAATACAATATTCCTGTGAATTTGGAAAATTGAAGTAAAATCTTTTTCCCCAATATTAATAAGGGTAAATGAAGGTTCGCGTTGTGGCAAAAAAGGATAATCTACAGCTAAAATGGATCTTAGTTCACTCCCCGATTCCGATTCCCAGTTAGTTTTATTAGTGACAATAATAATTTCTCCGGCTTTTCCGCTTATATTTGGCTTAAGCTGCGGCTCGTTTCCGTTGCAACCATAAAAGATTGTGGTTGCCAGGAATGTAATTAAAAATAATTTGAATACTCTCATAATAACAATTTATTAGTTGAATAATTTAAATATATCGTTTCCAAAAGCAAGTATCATAAGGCCAAGGAGTAGTATCATCCCAACCATTTGGGCATATTCCAAAAACTTATCGCTAGGTTTCCTTTTGGTAACTATTTCATAAAGTGTAAACATAATATGCCCCCCATCTAGTGCCGGTATAGGTAATATGTTAAGTACTGCAAGCATAACAGATAAAAAGGCTGTAATGTTCCAAAAAATTCTCCAATCCCATGCAGAAGGGAATATTTTTCCTATTGCAATAAAACTCCCAACCGATTTATAAGCCTCTGTTTTAGGAGAGAAAATAAGTTTAAGTTCTTTAAGATAATTCCCTACAGTTGTGGTAGCCTTATTAAATCCTGCCGGAATTGCACCTAAAACCGTATAGTCAATTTTTGTAATTGTGTAAAAATCTGCTGGCGAAACATTAGCCATAATTTGAATTTTACCGGTTGTATCTATTGCTAGCGGAACAAGGGTAATTTCATTTCCTCTTGCAATAGTTGCAACAACAGAATCTCCTTTGTGTTTAAGAAGATAGTCTTGCACTTCTAAAAACATTTCGGCTTTTTCTCCGTTAAGAGCCATAATTTTGTCTCCAACTTGTAATCCTGCATTATAATTTATTGATGTATCTGATACGTTTGCAATTTTAAATGGAATACCATAATCAAACATTCCCGGGGTATTAAGTATTGTAGGAATATAAACAGGATCTATGTTAACTATAGCGGTATCACCGTTCCTAAGTACTTTTGCCTCTTTAGCCTGCATACGTACTAAATCAATTTGTAAATCATTAAATTTATTAGGAACTATTCCGTCAAAAGAAAGAATTTTATCTCCGCTTCTAAATCCAATTTCCCTAGCAAGTTCATTTGCGTAAATACCTGTTGTTACATCTGAGTTTTTTATGTATTCTTCGCCCCATGTGTACATTATTCCTGCATAGATAATAATTGCAAGGATAAAATTAAATACAACCCCTCCGGCAATTACAAACAACCTTTGCCAAGCCGGTTTAGATCTGTATTCCCATGGTTGTGGTTCTTGTTTCATGGCTTCTTTATCCATAGACTCATCTATCATCCCCGATATTTTACAGTAGCCCCCTAATGGTAGCCACCCAATTCCATATTCGGTATCGCTGTTTTTGGGTTTAAATTTAAATAGGCTAAACCAAGCATCAAAAAACAAATAAAATTTTTCTACTCTTATCTTAAATATACGGGCAAAAAGGAAGTGTCCAAATTCGTGAACTAGTACCAATATGCTTAATGCTAAAACAACTTGCAATATTTTTATTAAAACTATCATCGTATTAATTTATATTAAATTTTATCATTTTATTTCCCGATAAAACTTCACTTGCAAAGATAATAACAATTAACATATCAATAAATGACATGGTGAGTGTTATTTCTTGCATTAGTTTTATTTAATTACTTTGTTATAAGTTAGTTATGTGCTTAAAAAATTCTTATCTCTTGCATCATTAAATTGAATAAATATCAAGAGTTAAATAAACTCCTCCGCAACGCTTTTTGCCTGCGTATTTGTTGCGTATATATCATCAATTGAAGGAGCGGCCACAAAGCTACACTTTTTCATGGTCTTCTCAATAATATGTGGTATTTGGTGGAAAAGAATTTTGTCTTTTAAGAATGCTTCAACGGCAATTTCATTGGCTCCATTCATTATGCAAGCCATATTTCCCCCCTCTTTGTGTGCTGCGTATGCAAGTGATATTGCCGGGAATTTTTCTCTATCGGGAGCAAAAAAAGTAAGCTTGGCAAGAGCAGGGAAATCAATTCTTTTGGTATTAAGTGATATCCGTGTTGGATATGAAAGGGCATACTGTATTGGAACTCTCATATCGGGTGCACCAAGTTGCGCTTTAAGGCTGCCATCGGTGAATTGCACCATTGAATGAATTATAGATTGTGGGTGCACAACAATATCAATTTTATGAGGTGGTAAATTAAAAAGCCAAGAGGCTTCAATCATTTCTAATCCTTTATTCATCATGCTGGCTGAGTCTATAGTTACTTTTGCCCCCATGCTCCAATTAGGATGATTGAGAGCTTGCGCACGGGTAGCATTCATTATTTCCTTAATGTTGGCATTTAAAAACGGCCCGCCCGATGCTGTAAGGATTACTTTTTCAATTTCTGTTTGTTCTCCCTGCAAACACTGGAAAATAGCAGAATGTTCGGAGTCTACCGGAAGTATTGGACTATTGTATTTTCTAGATAATGCAGTTATAATAGAACCTGCCGCTACTAAAGTTTCTTTATTTGCAAGTGCTATAATTTTACCACTTTTTATGGCATTTATTGTAGGCTCAAATCCACTAAATCCAACCATTGCAGCTAATACAATATCTATATTTGTACTTTTTACAAGTTCGTTAACCGATTCTATCCCTGCAAATACTTTTATATCGTACTTATCAAGGGCGTCAAATACTGTTTTATATAAATCTTTGTTGCAAATTACAACGCTGTTGGGGTTAAATTTTATTGCTTGTTCAATTAGTAATGTGCTATTATTATTTGCTGTAAGGAGTTCTACTTCAAAGGTATTGGGATGTTGTGATATAACATTAAGAGCTTGTGTGCCAATTGAGCCGGTAGAGCCTAGTATTGCAATATGTCGTTTTTCCATTTTAGGTTTATTTTTCTCCGTTTTTATATAATTTTTTAGAATTTAATATATTCAGCGGGGTTAATAGGCTCACCTTTATGCCAAAGTTCAAAATGCAAGTGAAATCCATTGCTTAAGGTACCGGTATTGCCTACAAGAGAGATTGGTGTTCCGGCACTAACTTTATCGCCGGACTTCTTAAGTAGTTTGGCGTTATGTTTATATATTGATATTAAATTATTATCGTGTTGTACTTGAATAGTGTATCCGTATTCGTCGTTCCAGTCTGCCGAGATTACGGTTCCATTTAGTACGGCTGATACTACAGTATTTGCAGGAGCGGCTATATCTGTAAAGGGATGATTTATAGCAATATTATACTCTTCTGTAACCATTCCTTTTACCGGAGGAAAAAAGTGCAGCCCTTCTATCTGTTCAATTTTTTGTTTATTGGACGATACGTTAAATTGCTCCTCTTTAATTACAGTTGCTCTTAGTAATGAGTCATCTTTTTTAAAAGATCCTCCTTGTGCAATAAGAGAGTCTTTGTTCCCCGATAGATTAAGTATACTATCTATATGAAGTGGTTCCTTTCCTGTTGCAATTCTTTGTATATTTGATAGTTGTAAATGCCATAGGTTAACTTCGTTTTGTAGTGAGTCTATTTTTAACGTATTCTGTATTAACATTCTCCTACTTTCGGCCGACGGATATCCCGGTATAAACTCTCTTAATGATGTAAATGAAATAAGGACAGTAACTGAGCCTATAAGAAACACAATTACTAAAATGATTGTTAATAATGAAAGAAGTCCGTTCCCTCTAAAAACAAACAACTCTTCGTGAGTAGTATCGTTAAATATAGAGAAACGAAACTTGTTTGTTAATTTATTCGTTTTTTCACGTTTCTTGATAGCCATAATAAATATAAAAAACTAACTTTGCAAAATGGATAGAATTATTGGAATAGACTATGGCAGAAAAAGAGTTGGTGTTGCAGTTAGCGACCCTCTCGGAATTTTTGCCTCAGCCTTGGAAACTGTTCCGGCTGCAAAGATAATTGATTATCTCAAAAATTATACCCAAAAGGAAAAAGTAAGTGGTTTTGTGGTTGGGTATCCTATGAACCTTAATAATAAACCGGCAGAGTGCGCTAGGTATGTTGATGTTTTTCTTAAACAGCTTAAAAAGAATTTTCCTAGTACTCCTATTTTTCTAGAGGACGAAAGATTTACTTCGCAAATTGCAATGCAAGCAATGATTACCGGGGGAATGAAAAAAATGGATAGGAGAGAGAAAGGAGCAGTGGATAAAATTAGTGCGGCAATAATTTTGCAGTCGTATATAGATAGAGTACAACATTAGTAGTATATAATAATAGAATAGAATAACCGAATAAAAATAATAATATGATTTTACCAATTTATGTTTATGGTTCTGATGTGTTGAGGGAAAGAGCTAAGGAAATTGATGTTAAAACAGAGGAGGGATTACAAGATTTTATTGATAATCTTTATGTAACAATGAAAGAGGCAGACGGAGTGGGTATTGCTGCTCCGCAGGTTGGCCGTTCAATAAGGTTACTTATAGTTGATGGCGCAGATTTGGCTGATGAAATGCCTGAACTTGCAAATTTTAAAAGAGTTATGATAAATCCTGTTGTTCTGTGGGAGAGTGATGAAACAGCAACTTTTTCAGAGGGGTGTCTAAGTGTCCCTAATTTGCATGTAGATGTTATAAGGCCGTCGGAAGTAAAAATTAAATATATTAATGAAAAGTTGGAGGAGGTTACCGAGAACTTTTTGGGCTTTGGGTGTCGTATGGTGCAGCACGAAATGGATCATTTAGAAGGGGTATTATTTGTAGATAGAGCTACTCCTATTAGGAAAAAAATGATTCAAGGAAAACTTGCAAATATTGCAAATGGTAAGGTGCATACGCATTATAAAATTGTAAAGAAAAATAAAAAATAGGGAGTTTGTAATTATGGGAGCATTTCATGCTTATGATATTAGAGGTATCTATAATAAAGATTTTGATAAAGAAATTGCGTATAAAGTTGGATTTTTTATCCCCGAGCTTTTAAATACAAAAAAAGTGTTGGTGGGAAGGGATGTTAGAGAATCTTCGCCCGAGATAAGAGAGTATCTTGTAAAAGGAATTACAGATGCAGGGGCAAATGTTATTGATATGGGGTTGGCAACTACTCCTATGGTGTATTTTGCTACTGCTAAATATGGCTTTAAAGCATCGGTTCAAATTACGGCATCTCATAATCCAAGAGAGTATAATGGATTAAAAGTTTCTAGTGATAATGCACTGCCTATTGGCTATGATAATGGGTTGGGAGTAATTGAGGGCTGGATTAAACAAGGGAAAGAGTGTGCTCCTGTTGCAAAGCGCGGTGTAGTTGAGTTTGTAGATTATAAAGAGGAATATATTAAATTCCAAATGCAGTATAAGGGAGATTATTCAAATCTTAATGTTGGAATTGATGTTTCAAATGGAATGGCTGCTCTTATTGTAAAAGATGTTGTTGGTGTTGGTATAGCAAGCGATGGAGATGGTTCTATTCATTATATATTTGATGAGTTAGATGGTACATTTCCTAATCATGAGGCTAATCCACTTATTCCACAAAATACATTAGCTCTTAAGCAATTAGTAAAGGAGAAAGGGTGTGATATTGGTGTCATTTATGATGGTGATGCAGACAGAGTTATGTTTGTTGATGAAAATTCTCGTTTTATTTCTCCCGATTTAATTATTGCTCTTATGGGACATTATTGGTTAGAAAAGAGAGGGTTTAAAGGGAAAGTTATTCAAGATATAAGGAGTTCTAAGGCTGTTGGAGAGTATTTATCTCCTATGGGTGGCGATATGTTTACATGGAAAGTTGGGCGTGCGTTTGCTGCGCATAAGCTAAGAGAGATTGATGGAATATTTGGCGGAGAATTGGCAGGCCACTATTATTTTAGAGAGTTTTTCTACTCCGATAGTGGAATAATGGCATCGCTTATTGTGCTTGATATTGTTTCTGATTTTAAGAAAAAAGGGATTTCTTTTTCGCAACTTATTTCTAAGATAGAACGTTATAAAAACTCTGGAGAGATAAATTTTAAGTTGGAGAGCAAGCAAGAGGCAATGGACGCTGTAAAAGAGTATTTTATCTCTATGGAAAAGCCAACTAAAGAGATGGATTTTGATGGTTATAGGGTTGAATTTCCAAATTGGTGGTTTAATATTCGTCCTTCTAATACCGAGCCTTTTTTAAGATTTATTGTTGAGGCTAAAACAGATGAATTATTGCAGGAAAAAATAGCGAAGGCGCGGAATATTATAGAAAAGTTTGCATAAATAATTTGCCTATAATGAGGCGGTATCTTTCACTCGATTTTTTACGTGGTCTTACCATTTTTGGGATGACGTTTAGTGCAATTATTCCCTATGGCGTATTGCCGGGATGGATGTATCATGTGCAGAATCCGCCACCTACTCACATACTTAATATGGGGGTGGCCGGAATAGGGTGGGTAGATTTGGTGTTTCCTATATTTATTTTTTGTATGGGGGTGGCAATTCCGCTGGCCGGTAGAAGAAAGATGGTTTTGAGAGAGACGTTTGAGCGGTTTGTTATGTTGTGGCTCTTTTCTTATTTGTATGTGTTACTTAATTTTTCAACAAATACTATAAACGGGGTGGCTGTTGCAGGTGTGTGGCCACAGGTAGGAACAATTCTTGGGTTTGCGTTATTATTCCCTATTTATTTAGTAATTAAAAATAAAACGGCTTATACAAAATGGATTCGTATAGGAGGGATGTTTGCTGCTTGTGGAGTGATAGCGGCTGGACATTTTTATTGGGGAGAGGTAATAAATGTGCAGCGGCGGGGAATAATTATTTTTCTTTTGGCGTTCCTTTATCTTTTTGGAGCGTTAATTTGGTATTTTACACAAGAGAATTTTAAAAAGCGTTTTGTCATTTTCTTGGCTATTTTAGGTTTTACAATAGTAACTCAATATGCAAAGTGGCCTATTTTAACGTATGCTAATCCATATATAAGATGGTGGTTTAATGTTGAGTATATTTATTTTTTATTACTACTTCTCCCTGCAACCTATATTGGCGATTTGCTGTATAATAAATTATCTAGCGGAGAAAAAATATATGAGAGTATTAGTTCTAAGGCTATTCATTGGATATTTCCCTTAATGATTGTATTGGTTGGCTGGCTCTGTTATGCGTTTTATATGCGGTTGTATTGGAGCAATTTAATTTTATCGGGAATAATATTATTATTTTTATGGAATGGAATTAAAACTAAGTTGCCACAATATAAGCAAATGTTTTTAGTTGCTGCCGGGTTGCTTTTTTGCGGTTTAGTATTTGAGCCGTTGGATGGGGGGATAAAAAAAGTTCCATGTACAATTCAATATTGTTTTGCCACGTGTGCAATAAGTATTTTTCTTCTTATGGTTTCAGATTATATTTGTAAATATATTCCTCGTAGTTTCTTTGTAAATACGTTTGCCGGGGCCGGCAAAAATCCACTTATGAGTTATATTGCTTTTGATAGTCTAATTTTCCCTTTTATTAAGTTGACAGGCTTTATAACTATATATAACGCAACATATCCGGCTGGCATTTATTTGCTTGGTGTTTTAAGAGCAGCCATTGCCACTATTTTTACTATGTGGATTGTAAGTGTTTTTACAAGGAGAAATATTTTTTGGAAAGCGTAGCAAAGTGCAGAAAAGAGCAGAAAAATGCAACAAAGTTTTAGGTAGTTGCTAAACGATTATAAATTAAGTAGTCCCTCTGGAATTTCCATTTGGAGGATACGTTTCTTTGGAAAAAAATTAATTATAAGATCTTCATTAAATGGAATGAGCAAAGTATTTTCCAACGAGTTTAACGTAACCTCTATGCAAGGATTACCGGGATAATCTAGATAATCAGAGATTATCCCTAATGTTTTGCCGTTGGCATCTTTAATTGTGCACCCTATAATATAAGAAGCCATTGCTGTGGCATCATCTTCTTCTTTAGCGTTTGCCACCGCATATTCTGCAGATACAAATATCTCTTTTCTTAGAAGTTCCTCCGAGTGAGAGAAATCATTTACAGTCTCAAATTTTATTAAAGCTCCCGATGAACCTTTTGTTTTAAAGGTTTCAATAAAGAAAGGAACCGATAATTCATCAAAATAGATGAAGACCGGTTCCTTAAAGTTGTAATCTTCTAATAAATCGGAGGTTAGTCTTACAACTACCTCTCCATTTATATCATAAGATTTTACAATTTGCGCTACAGGCAACAGTTTATTTTCCGTTACAGAACGCAACATTGCAATTAAGCTTCAGTTGTTGTTTCTTGTGCAGGTGCTTCTTGTGCAGGTACTTCTGCTACAGGAGCCTCTACTACAGGTGCATTAGCTGCCTCTGCTGCTTCTGCTGCTGCTTTAGCCTCTGCCTCTGCTTTAGCTTTTGCTGCTAATTCTTCTGCTTTTTTCTTAGCTAATTCAGCTGCCCTATCGGCATTAACTTTTGCTTCTACCTCAAATGCTGCTTTTTTAGCATCTCTCTCGCTCTGTGTAAGTGTAGCTTTTTTGTTGCTTACTTTAGCCTCTTTTTCTGCAACCCATGCATTTAATTTGGCTTCGGCTTGTTCAACTGTAAGAGCTCCTTTTTTAACCCCTTCTAAAAGGTGTTTTTTTAGAAGTACTCCTTTGTAAGAAAGGATTCTTCTGCAAGTATCGGTGGGTTGAGCACCTTTGTTCATCCAATCTAAAGCTTTATCCCCATCAAGAATAATTGTTGCAGGGTTAGAATTAGGATTGTAAGAACCAATAAGTTCAATAATGCGTCCATCGCGTGGAGCTCTACTGTCAGTCACTACGATATGATAAAAAGCAAAGTTCTTTTTACCGTGACGTGTTAGACGAATTTTTACAGACATAACTGTGAGTTTAAAATTTAATTGTTTTTTTATAACTTCCTTATCTGCTCGAGAAAAGGCTCGCAAATATACGCTAAATTTTAGTATTAGCAAAATATGATTTATATTTAGAGATATTATTAAAAAAAATAGACTGCTTATATAGCAATCTATTTTTTCTTAACCTAAATTTAACCTTTGAAAAAACCTTACCTACTAAATAACAAAGTGCGTGCCAAGATTTTATAAACATTAAATTATTTTGTTTTATTTTTCACTTGTCTCTATAATTAGTTCATCTAGTGTTCTTTTGGGAACATGGTGTGTGCCATCCTCTTCTCTCCAATATTTATATTCATTGTTTTTAAGATCATCCACAACAACTGTTTCTTTGGGTTTCCCTAGGGCAATTACTTGAATTATCTCTAAATTAGAGGTTAAATTAATTATTTTACTTAATTGTTCTCTTTTTACAGAGGCAATTATGCAACCACCGTAACCAAGTTCAGTTGCTTGGAGTAATATGCTTTGGGCAGTAATGCCATGGTCGCACGATGCTGTTGTTGAGATATTTCTATCTAAAAGTTGAATAATATATGCAGCAGGTCTTTCTCCTTTAATTGGTCCATCCCAATTTGTAAGGTATCCTGCCCAACCAAGTGTTGTAAATATTTTATCGTTTAACTCGCTGGTATTGCAAATAAAATATTTAATTGGCTGTATATTCCTAGAGGCTGGCGAGTAGCGTGCGGCTTCTATCATAAGCCGCAACTCGCCACTAGTTACAGAAACTTCCTCAAAAAATCTCCTATAACTTCTACTCTTTTTAATTATATCAATTAATTTCACTCTTTCCATCCTCCTCCAAGAGCTCTATATAACTCTATTTTTGCGTTTGAATAATTTTGTAATGTTGTTATAAATGAAAGTTTTGAATTAAATACTCCATCTTATCATATCTTTATAGTTATTCAGTAACAGGGGTTATACTTATAATTCTAATTGGAGTAATTGGAAAGTTTCTTTTGCCTGTAGGCACATTGGCAATTTTATCAATAACATCTAGGCCACCAACTGTTTCTCCAAATATTGTATAATCTCCATCTAATTGCGAACATGCAGCAACATCTTGTACAATATAAAATTGTGAACCCGATGATTCTTTATTTGGATTTGAAGTATCAGGTCTGCGAGCCGCTGCAAGTGCTCCCTTTTTATGCTTAAACTGTGAAAGTATTTCGGCAGGAATTGTGTAGCCGGGGCCACCTGTACCGTATTTTTCTACCAAAGCGGTAGTGTCTTTTGTTAGAGGATCTCCTACTTGAATCATAAAATTTTTAATAACTCTGTGAAAAATAATATTATCATAAAATCTCTCAGAAGCAAGTTTAATAAAATTAGCTTTATGTAGAGGGGTCTCTTTATAAAGTTTTATTTTTATAATTCCTTCCGTTGTATTTATGTTAAATATAGGTTCTTCCGGTAATTTAGTTGGATCAAATGCAAGAGTTGGGGCTTTTACCGGCTCTACAGCTTTTTCAATTTGTCCGTCTTTTGGACTAACCTCTCCTGTTTTTGAGCTTTTACAGGCAAAAAAAGCCACGGAGGTAATAACTAATAGGATAATGAGTTTTATCTTCATATGTTTAAATATTTAGGTTTTTCTATTAGAAAACAAAAATAGTTAAATATTTTTGTTTTTTAGTATCTTTGAGTGTTAATTTTATTCTATGAAGAGAATAGTACTGTATTTAGTATTTACAATATGTGTTGGCTCTCTATTAAGGGGACAATCGGTTGGGCTTGTGCTTAGTGGCGGGGGCGCTAAGGGATTGTCTCATATAGGGGTTATAAAGGCATTAGAAGAAAATAATATTCCAATAGACTATATATGTGGTACCTCTATGGGGGCAATTATTGGAGGATTATATTCTATAGGCTATAGTCCCGATGAAATGCTTGCTCTATTTCGTTCACCCGAATTTGAATCGTGGTATAAAGGGATGCCTGAGCAAGCTTATGCAACATATTATTATAGGGATGAACCTACTCCTAAAATGTTTAATTTCTCTTTTTCTAATAAAAAAAATGCCACCCAAGAATTTGACCATTTGGGAAATCCAATAGAAAAGAAGAAACTAAAAATAGATTTTCCAACTAGTTTAGTCTCCCCTTATCCTATGGATTTAGCTGTAATGCAGTTGTTTACCTCTTCGGCGTCGGCATGTAAGTATAACTTTGACAGCTTAATGGTCCCTTTTTTTTGTGTGGCTTCAGATATTGTGCGTAAAAAGCCTTATATAATGAAGAGTGGAGATCTTGGAGCATCTGTAAGAGCATCAATGACTTACCCATTTTATTTTAAGCCAATTACAATAGATTCTACTTTGCTTTTTGATGGCGGATTTTACAATAATTTTCCGTGGAATATAATGGAAGAAGAATACCACCCTAATTATATAATTGGGTCAAAATGTGTTGTAGGTAAGCTTGAATTAGATGAAGAAAATGTTGTTACGCAAGTAACAAATATGCTTATGGTTCAAACAGACTATGACATACCTCCAGAGAAGGGAATTGTTATAGGACGAAAATATCCTTATGGGATAATGGATTTTAATAAAGTTAATGAGATTGTAAAAATGGGATATGAAAGCGCTCTTCCATATATTGCAGATCTTAAAAAGAGAATAAAAAGAGAGAGGACAAATAATCAGTTAGATTCTATGAGGACTTCCTTTAGAGTTAAATGTAAGGAAGTTAAGTTTTATAGAAATTTGGAAATAAGTGATAATCTTAATACCACGCAAGCGCATTTTATAGATAGAACAATACGTAACGATAAAGTTGAAGATTTTGATTTCAATCAATTTAAGCGAGGGTATTATAGAATTATTGCAAGTAGAACAGTAAAAACATTCTACCCTTCTTATGAAGAAAGAGACGATTCTCTTTTCACACTTAAACTTAAAGTTACAAAGGCTTCTCCTTTTAATGTAGAGATAGGTGGTAATATCTCGTCCTCATCTCTTAATCAAGGATATATAGGGGCATCATATACACATATGGCTAGAAACCCATGGAAAATAGCAGTAGGAGTAAATCTTGGGAAATACTATAAAGGGGGAGATTTAACGTGGAGACACGATATAGGCGTAAGGCCGCTTGCGTATTACGATGCTCAATTTGTTATACATCAATTCGATTATTATAATGGAAATCAGAATCTTTTTACTCCCGATAAAATTCCTAACAATGTGCAGAATAGAGAAATATTTTTAAAATTAGGAATAGCAACTCCATTAACAATAAAAAGGAATATACTTATTAAATTTGGCGTTGTAGCGGGAAGAAAACAATTTAGATATTTTCCGGTAGAAAATTTTACCGTAAAAGATATCCCCGATAGAACTCAAGTTGATATAATTTCTCCTTCGGTTTCTATACAGAGGAATACGCATAATTATTTACTATATCCCACTCAAGGAAAAAAGGAGATGCTCAGCTTGCGATATACTTATGGAATAGAGGAATATGAGCCGGGGAGTACTGCGTTTGGTAGAGAGCCGTTAAAAAAGCTTAAACATAATATGCCGGTATTAAAATTTTCCATTGAATCGTATGTTAAATTATGGAATTTTCTTAAAATAGGTTATTTGGCAGATCTTACAATATCGGGTAAAAATAAAATGACCGATTATATATCGTCATTATTATATATGCCGGCTTTTGAACCTATTCCACATAGTAAAACTTTATTACTTAAAAATTATAGAGCAAATAGCTATTTAGGAATTGGGGTTTCCCCTGTTTTTCTATTTACAAAAACATTTTATTTACATACTAACATATCATATTTTCAACCTTATCAGCAGATATACGAATTGCCAAATGGTAAATACGATTATAGTGATAAATTTCCTACCGGTGGAATTATTGCAAATATGGCACTCGTTTGGCAGTCGCCTGTTGGCCCTGTATCGTTTGCAGCTTCTTATTACCAAAAAGGAGAATACAACAAATGGTACCCACAACTTAATATAGGGTTCTTGTTATTTAAAAAGAAAGCGCTAGAAGATTAAAAAACTATGGGAAGTCAATTAAAGAAACTGGCAGGAGAGACTGCCATTTACGGTTTAAGTACTATTTTGGCAAGGATGATTAATTTTTTCTTTGTTCCTATTTATACAAGAATATTATCTAAGGAGTCATATGGGTCGTACTCAGAAATAATGTCATATATAGCAGTATTACAGGTTGTCCTTGTACTTGGGTTAGAAACAGGATGTTTTAAGTTTGCAAATAATGCTAAGAATGAAAATCCCGAAACTCCATTTTCTACATCTCTTATTACTGTTTTTGGTACTTCATTTTTCTTTATTTTCTTTATGGTATTGTTTGCGGAGCCACTTTCTAATGTAATGGGGTATGGAGGATATTCTAAGATGATGCTTTATGTTGGTGGAATATTGGCATTAGATTCAATTACAGCTATTCTTTTTGCCAGATTAAGATTCTATCAAAGAGCTTTTAAGTTTGCAATGTTTAAAACGGTAAAAATATTAAGTGAGCTAGGTTTTAATTTATTATTGTTTTTTTTGGCACCGGCTTATTTGCAAAATAATCCTAATTCTTTTCTACTCAAATTTATCCCTGCAACACCAGATTTTTCTTATATAATATTTGCAGTATTTTTAAGTTGCATTTTGTGTGCAATTTTGTTTATCCCATCTTTAATAAAAATGAAATTGTCATTTAGCAAAAGTTTGTGGAGACAAATGATGTTATATTCATTGCCACTTATGATTGCAGGATTGCCGGGAATTGTAAATGAGAGTTTAGATAGAATTTTATTCCGCTTTTTTGCTCCCGATGGAGCTATATGGAGGGCAGATTTAGGTGTTTATCAGGCCGCTGTAAAATTGGCTGTAATAATGAGCCTTTTTATACAGATGTTCCGTTATGCAGCAGAGCCATTTTTCTTTGCTAGAGGAAAAAATAAAGAGTTGTTGGCAAGTGTAATGGAATATTTTGTGGCGTTTTGCATGCTTATATTTTTAGGAGTTGTTTTATATATAGATATTATAGGACTTATATTAGGAAGAGATTTTAGGGGGGCGATAGGAACTGTTCCTTTTATGCTTATATCATATATGTTATTAGGGGTCCTTTTTAATGTATCAATGTGGTACAAACTTAGTGGACATACTAAATATGCTATAAATATAACGCTATCGGGACTAGCTGTAACTGCAATTATAAATATAATATTTATGCCGTATTTTTCATATTGGGCTTCTGTATGGGCGCATGTGTTAAGTTGTTTAACAATGTTATTGTATAGTTTGTATTTGGGAAATAAATATTTTCCAGTTCCTTATAAGTGGTGGAAAATATGTAAATACGTTGGAGTTGCACTTGCTATTTTTGGCGTTTCTGCTGTGTTACAAAAACTTATGCCTAATATGCATATTGTTGTTAAACTTTTTATTAATACCGTGTTACTTGCTGTTTATCTATCCTATTGGATATTTGATGCAGGGTTGTATGCTAAATTTAAAACAACTTCTAAGGAATTAAAATAATATAAAATAAGTATTTATGCAGGTTAAAATTGTGAATAAGAGTGCTTTTGAGACTCCAAAATATGCCACAGAACTTTCGGCAGGAATGGATATTAAAGCAAATATTGAAGTCCCTATTGAACTAGGCTCGTTAGAAAGAGCAATTGTTTCTACTGGTTTATATATTGAATTACCGTGTGGATACGAAGCTCAAATTCGTCCCCGTAGTGGACTTGCTGCTAAATTTGGTGTTACTGTATGCAATAGTCCCGGTACAATTGATGCCGATTACAGAGGAGAAATAAAGATTATTCTTGTAAATTTGTCCAATAATAAATTTGTTATTAATCCCGGTGAAAGAATAGCCCAAATGGTTATAGCCAAATATGAACACATAGATTGGGTTAGTGTTGAAAAGCTTGGAGAAACAGAACGTGGCACAGGGGGATTTGGATCTACTGGAAAATAGAATTTGATTTATATATAACACTATGGAAAAATTTACACTTTGTATAAATGACACTACTTGCATTAAATGCGGAAAATGTGTTAAGGTTTGTCCGGCTCATCTATTTGTATTTGAATCAGATATCTCTAATGAAAAGGGAAGAGTAATTGTTTCTAATATAAATGATTGTATTAAATGTGGCCATTGTGCGGCAGTGTGTCCTACAGGAGCTGTGGAGCATTCTTATTTTCCAGCTGCAAAAGTTCATAAAATTGATTATACGCAGTATCCTACGCCAGATCAAATTGAACTTATATGCAAATCGAGGAGATCTAACAGAGCTTTTAATGGTAAACCTGTGCCACAGGAATTTCTTAATCGTATTATAGAAGCTGCACATAGAGCTCCAACGGCAAGTAACCTACAGCAAGTGGAATTTACGCTTATTTCTAATCCGCAAGTCTTGCATCAAATTAGTGAATACACACTTAATGTATTTTCTAAAATTGAAAAAAAACTTATGAACCCTATTCTTAAACCCATTCTTAAACTTGCAATTCCTCAGGCATATAGATATGTCCCTAAGTTTAAAATTATGAGGAAAGAGTTTGCTAAAGGAAATGATTTAATATTAAGAGGTGCTACGGCGGTTATCTTTATTCACACACCAAAGGAAAATCGTTTTGGAGATGCTGATTCTAATCTTGCTTACCAAAATGGCTCATTAATGGCCGAGAGTTTTGGAGTAAGCCAGTTTTATACAGGCTTTGTTTGCACTGCTATAAAACAAGATAAAGAGAATAAATTGTCAACAATGCTTGGAATTAGTGGCACAATTCATGCTGGAATGGCACTTGGTATGACAGATTTTAAATACCCTAACTATATTGATAAAGAAGAGTTAAAGGTAAAAATGATATTGTAATTTTTAAGAGACTAATTAAATGATAAATTTAGAAATCCCTCAGGTTTACGAGCTATATATTTCGTCTACCGGTGTTTGTACAGATACTAGAAATATTAAGGAGGGTTGTATGTTCTTTGCCCTTAAGGGAGAAACATTTAACGGAAATAATTTTGCACAGAGTGCTTTGCAGCAGGGGGCTAAATATGTTGTTATAGATGATTCAACTGCCTATGTTAATACCGAGTCTATGATTTTAGTTAATAATGTGCTTGTTACACTTCAACAATTAGCTAGATATTACAGATTAAGATATAAAATTCCGGTTATAGCATTAACGGGTACTAATGGAAAGACAACTACAAAAGAGCTTATAACGGCGGCTTTGTCTACAAAATATAATGTGGTATCAACTAAAGGGAATCTTAATAATCATATAGGTGTGCCACTTACTTTGCTTAGCATAAATAGCGATACGCAAATAGCGGTTATTGAAATGGGAGCAAGTTCTCCGGGTGAAATTGAAGCACTTGTAAAATTGGTATGCCCTAGTTTTGGACTTATTACAAATGTAGGCAAAGCACATTTATTGGGATTTGGTTCTTTTGATGGGGTAAAAAAGACTAAAGGCGAGCTATATGATAATTTGGTAGAGTATAGAAAAATAGCTTTTGTAAATACAGATAATCCTCACCTAGTAGAGATGGTTAGGCAACGTCCTACAATGCAAATTGTCCCCTATGGAGTAAAAAGCAACTGTGTGCAAATTGTTACAAACAAAGACGATTCTCCATTTCTAAAAATAATTATACCCAATCCATGTGTAATGGCTGTTTGTGAAAATATGAATAGTGAAATTAGTAAACAAATTGCTTTAGAAAACGGTATAACACAAGAATGTTGTGAGCCTGCACAAGTTGAGATAGATACACACTTAATAGGAGATTATAATGTAGATAATGTGCTTGCTGCACTTTGTGTTTCTACCTATTTTGCTGTTCCAACAAAAAATGCAATTAAGGCTATCGAAGATTATATTCCGTCAAATAATCGTTCTCAAATTACTAAGACAGAACATAATACACTTATAGTTGATACATATAATGCAAACCCTACCAGCATGCGTGCGTCGTTGGAGAATTTTGGAAAACTGAATTTTAAAAATAAGATGTTGGTGTTGGGAGATATGTTAGAATTAGGGGATGATTCTATAACAGAGCATATAGAAATAATAAAACTTGCTGCCTCTCTTTCTCCATTGCGTATTTTCCTAGTTGGAGAAGAATTTGCAAAAGCATATAAAACAATAGGTGAAACAAAAATAAATATAGAATTATTCAATAATTCATTGTTGTTACACAATAGATTAGCTGAATTAAAGTTAAATGAGACTACGGTCTTTATAAAAGGATCGCATGGCATTAAACTAGAGCGGATATTTGATGCTTTATAAAATTTACATGGAGGAGTATTGGTCCCTGTATTTTTTTGGAGCAATGCCGGTATATTTTTTAAAGAATTTTCCAAACGAGGCCTGATCCGAAAAATTAAGTTCGTCTGCTATGTGTTGAATTGTGGAACTTGGCATGCGGAGCATTATCTTGGCTATAGTAATTAAATTAGCAGCTATCCAATAACCTGCAGTACGTCCCGATCTTTCTTTAAGAATAAGTGACAGATACTGCGTGCTTATACATAGTTTATTGGAGTAAAATGCAGGAGAATGTTCTGCTTTACCATATTCATTAATAAGTGTTATGTATTGCTGTATTAATTCATCTTTTCTAGAAATTTTCTGTGGAACGCTTCTTCTTTTATCAACATTCATAAAAATATTACCCAATTCAAGCATAAAATTATGAAATGTATTGTGTAATAGTTCTTTCTTATAATTGTGATTTGGGTGCTTGAGATAGTGAATAATTCGGCAAATACTTATTTTTAAGGAATTTGCATCGTATTCAGATAATATAGCTCCCGGATTGGTTCGTATATCAACAAAATGTGAAATTGGGATAGGTTTTTTATCAAGAATAGTATCTTCCATAAATCTCATTGAGACTAAAATTTCGTAGCAATATAAATCATTACTTATTTTTGAATAACTCATTGTACCGCCCGTAAAAATTTCAACTAACGTGTTTTCGGTAAAATTATGCTTGCCATAATTTATTATTAACTCTAGTTCTCCCGATAGTATAAGAATAAATCTAATCATCCCAATTTTGTCTAAGTATGGCTGAAATTGAGACGTAGCTGCAATGTTTTGCACCTGAGGTTTAACGCAAGTGATTATTAAATCCTCACTAAAATGGTATCGTTCGAGTTGAATTTGTTCCATTATCTTATAAATGGTTTAAATTTATTATCACATGTAAAAGTAATAATATTATCTATAAAACATATATTATTGGAACAAATTTTGAACTAATAATGATAGATATAAAGCTATTAGTATAGAATTGGACTAATTTTATACGATTTACACCAATTAAGTTTTTATAGTTATGCTCAATTTTGCAAAATAAAATAAGTATAAGTATGAAAAGGGAACAAATATTAGAAAGTGCTTATAAGGATTTTGCAACTTATGGTATAAAAAGAGTAAGCATGGACGAGGTTGTGCAAAATCTTAAGATTTCTAAAAAAACGCTATATGAGTTTTTTAGTAATAAAGAAGAACTAGTGTATGAAGCCGTTAAAAGTAAAATTGAAAAGGAGATTAAACTATTGGATAGCATTGATAATGCGCAACCAAATATCTTAAGAGCTCTTATTTTTAGAGGTGTTGAATCATTTAAATTTTTTAATAGTATCTCTCCGGCTTTTTATAATGATGTAAAATTTTATCCGCAAGTAGAAGATTTTTTTACAGAGATAAAACATAATTTAGAGTTAAATGGCAGGAAAAGAATAAAAAAAGGGATTGATAATGGATATCTTTCTCCTCAATTTAATTACGATATTGTAGCCCAGTTGTTTATGTCTCAGGTTATGAATAAACAAGAAGAGTGGTTAGATAAATACACTCCGTCTCAAATCTGTTTTATAAGTTTAATCACAATTTTTAGGGGTGTGTGTACAGATAAAGGAAGATCTGAAATTGCGGAAATAGAGAAGACTATAAATATATAATCAATATTATATAATGCAATAAAAAGAAGAAGCATGATGAAAAGAACCATTTTATTAAAGTTTACGGTTGCAATAATTGCAATTTGTTTTCTAACAGCTCCATTATATTCACAGGATACTTTACAATTATCCATTAAAGAGGCATTACAAATAGCTTTAAGCGAAAATCTTACTGTAAAAATAGCAGATAAGGAGATAGCCAAAACAAAATATGTAGAAAAAGGAATGTATGGGTCTTTATTTCCGCAAATAGATTTTAGCGGAAATTACCAGCGTACAATAAAAAAGCAAACAATGTATATGGAAGATCAAGAAATTAAATTTGGCTTGGATAATACATGGAGTACCGGCTTTAGTTTGGGAATGCCTTTAATATCGGCTCCGCTATGGAAAAGTCTTAAAATTTCGGCTATGGATGTTGAGCTTTCTATAGAGAAGGCAAGAGGTTCAAGGATTGATCTCATAGACCAAGTACAACAATGTTTTTACAGTGCATTGCTAGCTACTGATTCTTATGCTGTATATAAAGAGAATTACGATAATGCTGTAAGGAGTTATAATGATGTTAAGAAGAAATACGAAAGTGGAAAAACATCAAAATATGATCTTATAAGAGCACAAGTAACAATGCAGAATGCAGAACCGGGCATGTATGATGCACAAAACTACATAGTGCTTATTCAGTGGAAGTTAAAAGCATTAATAGGGATAGATCTTAAAACTAATATTAAATGTATTGGACAATTATCAGATTTCCAAAATGTTTTAGCTAATATTCCTAATGGAGATACAACACTGCTTAACAATAACACTCAACTTAAGCAACTTGCTATGCAGATGAACATCTTAGATCAAACATATAAAATGCAATTGGCTAAGTATTACCCTACATTAAATCTCTCTTTATCTTGGCAATGGAGTGCAATGACTAATAATTTTAAGTTTAGTACTTTTAAGTGGAATCCATACGCTATTGGAGGAGTATCTTTAGTAATTCCTATTTTTTCAGGAGGACAACGCTATCATACCCTTAAACAGACTAGGGTGCAGCAAGAGCAATTAGAAATGCAGAAAGAAAACGTAAAAAGGGATTTGGAAGTAAGCATTAAACAGACTCTAAGCTCAATGGAAACATGCGTAAAACAATATAATGCTGCACAAATGAGTATAGAGGGGGCACAAACAGGATACTCTATTTCACTAAAAAGATATGAGATTGGCAGCGGTACATTGCTAGAACTAGATGCATCTAGGCTTGCGCTGCTACAAGCAAGGCTTAATCTTAACCAATCGGTATATAATTTCCTTGTTGCTAAATCTTCTCTTGAGAAAATATTTGGCGAAAGTATAAACAAACAATAAATAACATAGAAAATAAAATAATAATAATATGAGACATTGTAAATTATTTAAGACGCTATTTATCCTTTTTGTTGCAGGAGCTTTTGTTTCGTGTAACAATGCTAAAAGCACCGAAGTTATTGTTAATGAAAAGGCTAAAGTTAATGTTAAACAAGTACTAGAGCAAGATGTTGAACAATTAGGAACTTTTACCGCTACAGTTACGGGACAAATAACTAATAATATTTCCCCTAAAATAGGGATGAGGATAGACGATGTTATTGTTGAGGTTGGAGATCATGTAAAAAAAGGACAGGTTATTGCAAAGATGGATGCGTCTAGTCTTGTTCAAGCAAAACTCCAAATGGTAAACGATTCTATTGAATTTGGAAGAGCAGATGAATTATATAAAGTTGGGGGTAATTCTAAAAGTGAATGGGATGCGCGGAGACTTGCTTATAATATTTCAAAAACAAATTACAATAATTTATTGGAGAATACAATGCTTATAAGTCCTATAAACGGAGTAGTTACAGCTAGAAATTATGATGATGGAGATATGTTTTCTCTAAGTCAGCCATTGTATGTTGTTGAGCAAATACGTCCTGTAAAACTTAAAGTTAATGTTTCCGAAGGACTTTATACTAAAATTAAAAAAGGAATGTTGGTAGATGTGCAGCTAGACGTTTTTGGAGATGAGATATTTAAGGGAAAAATAAGTTTGGTGTATCCTTCTTTAGATCCTGCAACAAGAACTTTTCCGGTAGAGGTTTTAATTGCTAATGGTGATGAGAGAGTACGTCCCGGAATGTTTGCCCGCGTAACTTTTTTTTATGGAGTTAGAAAACATGTAGTTGTACCCGATGTTTCTATTGTTAAACAAACAGGATCTGGAGATAGATATATTTATACCGTAGTTGATGGTAAAATTGAGTTTAAAAAAGTTGAACTAGGAAGAAGAATGGACACGCAGTATGAGATAATAAGCGGAGTTAATTCTGGAGATATGGTTGTTATAGGAGGTCATAACCGCCTTACTAATGGAATGGAAGTTGAGATAGCAAAATAATTTAAGAGGAAATAACATAACCAATTAAAAGGAGAATTAAAAAATGAGTATATATCAAACAGCCGTTAAAAAGCCTGTTACAACAGCTCTTATATTTGTGGCTATTGCAATTTTTGGTATTTTTTCGCTGATACAAATTCCTGTAAATCTTTATCCCGATATTGATACCAATTCCATAATGGTGCTAACTACTTACCAGGGAGCTAGTGCGTCGGATATAGAAAACAATGTAACAAAGCCACTGGAGAACTCGCTTAATAGTGTGAGTAATCTTAAGCATATTACCTCTAAATCTAAAGAGAATATTTCAATTATAACTTTGGAATTTGAGTATGGTATTGATATAGATGTTGCAACAAATGATGTAAGGGATAAGTTGGATATGGTATCATCTATGTTACCCGATGACTCTGAGAATCCAATTATCTTTAAATTTGGTGCAGATGATATTCCAATTTTGCTTCTTTCTGTTACTGCCAATGAGAGTACTAATGGATTGTATAAAATTTTGGATGATAAGGTTGCTAATCCATTAGCTCGTGTAAGTGGTGTAGGAACTGTTTCTATATCGGGTGCTCCGGCTCGTCAGTTGCAAGTTTATTGTGACCCATATAAATTAGAGGCTTATGGGATAAGTATTGAGGCAATTGCGGCTATAATAGGGCAGGAGAATAAAAATACCCCGGCAGGCAATCTTGATATTGGGTCTAACACATATTCTTTAAGAGTACAAAAAGAGTTTAAAGATGCTAGCGAAATGCTTGCTCTTGTTGTTGGAAGTTATAATGGAAAAACAGTCTATTTGAGAGATGTTGCAAAAGTAGATGATACGTTGGAGGAACGTTCGCAAGAGACATATAATGATGGTAAAAAGGGTGGCATGATTGTTATTCAAAAACAATCGGGAGCCAATTCTGTAAATATTTCCAAAAAAGTTAAAGAAAAGCTGCCTGCTATTCAAAAATCACTCCCTTCCGATGTTAAGTTGGGGGTAATTGTTGATACTTCCGATAATATATTAAATACAATAGCATCCCTTAAAGAGACTATTATAATTACGTTCCTTATTGTAATGTTAGTTGTATTTTTGTTTTTGGGGCGTTGGAGAGCTACCTTTATTATTATGCTAACTATTCCTATATCGTTGTTGGCATCGTTAATATATTTGTTTGCAACAGGTAATACTCTTAATATAATATCGTTGAGTTCCCTCTCTATTGCTATTGGTATGGTGGTGGATGATGCTATTGTGGTATTGGAGAATATTACAACACATATTGAGCGGGGAAGCCGTCCTAAACAGGCGGCGGTGTATGCAACCAATGAGGTTGCAATTTCTGTAATTGCATCAACTCTTACAATGTTAGCAGTATTCCTTCCTCTTACAATGATTCAGGGAATGGCCGGTATCTTGTTTAGGCAATTAGGTTGGATTGTTAGTATTATTATGATTGTTTCCACGGTTGCCGCACTTACTTTAATTCCAATGGCTTGTTCGAGAATGCTTAAACAGAGTACACCGTCTTCTAAATTTTATGAAGCTGTTTTTGGTAGAATTTTTAGATGGCTAGATTCGCTTGATACTAATTATGGTAAATTACTTGGGTGGTGTGTGCATCATAGAAAGACAGTTATAGCAATGGCTTTTACGTTATTCGTAGCGGTTCTGTTAATAGCAGGCCCTGTGCTTAAAACAGAGTTTTTTCCGGCACAAGATAACGCACGTATATCAATAAATATTGAGCTTCCTATTGGTACAGCTCAAAATATAACCAGAGATCTTTCGCTAGAGCTATCAAATAAACTTATTAAAAAGTACCCCGAGATTATGAATTGTAGTTTTACAGAGGGCTCTGCAAATTCTGATAATGTTTGGGCAACAATGCAAGACAATGGTACGCATATTATAAGCTTTAATATTCGTTTATTAAGTGTTGAGGAGAGGGAGAGAGGCTTAACCGCTATATGTAATGAAATGCGTAATGATTTATTGGAATACCCTCAAATAAAGACATTTAAGGTTATTGCAGGTGGTCAACAAGGAGGTATGGGTGGAGAAAGTACTGTAGATGTTGAGATATACGGATACGATTTTGCAGCTTCGGATGCCACTGCTGCAAATGTTGTAAGTAAATTTAAAGAAATACCGGGCTTAACTCAAGTTACAGTTAGTAGAAGTGAATATACTCCAGAGTATCAAGTAGATTTTGATAGGGAAAAAGTTGCCATAAACGGTCTTAATGTAGGGACAGCTTCTATGTACCTTAGAAACAGGATAAATGGTTCATTGGCTTCATACTATAGAGAGGATGGTGATGAGTATGAAATTAGAGTTAGGTATGCGCCGGAGTTCCGCCGTTCTGTTGAGGATATAGATAATATTATAGTTTATAATGCGCAAGGGAAAGGAATTAGGATAAGAGATATGGGTAAAGTTATTGAAACACTAACTCCTCCAACTATTGAACGTAAAGACCGTGAAAGGGTTGTTACAGTTTCGGCTGTAGTGCCTAAGGGTATGGCTATGAGCGATTTAGTTGCGGCAACAAATAGCATGATGGCAGATGTAGATATGCCGGCCGGATTGTCTTGGCAAATTGGCGGTATGTATGAAGATCAACAAGATACATTTAGCGATTTGTTAACGTTAATGATATTAATTATTATACTTGTATTTATTGTAATGGCCGCACAGTTTGAGTCACTTACGTATCCGTTTGTAATTATGTTTTCAATTCCGTTTGCCCTTACGGGTGTACTTATAGGCTTAGTTTTAACCGGAACACCTATGAGTGTTATGGCTATGATTGGGTTAATAATGCTTATGGGTATTGTTGTAAAGAACGGAATTGTGCTTATAGACTATACAATCCTTTGCCGAGAGAGGGGGCTTGGTGTTGCAGCTGCAGTTGTAGCCAGCGGTAAATCTCGTCTTAGACCAGTGCTTATGACAACCTTAACTACGGTATTGGGTATGCTTCCAATGGCTATGGGTACGGGCGAAGGTTCTGAGATGTGGAGAGGTATGGGACTTACTGTTGCATGGGGACTTTCTGTGTCTACACTTATTACACTTGTAATTGTACCTGTAATGTATTGTGTATTTGCCGGTAATGGTATTAAGAATAAACGCCGCAAATTAGTTAAACTTGCAAAAAGAAATGTATTGGCGTAAATTAAATCACATTAAATTAAATTAAAAGCAATGAAAGCAGTATTTATATCATATAATCAGGCGTTCCACGATGAGATATTAGACTTAATGAACAAATCTGGAATAAATGGTTTTACAAATTGGGAACTAGTAACGGGGAGGGGGTCGCGTGGTGGTGAACCCCACCTTGGTGACCATGCTTGGCCAACTCTCAACTCGTCGGTACTTTCGGTTGTAGATGATGCTACATCTGTAAATTTTATGAATAGGTTAAAAAATCTTGATGAAAACAACCCGTTAATGGGCCTAAGGGCATTTACTTGGAATATAGAGAGCACAATTTAGGTTACTATTCTCTTATAGTATTGTTTATAGTTTCTCAAATGTCCGTTTTCCTGTAAAGAATTTTGCAATTATACTTTTGTTATAAATACCAATAGGTTTGCGTGGTGAGATATTTTTAAAATGAGGTTGAAGTAGTGTTACTTTAGCCTCTTTTTTCATTTTGCGGAAATCTTTATGAGCATTTAGCACCGCTTTAAAATAGCTGAATTTGCCTTGTAGTATATATGCTATTCCCGATAGCCCATCTATACACATTCTCTTAAAAATAAAGCTATTGCGAGAATTGGTAAGGGGCAAATTTTTATATAACATTAAAAGGTTATTTCTATAATTAAAATATAATTTGCGAGGTGAATTATTTGGAAGAGTGCCTCCGCCAACATGGAATACATGGCTTTGTGGAATTGCCCACACCTCATAACCGTATAATTGTGCTCTCCAACATAAGTCTATCTCTTCCATGTGAGCAAAGAAACTTTCGTCTAGTCCTCCCAAGGCCTTCCAAAGTGAGCTCCGTATAATCATACAGGCTCCAGATGCCCAAAATACCTGCATTGGTGTATTGTATTGTCCTTTATCTTCTTCGGCACAAGATAAAATACGCCCTCTGCAAAATGGGAATCCGTACTTATCTATAAATCCGCCACATGCTCCGGCATATTCAAAAAAGGTTGGCCGTGCTTCGCTTAAGAGTTTTGGTTGGCATATTCCGGCATGCGGAGTTGTGTCCATAAATTTTACCAAAGGATGCAGCCAGTTAAATGTAGCGGTACTATTTGGAACTTTTATATCTGAATTAAGTAATATATAATATTCGGCCTCTATTTGGCTCATAGCCCTGTTGTATCCTCCTGTAAATCCATAATTGCAGTTAAATTTAATAATTTGCATGGCAGGAAAATTTCTTTCTACCCACTCAATAGAGCCATCTGTAGAGCCATTATCCGCAATAATAATAGCAGAATCCTCTTGCGGAGTGTTAGCACAGAGGGAAGAAAGATATTTTTGTAAAAAAGCTATCCCGTTCCAATTAAGTATTACTATTGCAGTTTTCATTATTTTTATATTTTTATGACAAATTGTATTACTAGTGCAAATATAACTCAAAAAGAGCCAACTAAAATTTCTTTTAGCCGGCTCTTCTTATAATTTATATTAGAACAATTAGTTTGTAACTCGCTCTAACCATTTAACCATAGCGAACATAGCCAACATTGATATTCCACAAACTGTAGCAAATACTGCCCATGTTGCGGAAATTGATAATGTGCCATACATTATTGGGCCTATGAACAATAAAATGTTGCCGGCAGCTGTTGCACCCAGCCAACATCCTTGCATTAGACCTTGCATGTGAACAGGAGCTACTTTAGATACAAAAGAAAGTCCAAGAGGGCTAATAAATAATTCTGCTATTGTAAGGATAAGATAAGTTGCCAATAAAAGGAATGGAGACACTCTATCTGCTAATGAAAGACCACCCTGTGCGTGTACCTCTGCAAGTCTAGGTAAACCTAATGAACCAATTGTCATAATTACATACGCCGAAGCTGCAATAGCCATACCTATACCAATTTTCTTAGGAGTAGATGGTTCAATACCTCTTTTACGTAAAAATCCAAATAATCCTATAATAATAGGGGTAAGAATAACAACGCAGAATGGATTCATAGATTGGAATAATTCTGCCTCAAAAGGAATACCAAATATCTCTAAACGAGTATAATCGTTTGCAAATAATGTTAAAGTAAGACCATTTTGGTGGAATGAGAACCAGAAGAAAATAACTACTCCAAATACTGCAAATAAAGCATATAGTCTTTGTTTAATTTCTTTTGCGTTTTGTTGTATTTCTGCTTTATTCATTGTTGATGCAGCTGCCTTAACTGCCTGCATAGGGTTTGGAAGCCTATTTTTGCTAACTGCAAAAATAATAAGTGAAATAAGCATTGCTACAATTGCAACACCAAACGAATAATGGAATCCTGTATTAAAAGCGTCTAAGTACTTAGGGGCAAATTCTGCAAGACTTGCAGGAGCACCATTAATACTAACCTCAGTTGCAAGCTCTGTAAAACGGCCGTTTAAAACTTCGGGAGACATTGTGCCATTAATAAAACTATGACAAAGAGAAGAAAGATCGGAATTATAAATAAATCCTTGTGATTTTAGCCACCAACCTCTTACGTTTGTTGCAGCAAAAGGAGCTATACAACCTCCAATATTAATAAACATATAAAAGATTTGGAATCCAACATCACGCATTTTAGAATATTTTTCATTATCATAAAGCTGTCCTACAAGTGCTTGTAGATTACCTTTAAATAGTCCATTACCAAAAGCAATAACCATAAGAGCGGCAACAGTAATAGGAAGTGATGTAATAAAAGGCATTGTGAGAACCGCATATCCTACGGCCATCATTGTTATACCTATCATAATTGTCCCTTTATAGTTTCTTGTTTTGTCGGCAATTATACCTCCAACAAGAGCAAGAATATAAATAGAAAAATAAAATACGGAATAAATTAATCCTGCATTCTTACCGTCGAGTCCAAATTTAGACATAAGAAACAGGACTAGGATCGCCATCATGGTGTAGAAACCAAAACGCTCACCCATGTTTGCTAAAGCTGCGGCAATTAGCCCTTTAGGTTGGTTTTTAAACATAGTAGTATTTAATTAATTAATTTTTAAATGTGTTTAGTAATGTTATAGTTTTATTCTTTTAAGTTTACAAAGGTATAAATATTTATAAAATTTGTGGGTATTATATTACTTTATACGCAAATTTTATTAAAATTATAATAAAAAATGTTAATTTTGTTAGATATTTTTATGCTTGCACATGTCAAAATTTATTAGTTCGGTATTATATGGGCTCATGTACCTTGCCTCGCTTCTTCCCTTGAAGTTCTTTTATGTTGTGTCTAATGTTATGGCTTTTATGTTTCATTATATATTTAGATATAGGCGTTCGGTAATTGACATTAATATTGCCAGAAGTTTTCCTGAGTTAAAATATTGGGAATTTAGAAAATTAAGAACAGAGTATTATAGGTATATGTGTGATATAGGGATGGAGAGTATTTGGGCACTTACGGCAACCGAAGGGCAGCTGTGCAAGTTAATAGAGGTTAAAAATCCACAAGTGCTAGATGACATCTCTGCAAGATACAATAAAGTTGTTGTTGTAATGGCACATTGTGGCAATTGGGAAATTCTTAGCGGTATGTGTGGTGATAGTTCAAAAAGAGGTCCCAATAGTTTTGGATGGAATAATATAATGCTTGCATATAAAGCAGCAGAAAATGGTATATTTGATACGTTATTTACAAAAATGAGAATGGCGGAATATGCTAAAGTTAAAAATGGAGGAATGCCAATTGAGTCAAAAAGAATAGTAAGGCATATATTAAAAAATAAAGAGGAGAAAGGGATATATGTTTTTATTGCAGATCAATCTCCGCTCCCCGGTGAAAGAGTTGTGACACGGTTTTTGCATCAACACTCACTTATGATTAGTGGTCCCGAATATGTGGCTAGAAAGCTAAATCTTCCTGTTGTATACTTAAACATGAGTAGACTAAAAAGAGGAGAATATAAAATAGAATTTACTACTATAGTAGAGGATGCCGGTAAAACAGAACATGGCTTTGTTACAAGAGAATATGCAAAGTTGTTAGAAAGCGATATATTTAACAATAAATATAATTGGCTATGGAGCCATAAAAGATGGAAAAGAGATCTTACCCAACAAGAAAGAGAGGAATATAACGGGTTATATAATAAAAATGAATAATAGAGAAATAAAATGAATACAATTAAAAAAAGTTTATTGGTTGCGGCATTGTTGTTTGCTGCGTTAAGTGTTAATGCTCAAATATTAACATCCGGAGAATCTGTACCGCAAGGGGCAATTATATACTCTTTACCAAGTACAACAATAAGTTTTAAGGTTATAGCAAGCCACGAATCCTTTGTTGCAGGTCCTTACGCTCAATTCTCACAAAAATATTTGGGAATTGATGCCAGAAAAACCAGTGGAGATACCTATATTATAGATGCCATTGAAATGTTGCCTTATGTTGAAACCGATCCAGCAGTAAGTGTAGCAATTAATTTAGGCTCATCAAAAACTGCGTCTGCAAATTTTATTAACTTTTGTTCGCAAGGGCTTATAGTAACATCCGATAGTTACACAGGCAAACCTGCTGCATGGCGTTTCCCAAGCGTTGCCAACAACAGTGAGTTTAACAATTCGGGAGTTTCATCAAATCTTGCAAATAGATCTACAACACTTTATAAAAATGTAAAAACAGCCGATGGGTTAGAAAAAGTATCGGTACAGCAAGCACAAGTTGTAGAGAAAAGTTTAGAGAAAAAGGCAGAAGAGACTGCAAATACTATATTTAAACTTAGACAAAAGAGAGTTGATATAATAACAGGAGATACAGATGCAACCTACAGCGGTGAGGCTATGGGTTCAATTCTTGGTGAAATATCTAAATTAGAACAAGAATACCTAAGCTTATTTATAGGAAAGAGCATTGTTGATGAACAAACATCTGTTTTTGATGTAATTCCAACGGCGAGTAATGCAAAGCAAATGTATATAGCATTCCGTTTTTCAGATAATCAGGGATTACTTTCTGCCAATAATGTAGCGGGGAGACCTATTGTACTTGAGCTAGTAGCAGTTGGCGAAAAGATAGCACCAACACCATTTAGCGAGGCACAAGCGTCATCTAAAGGGAAGGTCATATATAGAAAACCTGTAACAGTTCTTGCAAAGCTCATTGATGGACAAAAAGTTATAATGGAAAGTAGAGTTCCTGTTTATCAATTTGGTAAGATACTTACATTTCCAATAGACATTGCAATAAAATAAAGACAAATAATTAAACACATTTAATACACATATAAAATGAAAACAATAGCAGAGTTAGCTCCACAAATTGTGTGGAAAAACTTTTATGAACTTACAAAAATCCCTCGCCCTTCTAAATTTGAACAAGCAGCAGCAGATTTTGTATATAATTTTGGAAAAAAACTAGGATTAGAATCAATTAAGGACGAGGCTGGTAATGTTATTATCAGAAAACCTGCAACCGCAGGGATGGAAGGCAGAATGGGCATCATTTTACAGGCTCATGTTGATATGGTTCCTCAAAAAAACAGTGATGTAGAGTTCGATTTTAGAAAGGACGCTATCAAAACTAGAATAGTAGGTGATATGGTATATGCTACAGGAACCACTTTAGGAGCAGATAATGGTTTAGGTTGCGCTGTTGCAATGGCTGTACTAGAATCTAAAGATTTAGTTCATGGTCCAATTGAGGCACTGTTTACAATAGACGAGGAAACAGGAATGACAGGAGCACGTGCTCTTAAAGCAGGGGTAATGAAAGGTGATATTCTTATTAACCTAGATTCAGAGACCGAGGGCGAACTTTATGTTGGTTGCGCAGGTGGACTTGATGCTTCTGCTACGTTTAAATATAAGACAGAGGCTGTTCCGGCTGGTTTTGTTGGACAAAAAGTATTTGTAACAGGCTTAGTTGGTGGTCACTCAGGAATGGATATTATTCTTTGTAGAGCTAATGCTAACAAAGTAATGGCAAGAGTATTACTTCCTCTTTTAAGAGATTTAAATGCTAAACTTGTAAATATTGACGGTGGTAATATGCGTAATGCAATTCCTAGAGAGGCAGTTGCAAATATTGCTATTGCAAAGGATAAAGTAGTGGAGGCTCAAGCTATTATAGCAAAAAAACTTGCCGAAATTAAAGTTGAATATGCTGCTACAGACAAAGAGATTAAGATTGAAATTACTCCAT
Source organism: Bacteroidales bacterium (assembly GCA_036659275.1). Taxonomy (GTDB): domain Bacteria; phylum Bacteroidota; class Bacteroidia; order Bacteroidales; family UBA932; genus Egerieousia. Next base: position 133,681 of record JAVXCW010000001.1, on the reverse strand, counting down.
GTACAGTTAAAGAGGTTATGAGCGGAAACGTTGCAATTAATCTTTGCAAAGCATTATATGCTTGCCCTAGTGGAGTTGAAAGAATGAGTGATGCAATGCCCGGTTTAGTTGAAACTTCAAATAATATGGCTATTGTAAAATCAGAAAATGGGGGAATTCAAATTCATTCACTAATGAGAAGCTCTGTGGATAGCGAAAAAGCAGATTTAGCAGAAAAAATGAGAGCTATATTTGAACTTGCAGGAGCTACAGTAGATTTTACAGGTGGTTATTCTGGCTGGGCTCCTAACGTTAAGTCTCCAATTCTTAAAGAGATGAAAGCAGTTTACAAAAAACTTTATGGAAATGAGCCTGCAGTTATGGCTATCCATGCCGGCTTAGAGTGCGGTATTCTTGGTGGTGCTTATCCAAAATGGGATATGATTTCTTGTGGACCTACTATTTTCTCTCCTCACTCACCAGACGAAAGAGTTATAATTGATACTGTAGAAAAATGGTGGAAATTTGTTGTTGAGGTACTTAAAGAGGCTCCTCGCAAATAAATACATTGCTTATAACATAAATGAAATGCAAATGCCGGCGATTGTGCCGGCATTTTTTATGCCACTTAGTGATGTTTTTTGTCCCACTTATAAAAATACATAAAATGTATATTGCAGTTATTCAATAAAGTACGTTGCTTAATTAGTTGATATGTTAACAAAACGGGACAGTTTTTACTCCATAGGTGGCCTAGGAACGGTTGTTTTTCCTATATTTGCGTGAGTGAAAAGAGATACGGACATAGGTTTAATGGGTAAAACATTTTGTTTTCCTCTGGTTGCGATGGCTATCGTAATAGGTGGTTTTGTATTGCTATTTGGATGCAGGGGAAATGGAGGAGATAAAGCAGGTAAAAATACGGGGGAATTTATTCCGCAAGAGGCAGATAGTATTGCTGCATTGATAAAAAAGGTTACAACTCCATTGGAGAAAGCAGTGTATCATTTTAAAATGGGGGAAGTGTATAACAGTGCAGAGGATAGTTATAGAGCTATGGAGGAGTTTTTAGAGGCAGAGAGGTTGAGTATGGACATTAAAAACGATTTGCTTAAAGGACGGATTTATTGGTATAAGGGGAAAATATATAAGGCTAGATTGGATTATACTAATGCACTTAATATGTTTACTTTAGCTAAGGAGTATTATACAAAGGGAGGAAGGAAAGAGGAGCTTATGTATACATACGAACAAATGGCTACAATTTATTCTGGTACAAAAAACTTTGAAGAGGCTATTGTTTATTATAATAAAGCAAAGGCTATTGCTATGAGCTTAAAAGAGAGGGAGATTAGGACAGATGATAGCTGGCAAAGTAAAGGCATTAACAATACAAATTTGCAGAGTAATAGCGGTAATGATCAAAAGAAATATAATAAATTAATTCTTAATTTTTCTACCGCAATATCGGGAGTGTATTTTTCACAACTTAATTCTTCTGGTGAGGCATTGGAGCAATTACAGCAGGCTTATGCTACATATAATAATGGAAAGGAGAATGAAGAGGATTATTTTTTGCTTGCATGTATATATTTAGACGCCGGTAAAATTGAGAAGGCAAATGAGTATGTGGCTAGATATAGGGAGTGGAAAAAGAATTTATTGGGAACCGAATTGGCCGGACTGTTATCATTACAAAGCTCTATTGCAAAAGGTGCCGGTAATTTTAAGGAGGCACTTGTATATAAGGAGAGATACGATATTGTTATGGATTCCCTTAATTTTATTGAGAATAATAACTCTATAAGGGAGATGGAGCAGCAGTATTGGCAAAAACAATTATTATTGGAGAATGAGGGAATGAAGCATAGAAATAAATATGTCATTATTATTTATACTCTTATGCTTTCTATAGTTGGCGCCTTTTTTTATATTTTTATTTCGGCACATAGCAGAAGACTAAAACAAAAAGATGTGCAGATAGAGGAGTATATTTCTGTAATTGATAATCTTGGGAATAAGATACATAGTGAGGAGGATTCAAAAAATAATCTTTTGAACCAATTAGACGTGCATAAAGAGAAAGAAAAACAGCTAAAAGATTTGTTGGAAAATAGATTTTTGGAGGTGCGCGAGTTGGTAAGGACCTATTATGAGTTTGGTAATTCAAAAAAACTTCAGAAAAAAGTGGACGATTTATTAAAATTACAACTTAGCGGAGATAATTTTGAAGTTATTGAAGAGGTTGTAAATGCAAAAAATAATAATGCTATTAAGAAAGTGAGAGAGTCGTATCCTAATTTAAAGGAAGATAATATAAAATTACTTAATCTTATATATGCCGGGTTTTCGGCGCAGGAGATAAGTGTAATTTTAAATGATACTCCACAAAATATTTATGTACGTAAAAGCAGGTTAAAGAAATGCCTCTCTTCTCTTATAGCTTTAGATAGCGAAATGAATTTTAATTAATGTTTTTTTATCCAAAAATCTGTTGCAAGAAAATGTAAATAAAGTTGTGTTATAAACATCAATAAATCAGCTATATATAAAAATGCGTTGCAATGTTTTATAGGCCTTAAAATTGTGCTATCTACAACAATTGCATTACCTTTGCACAAGTTAATAGGAAAAATTAAACACGTATTTAAGTATAGTTACCGTCTGTTGGTGTGTTGAGTAGCACATTGGCAGACGGTAATTATTTGTAGCTATATTGTAAAAGTAATGTTGCATATTCTTAATAAATGTCTATCTTTGCAGCCCCAAAGTGTGTAAACTTGTATATGCAAATACTTTAAATGCTTTGAGGACTAAATAAATTAATAATTAAATTTTAACGAAACATGTTAAAACAGTACGAAACCGTTTTCATTGCAACTCCCGTTTTGTCTGATGTTCAGATGAAGGAAGCGGTAGCCAAATATCTCGATCTTATAAAAGAGAATGGCGGCGAAGTTGTTTATGATCAGGATTGGGGCCTAAGGAAATTGGCTTATCCTATCCAAAAAAAGACCACTGGTTTTTATCACCTAATTGAGTTTAAGGCAGAGCCCGATTTTATTGCAAAATTAGAGACTCAGTACAAACGCGATGAGAGAGTTATTCGCTTTTTATCTTTTGCTATGGATAAACATGCAATTGCTTATGCAGAGAGAAGAAGAGCTAATCAAGCAGAAAAAACTAATTAAAGGAGGGTATAATTATGGCAAATCAAGTAAATAGCGAAATTCGTTATCTTAATCCTCCAACAGTAGAGGTTAAAAAGAAAAAATACTGCCGTTTTAAAAAAGCAGGTATTAAGTACATAGACTACAAAGATGCAGAATTCTTAAAGAGATTCCTTAACGAACAAGGTAAAATTCTTCCAAGACGTCTAACAGGTACTTCTTTAAAATTCCAAAAAAAGGTAGCTCAAGCAGTTAAACGCGCAAGACACCTTGCATTGCTACCATACGTAACAGATTTATTGAAATAAGGAGGAGAGATAGATGGAAATTATACTTAAACAAGATGTGGCTAATCTAGGCCATAAAGATGATGTTGTAGTTGCAAAAAATGGTTACGCTACAAATTTTCTTATTCCACAGGGGCTTGCTATTATGGCAACTTCTTCTGCAAAAAAAGTTCATGCAGAAAATATGAGACAAAGAGCTCATAAAGAGGCAAAACTAAGAGAAGATGCTATGGCTTTAGCTGCTAAACTAGAAGGTGTGCAAGTAACAATTGCTACTAAAGTTAGCTCTACAGGCAAAATATTTGGCTCTGTTAATAATATTCAGGTTGCTGATGCACTTGCTGCAAAAGGATTTGAGATTGATAGAAGAAGCATTGCAATTCAAGGCGAGGATAAACTTCAAGAAGTTGGTATCTACGAAGCGGTTGTTAAATGTTACAAGGATATTAAAACAACTATTAAAATTGAGGTTGTTGGAGAATAATAACTTTATAAGTTATTACATTATAAAAGAGCCGGGCTTTTAGCTCGGTTTTTTTTATGCATTAAAAAGAATATATTTGCATAGGTTAATTATTTAAAATATTATTAGTGCCATGAGAGTTACTATTTTAACATTCGCAGGAATTATTGTGTCTATTGTAAATTCTTATGCCCAACATAATATTAAAGAGAAAATATTAACGGATACAACAGGCAATGAAATTATTAACTATCAAATTAAAGGGATTGTTGTAAAAGCTATGCCAGAGCTATATAAAAAAAGTGCAGATGCGCCGTTATCTAAAATAACTATAGGGGTGGCGCAAATAGAGAAAAGTGCAGGGGGAAATAAAGATATATCAAAGATTATTACAACAATACCCGGGGTTGCAACGCCTCCTCCTAATGGATATAGAAATGATTTCTTAGTGCGCGGTGGTGGCCCGGGAGAAAATAAATTTTATATAGACGGAATAGAGATTCCATCTATAAATCACTTTAGTACCCAAGGTGCTGGAGGTGGACCGGTAGGGATACTTAATGCAGATTTTATAAGGAAAGTAGATTTTTATACAGGGTCTTTTCCGGTAAATAAATCTAATGCCTTAAGTTCAGTAATGGATATAACGCTAAAAGACGGTAATCCGCTTAAACGTTCATATAAGTTTGCTCTTGGTGCATCTGAAGTCTCGGCAAGTGCCGATGGGTATATAGGTCCTAATTTATTTTATGCGGCATCTATAAGGCACTCATATTTGCAATTTCTTTTTAAGGTGCTTAAACTCCCTTTCCTTCCAACTTTTACCGATGCTCAGGTTAAATTAAAATACAGACTTAACGGTAATAATGAGTTTTCTTTTATTTTTTTAGGTGGCCTTGATAGAATGAAACTTAATAAAGATGATGTAAAAGATGAAATGGGAGCATATACGGTAGGCTATCTTCCTGTAATAAAGCAATCTGTATATACAGCCGGCATTACATATAAACATTATTACAGTGGCGAAAAGTCTCAAAATAATACTTTTGCTGTGTATCTTAGCCACAGTTATTTAAATAATGGAAGTACTAAATATCTTAATAATGATGAGAGCAACCCCAATAATCTTAATCTTAAATACAAATCGGTAGAGCAGCAAACGCAACTTAGAGTAGAGAATATTTTAAAATATAGTAATATTACATTTTTAGCAGGGGCAGGAGCGTCATTGCCTAGTTATAAAAATGATACTTATCAAAAAAGATATATTAATTCTCCCGATAATGTTAATTATTCTACTAAAATGGAGATGATATCATGGAATGTTTTTGCAAATTTTATGTGGTGGAGTAAAAATAAAAAGATTTCGCTATCGGGCGGCATAAGGATAGATGGGTGTAATTATAATAGTGGTATGACAAATCCGCTTAATCAATTTTCTCCGCGTTTAGCGTTTTCGTATGAGTTTGCAAAAGGATGGAAATTTAATTTGGGCGCCGGAAGGTATTTTCAATTACCACCGTATACAGTAATGGGTTATAAGGATAAAATAAATAAGTTGAATCTTAAATATACTGGAGTAAATGAAATTTCTGTAGGGGTGGAGTATGTTCCAAAAGAGAATATTCAAATAAAATTGGAACCGTTTTATAAATATTATTTTAATTCATTATACTCCCCAATAGATAGTATACCGCTTACGCAGGGGGGGACAGATTATGGAGCTTTTGGGAATGAAGCTGCAATAAGTGGGATAAATTCGGTGGCTTATGGTATTGAATTGTCTGCAAGATGGTATATTGGCGAAAAATTTAATTTTATGGGGTCATATACTTTTTATAGAAGTAAGTATAAGAGAGATTCTCATTTGCATGAAATTAAAGATGGAAAAGAGTATGGAAATCTCCCATGGGATAATGGTCATCTCCTTTCGTTTTCGGCGCGATACGAGTTTGGAAAAGATTATGCGATTGGGGTTAAGTATAGACTATCGGGAGGCTCTCCTTATACTCCTTATGATTTGGAAAAATCGTCATACGTACAGGCTTGGGATGTTACAGGGCGTCCATATTATAATTACTCGCTTTATAATACCGAGCGCTTAAAGGTTTTTCAGCAACTTGATATAAGATTTGATAAAAGTTTTTATTTTAAAAAATGGGCTCTGGAACTTTATATAGATTTGCAGAATATTCTTAATACAAAATACTTATATCCAAATATTTATGTGAGTACGGGAGCTATTGAGAACCCAAGTGCACCTATTGCAGAGCAAAGGTATGTTTTAAAAAGTCTTAAGAATGATACAGGAACAATTCTTCCAACATTGGGAGTTATTATAAGTTTTTAATTTTTAAATTTGCGTTCTTGCATTTGGGTAAAGTAGGAATATAATCCTATTAATATTATTGCGTTAATAAATACTATTGTCCATATAGGGCTAAAGCTGTTTACTACGTTTGTTGCTGTGTTTGCAAATGATCTTTCTATGTCTACAAAATTAAGCTGTTCTTTAATATTTAAGAACCAGCCATAACTATATGCCATATAAATTAAAACTCCCAATAGTATTGAGCCAACTCCTATAATAGAGAGATACATTATTTGCTCTTCTCTTTTCTCTCTTGCTGCAATCTCTAAATTAATGGATGCCATTACTTTATTAGAGAAATTATCTGGTAATTTAATATTATTGTCCATGCTATTTTTTATTTTGTATCATTAAAGAGGCCAATTTTTTCTTTATTCTAAAAAGTTTTGTTTTAATATTACTCTCACTTAATCCGGTAATATTTTCCAAATCTTTTATACTGCTGTTTTTATAGTAAAATTGTAGTATCAAAAATTGTTCCTCGGTTTCTAATTTTGCTATTGACTCTTTTAATTTTCTAAATTGTTCTTCCTCGGCAATTTTTAAATTTATTCCGTTTTCCTCTAATGAATATAAGAAACTATCGGGATAATTATTATTGCTATATTCTATATTATCAATGAAATTAATAGAGCTTTTTTTATTCTTTTTCCTTAAAAATGAAATAGTTTCGTTGTATGCTATACGGTAAATCCAACTAAAAAAGGTACTCTCTCCTCTATATTTATCTAATGAAAAGAATCCTTTTACAAAGACCTCTTGTGCTATGTCTTGTGCATCTTGGTAGTTACCAGCTATACCTTTTATAAAAGAGAATATGGGAGCCGAGTATTCATCCACAAGTTCTTTGTAGCACTCGTGTTGTCCACTCCTTATATTTTTTATAATATGTAGTTCTTTCTTTTTTTCCATTTGAGTTTAGACGCAAAAGTTTGTAAAGGTTGCAAAAAAATATTTGTAACCTTTCCTTTTTTTTGCGTCAAAAGAGAAACGAAAAAAGTTAAACAATTTTAAAAGTTAATATTATGACAGATTTTATTACAATCCCCGCAGTTGTTGGTATTTGTGTATACGGTTTCTACAAATTTGTAGAATTACTTGCCCATAGAAGAGAACGTTTGCAAATGGTAGAAAAAATTGATGATATTTCTACTACAAGCAATGTTAATATGGAAAAGATTTTTGGAACTAAATCTGATGAAGGGTCAAGATTTACTGCACTAAGAATTGGTTCTGTTCTTGCAGGAATAGGACTTGGATTATTAGTTGGTTTTATAATTGCGCTATGTACTTATGGAGCTGCATGGACAAACTCTAATTCCTTTGATGATGCTTATTATGTACGTCAAACAATAGGGACAATTTATGCTGCCAGCACATTAACCTTTGGTGGTATTGCATTACTAGTTTGCTTTATAATTGAGCAGAAATACAGAAGAGAGGAGAGAGACAGCAAAAAGTAGCCTAAATACTGTTTAAGTATATAGTTATTATTAATTCAGTTAATTTACGGTTTCCAAAATTTACCTGTTAAATTGCTCATTATGCCGTTACTCTCAATTGCATATAATCTTTGATTAGTAGTTTTTGAATTGAGACCTCCAAGCGCTTTAATGTATCCTCCTAATTTAATATACTTAAATGAGAGTGGATTTATTCCGTTGGGCAATTCATCTTTTCCTGAGTACCAACCGGCCTTTATTTGAGGAAACGTATGGCTGGTATATAGTGCCAATTTTTCCACTTCTTTTGGATTACTATCACCGCCCATAAAGCAAACACAGGTAATATTGGAGCCGTAGCAATTAAGTAAATTATGTAAAGTGTGTTCGGTTAACTCTTTACCTATATCTTCCATAAGCCATGGACTATGACAGCCGTTGCAGCAGTTTGGACAATTTGAAATATTAATGGCAAGGGTTACCTCATTGGGAATCTCTTGAAATACAATATTGTAATCTGTGTATTTTAACATTGTAACTGTAAGATTATTTTGTTTCTATATTATTTGCATTGGCATAGTAACGGTGTGCTGCCTCTTTTTTACGTGCAGCGGAAAAATTACTTACTCGTTTCATATAACCTATAATACGGGTAAGGTAATCAATATCTTTGCTATGGCATTTTGGACACTCTTTTAAATAGCGTTTATCTATTGTACCGCATTTGTTGCAAATGGTGTTTGGAATATTAAATGTAAAATAATTACACCCCTCTTGTGCTGCTACATGTAACAAGTGCCTGTATTGTATTGCACTTAAATGCTCCTCTAAATTAAGATGCAAGGCAGATCCTCCGGTAAGGTGTTGTATATATCGGTTACCATGTAAGCGCATTTTGTCAATTATATTTAACGACGTATCTTCTACTGCATAAAAATAGCTATTATAACAATCGCGCGTAACTTTATAACCGTCTTCTCTATCCCATTTTGCGTGCTTTACCCCTACATTTTCTGCCGGTATCATTTCGCAATTAAACATTACATCTTTCTCTTTATATTTTCTATTATACTGTTCTATAAGTGACAATATCTCTTGTACAAATTGTTCGTAATTGGGGTTATCATTAATAGAAATATTTAAAAATTCGGCAGCCTCTACTAAGCCGTTTACTCCAATTGTAAGATATTGTCGCCCTATATTTATATATCCGGCGCTAAATAACGGAAGCATTCCTTTGTCGTACAGCATTTTTAAATTTTCGTTGTATCCAAGTTGTACTTTATGTACTAGATCTACAACTTCTGCTAAGTACTTAATATAAGGGATGTTTTGTTTGTGTGCATATTGAATGCAGCGGTTCAAATTAATTGTAAGGACACTTTTAGATCCTGTAGAAACTCCGCCTGCTCCTAATGTGTAACTAAAACCGTTGTCTTTAATTTCGTTACGTAGCCTGCAACAGCTAGCTAGCGAATCGGCATTATTACTCATATAAGTAAAAAATGAATGTCCCTGTGCATACATTTCTGAGGTAAAATCTCCATAATCTTTATCTCTTACATCCCCATCTTTGCTAAGTAGTGCCATTGTTTCTACAGGAAAAGTAAGAACAGTTTTGGTGCGTTCCATGTTAAACCATTTCATAAACCGCTTTTGTAACCACGATAATGAGTCCCAGTTTGGCTTATTTCCATTGGGAAAAACAAATTCTCCAAATAGACTTTCAAAATAAAATTTGTCGTAGTAAGAGATATTCCAAAATACAGCTTGGAAATTTCTTGCTCCTGTTGGCTGGTTAATAGAATAAATTATTTGTTCAAAACAGTCGCATATAACTTTATCTAATGTGCGTTGCCGCTTAGATAAATCTACAATTTTAGTTGTATTGGTGTAGTAATCGGTACCGTATTCCAATTCTATGAAGTAGTTCATATACATTAAAAATTCGGGAGTAGCACACGCTCCACTTAACATACTTGATACCATAAATACCATATTTATAAATCCTCCGCAAAACGATTTTAAATTAGTAGGGGCTTTGGAATTGCCTCCAATTGCCATAGTGCCACTTAGTAACCATGGGTACATGGTAATACTGGCACAGTAATTGGCAAGACTCGTTTCATCATTTTTATATATGAAGTGGCTATTTAATAATGACATATATTTGTCTGATAGCTCTTTACCATACATCTCTTTTAATCGGTCGGTTAGTAATCTGCGGTTTAGTCTAATAAAATTTTGTTTTGGAAGTTCTCCTATTAGTGTGGCAATATTTTTCTGTTCAACATTGGCATTGGCATCAAATTTACTCCCCGTGGCCGGGTTTTCGGCATTACAATAGTTTATTAAAAACGCAAGTTTATCGCGTATTTCTCTCTCTTCAAAATGCTGTTGGCGATATAACATATATGATTTTGCAACAGTAAAGTAGCGCTCTGCCATTAAGGCTGTTTCTACTTGATTTTGAATTTCTTCTACGTTCATTTTGTTGGCAATATGTACTCGCCCTAATATAGAAGTTATATCTTCATCGGTTGCATAGCTACCTACCGACAAAAATGCTTTGCGTATGGCATTTTTAATTTTTTCTATTGAGAACAATTCTTGCCCACCGTTACGTTTTACGATTTTAATCTCCGTACTGCTCATAATATGTCTTTTAAAGGGATAAAAAAGTTTTTTATTGGCTCTTTCACCCGAGAGCCGCAAAATTAATAGCATAGGCAGGTCTTCTGACTTGTTTCTGTTTTTAACGCCTTCCCAACTCAAAAAGTTAGTGGCAAAGAGTGTTAAAAACGTAATCTGTAAACAGATTAAAACTTACAGCAGCGGGAACTGTTACCGATTTTAACGGTATTCCCTTTTAATTCCATTCCACAGTTTATATGTGTTTTGGAAACCATTGCGTCTGCAAATATATGAAAAGAAATTTAAATATTTTCTTATTCTATGAATTATAAAAAACTATCTTTGCAAAATATTATAAATATAAGTGTGAAAAATAAAGCGATTAAAATACTTCAATATCTGTTGTTGGCTCTCTTTGTAAGCTATTACTGTGAGAGTACGCTTTTTATTCATACGCACAATTTTAATTGGGGTAAAGTTACTCACTCGCACCCATATTTACCTAATAGTTCACATTCGCATAGCGAGGCTCAATGCCTTACTATTGCATCTCTTAATAATATTACATTTACTGTTATAGCAATAGCTGCCATTATGGTTACTGTTAGGGTTATAACATTGCAGTATGTGCCGTGTATACATTCTGTTATACGGTATACATTAAGAAATTGTTCTCTTAGAGCACCTCCTGTATCTATTTGTTAAATTTATGTATGCATCAATTAATTTAATAATGTGCCGGTAAAATATTATCGGCGAGTATAATTTATATAGATAAAACAAATGAGATATTTAATAATACCCTTAATGGGAGTGTTGTTGCTGTGTGGGTGCGGCAATAAAATAAGTAAACAGCAGGTGCACGATATTAGTGTTACTAATGGTTTAATTACAGTTGTGGAAAATTCCCCTGTACTAAGTAAATTAAAAACAGAAAAAGTAATAGCAACTGCATATAAACCTAGTTTTTCAACATCGGGTGTTGTAAAGGCTATTCCAACATCTTATGCCCAAATTGCTACCCCTTTTGCCGGGCGTATACTAAAATCTTTTGTCCGTTTAGGACAAAGTGTAACAAAAGGAAGTCCTTTATTTGAACTTAGTTCGCCGTCTTTTTTTGAAACAGGTAAAGCGTATTTTGGCGCAAAACAGGAGATGGAACAAGCTCTAAAAAGTCTTAAAAGAGAGAAAGATTTATTTGCAAATAGTGTAGGAGTTCAAAAGGAAGTTGAGGAAGCAGAGGTAAATTATCAATTAAAAAAACAAGATTACGAGAATGCAAAATCTGCTCTTAAAGTTTTTCAGGTAGATCCCCAAAACATAAAACTAGGGGAGCCACTAATAATTCGTTCGCCCATTGCCGGTAAAGTAGTTGCCAATAATATTATAATTGGACAATATATAAAAGAGGATGCAGAGCCGTTGGCTGTAATTGCAGACCTAAATAAAGTGTGGGTTGTGGCTCATGTTAAAGAGAAAGATATTAGATTAATTGAACGGCTGCAAGAGGTTGATATTAGACTTTCTGCATCGCCGGAAGATCCTGTAAAAGGCAAAATATTTCATATTAGTGAAATGCTTGATGAATCTACCCGTTCGGTTGAAGTAATTATAGAGTGTGATAACCATTTAGGGAAAATGAAACCATTTATGTATGGAACCGTACAGCTCACCGATAAAGCTACAAATGCTATTCTTATCCCTACTTCTGCCATTTTACAGGAAGAAGATAATAATTATGTCCTTGTGGTTAATGAAAAAAATAAGTTTAAAAAAACTAAAATAACCGTTGGCGATGTTGTTGATGACAAAACGGTTGTAATAGAAGGCCTTATTGTAGATGATGAGATTATTGTAGATGGAGCATTTTACCTTTTAGACGCAAAGTAACCGTATGAAAAGAATAATTTATGAAGCGATACATAGGCGAGGCCTAATGTTCGTGCTTTTTATATTACTAGGTGCTATAGGGTATTATTGTTGGACAAAATTGGCAATTGATGCCTATCCCGATATTGCTGATGTTACAGTACAAGTTGTTACTCAGGTTCCAGGGCTTGCAGCAGAAGAGATTGAGCAACAGATAAGTATTCCAATTGAACGGGCTATGAACGGCATGCCTTCTTTAAAGGTTATGCGTAGCAAAAATACATTTGGGCTTTCTACAGTTATAATGGTTTTTGAAGATGGTGTAGATGATTATTGGGCACGGCAGAGAGTACAAGAACGGCTAATTGATGTTGAACTCCCTTATGGAGCTGCTCCGGGGCTTAATCCGCTAACATCTCCCACCGGAGAAATTTTTAGATATGTTGTAGAGAGTAACAATCATAATTTACGAGAAATTACCGACTTACACAAATGGGTAATTATTCCTCGTCTTAAACAGGTTACAGGTGTTGCCGATGTAAGTAATTACGGTGGTATTACTACCCAATTTCAAATTGAAGTTGATCCTATAAAAATGGAGCAGTACCATATTTCATTGGCAGATGTAACGGATAAAATAGAAAAAAACAACCTTTCAGCCGGTGGAAGTATGCTATCGCATGGCGATTTAAGCTATGTTATACGAGGTATTGGATTGGTTAAAAAACTAGAGGACTTAGGTAATATAGTTGTTAAAACAGCTAACGGGGTTCCTGTTTATTTGAATGATATAGGGAAATTAAAATATGGTACTTTAGAGAGAAAAGGGGTATTGGGGTTTACAGATGCCAAAAGAGATTATTCCGATGGTGTAGAGGGAATTGTTCAAATGTTACGCCATCAAAACCCGTCGCGAGTATTGGATGGGGTAAAAGAAGCGGTTGATGAGCTTAATAATGAAATTTTACCTAAAGGAGTTTCTATTCATCCATTTATGGATAGAACAGATCTTGTAAATACAACATTACATACCGTATCTCGTACACTTATAGAGGGGATAGTTCTGGTATTCTTAGTATTAATACTTTTTTTGGGAAGTTGGAGAGGTGCAGTTTTAGTGGTGGTTACTATTCCGTTTTCTTTGTTAATTGCATTTATTTTAATGAAAGTTACAGATATCCCCGCTAATTTACTGTCACTTGGTGCTATAGACTTTGGAATTATTGTTGATGGTTCTATAGTTATGATGGAGACTATTCTTAAAAAGCGAGAAAGTTCGCCTAATGAAGAGTTATCAAAAGAGGGAATAATACGGAGAGCAAGTGAAGTTGCACGTCCAATATTTTTCTCAACACTTATTATTATAACGGCTTATTTGCCACTATTTTCTTTTGAACATATAGAGAGAAAAATGTTTACCCCTATGGCATTTACTGTTGGATATGCACTACTGGGAGCACTTGCTGTTGCATTGCTTTTTATTCCCGGACTTGCATTTCTTAGTTATAGGATGCCACGTAAGAGTTATAAAAACCGTTGGTTAGAGAAAATTACTAAAATTTATCATTTACAAGTAATTAAAATTTTAGAGTGTCCGCGTAAAGTAATAGCTACTCTTGTTATAATTTTAATAGGGGCAGGAGTATTATCATTTACAGTAGGTAAGGATTTTTTACCACCGCTCGACGAGGGCTCTATTTGGATACAGGTTCAACTTCCTCCGGGAATTTCAATTGAAAAATCAAAAGAAATGGGGGCAGAGTTGCGAGGTGTACTTAAAAAGTTTGAAGAAGTATCTTACGTTATGACACAGGTTGGAAGGGACGATGAGGGAGCCGAGGCGTTTTCGCTTTCCCATATAGAGTGTGGAGTTGGGTTAAAGCCTTATAATACATGGAAGAGTGGACGTAACAAAGCTGAACTTATTGAGGCTATGGATGTGGAACTTAAAAAGATTCCCGGTTTATCAATTGGGTTTTCACAACCTATTATTGATATGGTTATGGACCAAATTGCCGGTTCTCATAGCGATTTGGCAGTAAAAATATATGGAGATAATCTTACAGAAACGCGTCATATAGCCGAGCAGGTAGAGCATACATTAAAAGGGGTACATGGAGCTGTAGATGTTGCAGTTGATCAAGAACCTCCATTGCCTCAATTGCAAATTATTGCAGACCGCGAAAGGGTTGCACAATACGGATTAAATGTATCTGATGTAACAGAGCTCATTGAGTTAGCAATAGGGGGAAAGGCTATTTCTCAAATTTTTGTTGGAAGCAAATCTTACGATGTTATATGTAGATATAATGAGCAATACAGGAATACTCCCGAAAAAATAGGCTCATTAATGCTAACTACAGAAAATGGAGTAAAAATTCCATTATCACAGGTAGCTCAGATAAAAATGACTACCGGAGCAAGTACAATTACCCGCGAAATGAATAAAAGACATTTAACAGTTAGAGTTAATCTTAGGGGAACAGATTTAACAACTTTTTTAAACGAGGCAAATAATGCAATAAAAAAAGAGGTTAATTATAATCATGAAACTGTATATATGAAATGGGCAGGACAATTTGAAAATCAAAACCGCGCTTATTCTCGTTTAGCAATTATTGTTCCGCTAGCTCTGTCAATAATGTTATTGTTACTTATTATAGCAACAGGTAAATTCCGCCAAGCTGCAACTCTTATGTGTGTGGTGCCATTGGCACTATTTGGAGGGATGTTGGCTCTTAATTTACGTGGAATGACATTAAATGTATCGTCGGCAGTTGGCTTTATTGCATTGTTTGGCGTTGCTATTCAAAATGGGGTTATTATGATTTCACATATTAATAATATCCGCAAGCAAGAGGGAGCCAATTTAAAAGATGCTGTTGTTGAAGGAACACGTCATAGACTTCGTCCAATACTTATGACTGCTTCTGTAGCCATTTTGGGCCTTTTACCGGCATCATTATCTACGGGGATTGGATCAGATGTGCAACGTCCTTTGGCAACTGTAATTGTATACGGATTGCTGTTTGCTACAATTATTACACTTTATATTTTACCGGCATTATACTATATGGTTGAATGTCGTCATCTTAAAAACAAACGGATAAATCTTAATGAAAAATAAAATTTTAATTGTATTAACTTGTTTGCCATTGTTTTGTAATGCACAAGTTAAATTGCCTATAGGCTTTTTAGATTACATGGAGCGGGTGCGTGAAAAAAACTTAACCTATGCTGCCGAAAAACTTAATATACCAATTTCCCAAGCGGATGTGCAAGCTGCAAAAGTTTTTAATGATCCGTCTATATCATTTGAATATGCAAATAACGATGATCATAATATGCAAATGGGGCAGGGATACTCTTTAGAGTTAAGTAAAACTTTCTCATTAGGAAAGCGACGGGCGCGTGTAGATTTGGCAAAGAGCGAAAAAGATTTGTCAACAGCACTTTTAAATGATTTCTTTAGAAATTTAAGGGCAGATGCAACTATTGCATATTTACAAGCTATTAAACAAACGCAGCAGTATGAGGTAACCCTTAATTCTTATAATAGCATTAATAATTTAGCAACTGCCGATAGTATTAAGTTTATGCTAGGTAAAATTACAGAGGTAGATGCTATGCAAAGTAATGTTGAGGCTGGGGTAATGAGAAATGAATTATTGCAGGCGCAAAGTGATTTATATCGTTCATATTCTGCTCTTAATATACCACTTGGACAGTTTAGTGCAGATACATTATATATTCCTATTGGAAAATTGGAGATTGCAGATCGCATTTTTGAACAAGGAGAATTACTTGCAACTGCTATTAATAATAGGGCAGATTTAGTAGCAGCACTTAAAAATGTGGATATTGCAAAAAAATCATTAAAACTTGCCAAGAGAGAGCGTAATATGGATTTTGATGTGGTACTTGGCTATAACTATAATACTCAAGTGCGCAATGAACTTGCTCCTGCACCTAAATTTAATGGTGTTACAATTGGAGTATCTATTCCTCTTAAATTTTCTAATTTTAATAAAGGAACAGTTCATTCTGCGCAATTTAAGGTTGCACAGACTCAAAATTATTATGAGCAAGCTGAATTAGAAGTTAAGACACAAGTTGCCCAAAATTACAGTGATTATACTTTATTATGCTCTCAAGTAGAGCGGTTTAATACTGGAATGTTAGAAAGAGCAAAAGCTGTTATAACTGGTAAAATATATAGCTATAATCGTGGAGAAACATCACTTTTAGAAGTATTAAATGCACAGCGCACTTATAACGAGGTTAGAGCCTTGTATATAGAGACATTATTTAATAATGCTTGCGCTCTTGTTACTTTAGAACAGAGTGTGGGAATATGGGATATAGAGATTAAATAAATTATATACATACATTAGAAATGCGCTCCAAAAGTTTTTTACTTAACTTTTAGAGCGCATTTTAGTTTTAATAGCTAGTTATCCTAGTTATTTAGATATAAATTGGGGCTTTATTGCAAACCTGCAAAGTACGTTAACGCTAACAGATGTTTTACTTATTTCAAGGGCGGGTGCACTTTCGTGAGCATTTTCCCCATCCATTATTGTTATTGTCCTTGCACTCTTTAGAGAAAAGTTTGAATATGGTTGAAAACTATAGTAGTTCTGAATATAAATTGCTATATCTGCTTTACTGCCAACTGCGGTTGCTAATATTTCTGCATTTTCTTTAGCTTGTTGTGCTGCTTCTGTAAGCAATTCGTTTTTTGTTTGCTTTTCTAAAGCTGGAGAAATAGCTGTCTTTTCTAAAGAAACTTCAGAAATCTTTATTGAATTAAGTGCGCTTAAGGCTGCAGCAGCTTTTTCTGCTGTTGAAACTTTTAGGACATACGATTTAGATGCAAGAATATTGTTCTTTCTTAAAAAATATGTTTGTAAATCGCTTGCCATATCTTTAACTGTAAGATTGGTCTCAACATTAATATTTATCCCTTTTAATGCTTTTAACATATCAGCTTCTTGCTTTTCTAGCGAAATTTTTCCTTTTGATTCTGTTTCACTAATGGTTATTGAGAGGTAAATTTCATCGGGAGTTATCTGTTTTTCGGCTCTTGTTGATACCTCTATGTAATTTTGTACGGCAGTTTGTTCCTGCGATTGTGCACTATATGATATAAATAATGCTGTAATTAGTAGAAAAAATATTTTTTTCATAATGTTAAGAATTTGTAAATATATTTTATGATTATTTAGCTAGGTCAAAAGATGTGCCAAAAAAAATATTAGAAATAACAATAAATTTTTATTGTTATTCGATAAATATTTATACTTTTGCAATAAAATTAAAAGACAATGAATTTTAAGATTCTATATATACTATATTTTGCATTGGTCATTTCTGTGTTATTTACAATTGGAGCAACTGTAATTAATAAAGATTTTATAGAAGGAGTTAAGGCCGGGAGAAGTATTGCAGATTCTACATATAATGATAATTTATATAGTAGCTGGCTTGGATATATGATACCTAATAATGTTAAGGTAAAGTCGAATTCCAATTCGAGCATTACATTTGGAGAACTTTCTAAGAGTACCTCTTTAGTTAAAATTGACGCTAGTACAATTGATGTTTCTGTAATAAACTGTGCTCCGTTGCCAAAACAATTTCATTATTACCATTTTATAGAAACAGCAAGTAGTTTTTTGGGCTTTGGCCTTGTTATTTATTTACTAGTACTTTTGTATAAATTATTTAGAAGAATACAGAAATCGCTTAGAGCAAGAGAAGTTTTTTCTATGGGGGTAGTAAGAGTGCTAAAGTCTTTGGGTATTGTATTAATTGCATTAGAAATATGGAGTACTGTTTTTTATTATTTTCATTGCAAAGCAGCTCAAATTGTATTAACTCAATATGGATATGAAGTTGATCATTATATAGAAATAGAATATATAACTATAATTTTTGGTATAGCATTACTTTTGGTTTCCGAATTCCTTAAAATAGGATATAAGATACAAGAAGAACAGAGCCTTACAGTATAATTTAGGGAAAATGGTTGGAAATTTAAATAGAGAGAATTTATTATGGCAATAGTAGTGAGGTTGGATGTTATGATGGCTAAGAGAAAAATTTCCCTTGGAGAACTTGCTGAGTTGCTAAATATAACGCAGGCTAATTTGTCAATTCTTAAAACAGGAAAAGCAAAAGCAGTGCGGTTTTCTACCTTAGCTCAACTTTGCAAGGTATTAGATTGCCAGCCGGGTGATATTATTGAATATGAACCAGGTGATGATAATTTTGAAACTAACTAATTAAACAATATGACTAAGAAATTTTTATTTTTAATGGCTTTTCTAAGCATTTCAGTAATGTATTGCTTTGGACAAGTAAATCCTCAAGCTCCGTTGGAGTTGGATAAAAATGTAAGATATGGTAAACTAGATAATGGTTTAACCTATTATATTATGCATAATGAAAAACCTGCTAAAAGAGCAGATTTTTATATTGTTACTAATGTTGGAGCAATACAAGAAACTCCGGCACAAGATGGCCTTGCTCACTTTTTAGAGCATATGTGTCTTAATGGATCAAAAAACTTCCCCGGCAAGGGAATTATTTCGTACATGGAGAGCATTGGTTGTAAATTTGGAGAAAATATTAATGCCGGCACAGGTGTTGAACAAACATCCTATATGCTTAACAACGTGCCTGTTATAAGAGAAGGCATTATTGACAGCTCTTTATTAGTTCTTAATGATTATGCAGCTTATGTAACTAACGATCCAAAAGAGATTGATGAGGAAAGAGGGGTTATATTAGAAGAAAAAAGGACTAGAGATACTTACCAGTGGAGAATGTCTGTTGCAGTGAAGAAAGCCATATTTAAAGGCTCTAAATATGCAGATTGTAGCATTATAGGCACAGAAGAGAATCTGTCTACATTTAAACCACAAGAACTTCAAAATTTCTATAAAACTTGGTACAGGCCCGATATGCAGGCTATTATAGTAGTTGGAGATATTGATGTTAATGCTGTTGAGGGCAAAATTAAAACATTATTTAGCACTTTACCAAAAGCGCAAAACCCTAAACCAAAAGATGTAATTACTATTCCCGATAATAAAGAGCCAATTATATCTATTTTCACCGATAAAGAATTAAATGCAACTCAGGTTACATTGTATATGAAGAATCAGCCTATGCCCAAAGAGTATAGAGCATTGGGGGTTTCTTTCTTAAATACATTAATGCAAAAATTAATAAGTGGAATGTTAAATGAAAGACTAGATGATATTTCAAAAATAGAAAATGCGCCTTTCCTTGGTGCAGGCACTCAGTTTGGAGCTATATGTAACACAATGGATGTTTTTTTAGCAGGTGTTCAAGCTAAAGATGGCGAAGGAGTAACTGCATTTAAAGCATTACTTGTTGAGCTAGAAAAAGCTAAGAAATTTGGATTTACACAAGATGAATATGATAGAGCTAAAACTAATGTATTAAGGAGCTTTGAAAGTGCAAAAGAGAATGCTGCCAGCAGACAAAATGGACAGTTAGTACAGCCTCTTGTTTCTCACTTTACATCTTCATGGCCTTATACTACACCCGAATATGACTATACTACAGCAAAAGCATATTTAGATATGGTACCTCTTGTGGCAATAAATCAATCTTTACCACAATTATTTAGAGATGATAATATGGTAGTAACATTTAATGCTCCTCAAAAAGAAGGATTAGTTACTCCTGTAGAAAAAGATTTTGTTGATGCTATTGCTTATGCAAAGAGTGCAGAGATTAAGGCACCGGTGGCTACGGTTTCTAATGAACCTTTATTAGATGCTACTGCACTTAAAGGCTCTGCTGTTAAAAAAACTGCTCCAGGTAAATTTGGTACTACTGTATGGACTTTAGCAAACGGTATTGAGGTGATAGTAAAACCTACAGAGTATAAGAAAGATCAAGTTATAATTAAAACCGTTTCCAATGGTGGTAAATCTATACTTCCTGTAGAATTACTTCCTTCTATAGAAAAAAATATATTCCAAATATATTTACAAAACGCCGGAATATCTAAATTTTCTAGCACTCAGCTAAATAAAATGCTAACTGGTAAGGTTGCAAGTGCAGTACCTTATTTATCGCAATTAGAGCAGGGAGTTCTTGCTAACGGATCCCCAAAAGATTTGGAGACTATTATGCAACTAATTTACCTTAATTATACAGCTCCACGTTGTGATGCAAAAGAATTTGAAGTGGGATTTAATCAAATTAAGGCCGTATTGCCAAATATGATGAAACAACCAGATTTCTTCTACAGCGTTCAATTGCAAAGAGCAATGGCAAATGGAAACGCTAGAATGCCTATATTAGATAATGAATTAATATCTAAAATTAGCATAGATAATATAAAGAAGGCACTTGGAATATCTTTTGCAGATGCTGTCGGTACAAAAGTGTATATTACAGGTAATGTAAATTTGGACGTCCTTAAACCTTTAGTTGAAAAATATATAGGCTCACTTCCTGTAAAGGCAAAAAAGGCTGCTATGTGGATAGATCAGAATTTAGATTTACCAAAAGGTATTGTAGATAAAACTTTTGATTTTGAAATGCAAACAGCAAAGACTACAGTAGGCCTTGTATATAGTGGTTTAATTGCAAAAAATATTGAGAATGATATTTTAATGGCGGCTGCCACAAATGTATTAGACCAAACATATACCAAAACTATAAGAGAAGATGAGGGGGGAACTTATGGTGTAAGCGTACAAGGGGTAATATCAGGATTACCTAAAGAAGATTTTTATCTTTTATTACATTTTGATACCGAATTTGCAAAATCTAAGAAACTTACAGAAATGGCGAAACAAGGATTGGTTGATATTTCAACTAAAGGTCCAAATGTAGAGTATGTTACAAAAGCAAGAGAAAATTTAATTAAGGCATTCCCCGAAAAACAAATACAAAATGGTTATTGGGCAGGTATAGTATATGAATACTATTCACACAATAAAGATAATTATACAAATTATATTGAAACCGTTAATAAAATTGTTACTCCCGAGAATATTCAAAAGTTTATTAAACAAATGATAGATCAAAATAACAGATTAGATGTTATTATGAATCCAAAAGCTAAATAACGTATTTAAGTAGTAATAAGCACTGAAAGAGATTGTCTAGTTATGTTAGACAATCTCTTTCTTTTGTTATGCTACATTTTACGTAGTTTTTTGCAACAAAAATGATTTTTCTTCGTCTAATAAATAAAGGGTTAATATTAAAACTAATAAATAAAACTAAATATTATGAAGAAAATTTTATTACCATTAATTTTGCTTGGCATATTCTCTGCATTATGTATTACTCAAATAGGAGCTTGGGATGCAGAGAAAGAACTTAAGTTTACAGAAACTAGAACTATTAGTAAGTTTAACTCAATTAGAGTTTCCTCTATTTTTGACGTTTATATATCACCGGGCAATTCGTCGGAATTAAAAATTAGATCTACACATAATCTAGCAATCCTAAATAAAATTAAGACAGATGTTGTAAACGGTGAGTTAATAATTAGCTTTAAAGATGCAAATTCAGAAACTCGGAAAAACAACTTCAGAGATTTACAAATAAAAATTTATGTGTCAACCGATAAAATTAATATGATAAAAGCATCGGGAGCTTCGGATATTTATAGTAATGGATTATTAAATGCCGATAATTTAGAAATTTGTGCAAGCGGAGCTTCGGATGTTAATTTAAATGTTGTTGTAAAAGGGACTGTGAAATGTGTAGCAAGTGGTAGTTCCGATATAATTTTGCTTGGAAATGCAGATTCGGGAGATATTAAAGCAAGTGGTGCCTCTGATGTTGATTGTAAAAAATTTCCATTAAAGAGTGTTAAGGCTGTTGCATCGGGCTCTTCCGATATCTATCTTAATGTTTTAGAGAAATTAGATGTTACGGCAAGTGGTGCCTCAGATATTTTTTATATTGGTAACCCACAAATTACCAACTGTAGCAGTAGCGGTTCTTCCGAAATAAATCATAGGTAAAAACAGTTGCTAAAATAATAAACTAAAAAATGAGGCTGTCAAATGTATTGTTAGACAGCCTCATTTAAATTTATTTCGTTATTTCTTTATTAATTAGTTCAACCATTTGGCTAAATTCTTTTTCATCATACAAGCGAGTAAGCATTATTATTTTACCTGTGCGGTCAATAATTATATTGCGCGTTACGCCTGCTCCGGGCGTGCAGAAGAGATTAAATATTTCGCCATTTGAATCTAAAGTAATAGGATAAGTTATAGGAATTGATGAGGCAAATTTTTCGGTTTTTTGAGCATCTTCCTTAAAATCTATTGCATATAAAGCAAATTGGGGATTGCTCTTTAGTTTAAGCCAAATATCTTTTTCTATAAATGGCATCTCTTTACGGCATACACTGCACCAACTAGCGGTAAATTGAAGCATTATAACCTTTCCTTTAAGTGAACTCATAGAAACTTTTTCTCCATTAAGTAGCTGAAGATCAAATTGAGGAACCATGTCTCCAACTTTTACAATATAGCCTCGGGTATCTTGGTTAGATGCAGGTTGATTTGTAGTTTGAGAGTAGGTATAGCTACAAAATAATAATGCTGTAGCTAAAATTAATGTACTAAATAAAATGTGTTTCATATAATTAAAAATTAAACTGTTTCTGAAAATAACAATACAGCAGCAAATACAACTAGCATAGCTAGAAAGACAATGAGCCCGTAAGCATAAATATAACTTACAATACACTTCCAAATTGTTCCACGCTTACCATTACGGAATAATTCTTTAAGTGTCCACAGTAAAATTATTACTTTTATGCCATTTTGTATAGAGTCTGTGTCCTTAAATGGCAAAAATATAATTGAAATTATAAGCATTTGGCAACTTATATAACAGCATGCAAATAACATTTCTACAAAATTAAACCGTGGATTATGTTTGCTTTTTCTAAATGCCCATTTAGTTCCCAATGCAATAAATGGAAGAAACAGAATGGCAGATAAAGCTTTGTTTGTTTTAAACCAATCGTATAGAATATTTAATATGGCCCGTATAAAAGGTTTATTTTCTAGAGCTTTGTTAATTTTTGGCTGCATCTCTATCATAAATTCTGACATATTATCTCCAAAATCATTTTTAGTATAAGCAATTGTATCCTTAGTATTTATAGGTGTGGTAATTTCTGTTTTTTCTTTTTCTTTTTTATCGGGATATATTATTTGATTTGAAATGGCATATATGGCAGCTAGTACAAACATTATTTGGAATGGCTTTACATAAATAACTCTTTTGCCATGGATAAAATCGTTAATCATATAGCCCGGCCTAGTAAATAGCTCCAAAATTGTGAAACCAAATCCGTTGGCAATATTTGTTATTCCCCCAAATATATTATTCATTACCGAGCTCCATGTTAACCTAGATGTATTAGCTGCTTGCCCACAATTAAAGCAAAAATTGCCGGTAAACTCGGCCTTACAGTTTTTGCAAATATGTTTTTGGCAATTTAAAGTAATAGGCTGAGGTTTCCCAGCTATTTTTCTTTGCATAATTTTCTCTTGCTTGAGCTTAATATTATTCAAAAAAACTTTTTTTCTGTTATTAAACTTTTCTTTTTGTTTTTTTAAAAACTCTTTCTGTTTGTTATAAGCAGCTGTTATATTACTCATCAATATCATAAAAGATATGTTTTATATATGTTATAATACTACTCCCGATAATTCACCTATAAACTTTCCTCTTTCAATTGTATGGTTCCCGTTAACTAAAACGTGCTCTATGCCGTTTGGAAATTGGTGAGGATTATTAAAAGTTGCAACATCAATTATAGTAGTTGGGTTAAAAATTACAATGTCGGCGGCGTAACCCTGTTTAAGCAATCCCCGTTCTTTAAGATTAATACGAGACGCAGGGAGTGCAGTGCACTTATAAACAGCTGTTTGCAAATCACATATTTTATCTTCTCTTACATATTTGCCAAAAAAACGGGGGAACGTTCCGTATGAACGAGGGTGGGGCATCTCGTTGCCAAGGGGTCCTTTTGGAGAATAAACACTTCCGTCCGATGCAGGCATTCCTAGTGGATGTGTCAAAAATAATTGCACATTCTCTTCTTTCATTGCAAACCCTACTATTTGTACTCCAAGATTTTCTGATATTAATAACTCTCTTATAATAGGCCATGTTTTGAGCCCAGATAGTTTACTACACTCTTCAATATTTTTTCCGGAATAAATACTGTTTTGTGGGGCAGAGCACGCTGCTATAAGAACATTTTGTGGCCCACCAAGCCTATTAATTCTACTAATGGCGTATTCGCCTATTTTGGCAGCTTTTATGTTGTTTCTAAGTCTTGCAAGTACCTCTTCATTACTTCCCTGCCTATCATTAAGTGGAATAAACGAAGTTAGTCCTGTTGAAAAAGCTATATACGGATATCTGTCAAAAGCTATATCTACCCCTAAAGCCTTAGCATCCTCTATCTGTTTTATAAGAGCAGGAGCCTTATGCCAATTTGCTGCATTTTGGGCTTTAAGGTGGGATATTTGCAATCTTACCCCTGTGTTACGAGCAATAGAAATTGCCTCTGCAACAGATTCTTCAACTTTATCGTCCTCATTCCTCATGTGTATGGCAAATAATCCGTTATGCTTTGCAACAACTTTACAGAGTTCTTCTATTTCTTTATTTGTAGCATAAGAGCCGGGCGCATATTCCAAACCACAAGAAAGTCCAACACTCCCCATTTCCATTTCCTTCTCCAATATGTTACACATCTTATTTAATTGTCCTTGTGTATATGGCACATTATTATTGCCAACAACAGCAGAACGGAGTTGCCCTTGTCCGGTATAACTTTTATAATTTATTCCAATTTTTTGTTTGCGTAAAGCCTCATAAAAGCCGTCTATATCTTGCCAAAAAGGAGCTCCAAATCGCTTACTATCTACTTTTGTTGCATAATATTCATCTGAATAGGGAAAAGGAGAATCACCGCAATTACCTCCAATATCAGAGGTTATTCCTTGAAAAATACGACTATCTCCAAGGGGAGCCTCAAATAAATTGGTATCGGTATGTGAGTGAATATCAATAAATCCGGGCGAAACAGCCAATCCTTTAGCATCAATTACCTTTTTGCAATTTTCTGCTAAATTATTTATACTTCCTAAATTGCCTATAGCTTTTATTTTGCCATTTATAATTCCTATAGCCCCTTTTATAGGGTTCTTTCCATCTCCGCAATAAATAACGCCATTAGATATTATTGTATCAAAATGCTCTTTTGAAGTGCAACCGGTAAAAAACCCTGCTATTGCAGAACTTCCTATTGCAGCAGCCCCAAATGCTCCGGCTGCAATTGCAGATGTTTTAAGAAAGTCTCTCCTAGTGAGTTGTTTATTACCCTCTATAGATTTTAATGGAAATGTTTTCATATTATGTGGTGCTATTATAGCGGTTTTATCTGTTTTTATCTGTTTTTATCCCTTTTGTGGAATATACTTTCATATTGTTTTGTTCTCCATAAACTAAAAGTGCATCCATATTTGGGGTAGCTGCTAAAATCTCTTTTGTTTTTTCTAGTCCAACAACCATAAAATAAGTAGCGTAAGCATCGGCTATTGTTGCATTCTCTGCAATTACTGTGGCACTTAAGAGGTTATGCTTTACCGGATAGCCTGTTTTTGGATTTATTGTGTGAGAATATTTAACTCCGTTTTCTATATAGAACTTTCTATAATTCCCCGATGTTACCAACCCCTTATTAGATAGTAATAATATCGCCTCAACATTTTCTCCCGGGATAAAATTACCATCTAGCGGCTTATCTATGGCAACACGCCACTCTTTTCCAAGTGCATTTACCCCTTTGCAATATATTTCTCCACCAACCTCTAAAAGATAATTGGTGATGCCCATCTTTGTTAATTTATTTCCTATATAATCGCATGTATATCCTTGTGCTATTGCATTAAAATTTACTTGCATACGTTTATCGGTCTTTATAAGTTTTCCTTCTTTAATGCTAAGTTTATCCATCCCTATAAACTGCATAATACTATCTATTTTTTCTTGTGAAACATGCTCCTTGTTTTTAAACCCAAATCCCCAAAGATTAAAGAATGGGCCGGCAGAAACATCAAAGGCTCCGTTGCTTTCTTTATATACTTTGTAAGAACTGTTAAAGATATCAATAAAAATAGAATCTAAATCTAAATTTTCGCCATTATTTATTCTTGTAATTAATGAAAGAGAGTCGTAGCCGCTTACAGATTTATTTATGTTGTTAAAATATAGTGTAAGACTATCGGGAATATTAACGGATTTAGCCGGTTTTTTGTAAACTACGTGGTAAGTTCCTCCTTGCGCAAATCCGTCTATGGTAATATAATTTTCATTTTCTATTGGTTTGCTTTTGCAACCATATATGCATAAAATTGTTGATATTGAGAGAGATATAAAAACAAAAAGCGTTAATTTAGTCATTGTCTAAAGTGTTTTTTACGTGGCATGATTTTAGTACAAATGTAGAAAAAATATTAAACTATTGTTTTACGCGTAAAAAATGTGCATTTTTGCGCATATAAATTTAAACAGTTTCTAATGAAGTCTATAAAATTTTTATTGATATTTGCCTTGGCAGTGTCTGTTACCGTTAGTTCTTGCAAAAAAGATAAGGAAGAAGAAACTTTGCCTAGTATAGGAGGGGAGATAAGTTATGATTTGCCGCTATATGCATTAACAAATCAAGTAATTGATTTAAAGGTCATTGGCTCACCGGTACCTAATGAGGGTATTAAGTATAAATGGCTTTGTAGTGGTATAAGAAAGGATACTGTTAAAACAATTGATTACCAAATTACAATTCCAGATTCCCTTGCAACATATTCGGTTCAACTTACAATTTCGGCCGATAATTATTATAGCAGAACTATTACAAAAAATGTTACCTCTATTAGACCCGGATTTGATGGAACTATAACAGGGATTTCTCGTCCTACCGATTCCATAATGGATTATAGAGATAGACAGTGGTATTATACAACCAAAGTTGGAAATTTAGTATGGTTCTCACAAAATTTAAGATGGGCAGGGGCAGGCGCAGGATATGCAAAGGCCGATGTAATGGGGAGCGTAATGGGGAGACTATACACGTGGAAAGATGCTACTGGTGGTGTTTCGGCAAGCGGGTTAGGCAATGGCCCACAGGGTGTATGTCCTCCGGGCTGGAGTATTCCTACCAACGAAGATTGGATGGATTTAGCAAAAGCTCTTAATAACGGGGTAGAGTTACCTTTTGTTGATAATTGGAAAGGGCTAGGCGAAAAAGTAATGGTTGATGCCTCGTTTAATGGTAACAAAATATGGCCATTTTCTGCAAATACAACAGCTGCAAATAAATTTCAGTGGAATGCATTAGCGGCAGGTAGTTGCACAAATAATTATAATAATTATTCGGGGTTATTTGGTTATGCTTTTTGGTGGAGCTCTACACAGTTAAGCGAGACTCAGGCAAATTATAGGTATGTATATTATGATCAACCCGATTTTCCTCTTAACTATACTCCAAAAGACAGCTTTGGGGCCTCTGTAAGGTGTGTAAAATTAAATAAGTAAAAATTTAAAAATTAATTAATATATGAAAAAAGGTTTAATTGTTCTTATTGTTGTTGTAGTTGTTGTACTTGGTGCATTTTTATGGGTTAAAAACACCTACAACTCTATGGTAAAAATGGATGAAGGAGTTAATGGCGCTTGGTCGCAGGTGGAGAATGTTTATCAACGGAGAGCAGATCTTATTCCAAATCTTGTTTCTACGGTAAAAGGATATGCAACACACGAGCAGGAGACATTAGAGGGAGTTGTAAATGCTAGAAGTAAAGCTACGCAAATGACAGTTGATGCTAATAATCTTACATCGGAATCGCTTGCAAAATATCAAAAAGCACAGGGGGAACTTGGTTCAGCGTTAGGTAAATTGTTAGCTATTACAGAAAATTATCCCGATCTTAAAGCTAATCAAAACTTTTTGGAACTTCAATCTCAATTAGAAGGGACAGAAAACAGAATAGCTGTAGAACGCCAAAAATTTAATGAAGCAGCAAAAATTTATAATACAACAATAAGGCAGTTTCCGCGTAATATTTTTGCCGGGATGTTCAATTTTGATAAGAAACCTTATTTTGAATCTGCAGAAGGGGCTGAGGTTGCTCCTAAAGTAGAATTCTAAGGAGCTCTAAGACTAAAATAAAGATTATGCGGATAAAAGAATTTATAGGAAAGGAAGGACAAGCTAGTATTGTAGAGGCTATTAAAGCAGCTGAACTTAATACATCCGGTGAAGTTAGGGTGCATATAGAGTCTAAATGTGGAGCAGATGTTTTGGAAAGGGCCGTGTATATCTTTAATTATCTTAAGATGTATAAGACAGATGCTCGCAACGGAGTACTTATTTATGTTGCTGTTGATAGTCATAAATTTGCAATAATAGGTGATACAGGGATAAATTCTAAGGTTCCTATTGGTTTTTGGGATGATATAAAACAAAAAATGGGGGCTTCTTTTGTTGCAGGGGATTATGTTGGAGGGTTGTGTACTGCTATTTATGAAGCTGGTCATTCTTTAAAGAAATATTTTCCATATAGCAAAGATGATGTTAACGAACAGCCCGACGAAATTTCTTTTGGTAATTAAACAGTTCCTATATTATTATGATAGATTTAAACAAAATATACAAAACGGCAATTAGGCATATTGCATTTATTGCCGTTTTATTATTTACTGCAGGAGCAATTTCTGCGCAGGTTCCGCAAAGACCTAATCCACCAAGGCTTGTAAACGATTTGGCAGGAATATTTTCTATGCAACAGGTTGCAGAATTGGAGCAACGTGTTGTTGAGTGTGCAAATTCTACATCAAATCAAATAGTTATAGTTACAGTTCCCGAGCTTTATGGAATGGATAAAGCGCAGCTTGCATATTCAGTTGGTGAGCAATGGGGGGTAGGGCAGAAGAAGTTTGATAATGGTATTGTAATTTTGGTAAAACCAAAAGTTGGCAATGAGCGTGGAGAGGTATTTATAGCAACAGGGTATGGATTGGAGGGGGTACTTACCGATGCGCAATCGCGCCGTATTATTGAAATAGATATGATTCCTTATTTTAGGAATGATGATTACTATAGTGGTATAAATAAAGCTCTTAGCGTTATTGTTCCTTTGGTATCAGGAGAAATATCTACAGATGAGTTTGCAAAAAAATATGGAGAGTCCGATGGCTCATTTTCTGCCATAATGTTTCTTATCTTTTTAGTGGGATTTGTAATAGTTGTATCCATTATTTCTAAAAACGGTCCTAAAAATATGGGCGGAGGTGGAGGCCGAGGAGGTAGAGGCTTTGGTGCTATGGATGCACTTTTCCTAGCTTCTATTTTAAGTTCTGGCGGTGGCCGTCATTCATCAGGAGGCGGATTTAGCAGTGGTGGAGGTTTTGGTGGAGGCGGATTTGGTGGCTTTGGTGGCGGTGGCTTTGGCGGCGGCGGTGCCGGCGGTTCTTGGTAGGCTTACAAGTCTTATACGTAATTTTTTATTTTACATCACCCTCAAATGCCTTAACAATTTTGCATACTAGAGGGTGGCGAACAATGTCCTCTTTGGTAAAATTTATTATTCCAATTCCTTTTATTCCTTTTATAAGGTCTACAGTGTGGTTTAGCCCAGAGTCATTTTTATTTGGTAAATCTATTTGGGTACCGTCTCCTGTAACAATAAATTTTGCGTTATTTCCCATTCTTGTAAGGAACATTTTAAGTTGTCCCAAACTTGTGTTTTGTGCTTCATCTAAAATTACAAATGCGTTTTCTAGGGTGCGTCCGCGCATATAGGCTAATGGTGCTATTTGAATAGTTCCCTCTTCCATAAGTAGTTTTAGTTTTTGAGGAGGAATCATATCCATAAGGGCATCATATAAGGGTTGCAAATATGGGTCTAATTTATCTTTAAGATCTCCCGGGAGAAATCCTAACCGTTCACCTGCTTCTACTGCCGGGCGTGTGAGGATAAGCTTCTTTACCTCTCTGTTTTTTAATGCCCTAACAGCTAATGCAATTGCCGTATATGTTTTGCCGGTACCGGCTGGCCCTAAAGCAAATATTAAATCATATTTATAGTATTCTTCAACTAGCTTTTTTTGGTTTTTTGTTCTTGCACGTACAATTTTACCATCGTTACCATATACTATTATATCGCTTTTTTCTTCTTTATTACTATTAACCCCTTCTAACTCAGTGTCTTTATCATTTAAAGAGTTTAAAGCACTACTTCCAATGCCATAATCTGAATCTTCAAATAATTGGTCTACATCATCAATATTTAGCGTCCTTTTTTTTCTCCGTTTTGCAATAAGAGCATCTACCGAATTTTCAAAATCTGAGATATCTCCAGTACTCCCTTTTAATGAAATTATATTACCTCGGGGAATAACCCTAAGGTTAGGATAATAACTACTTAGTTTTGTTATTATTTTATCATTGACACCTAAAATATCTATTGGGTCAATTTCAACTAATTCAATTTTTTTATCTGCCATAAATCTCCTTAATTAATTTTTTTTCGAGTATATAGTTATATGTATTAATCATCCTTTTGTACTGGAATTTGTTTTTTACCAAATGTTCTTTATTAATGAGTTCCTTAATTGGAATTACCGTGTAATCTGTTTCAAATTCATTTTTTTTAAAGCACCACATAAATTCATAATTAGGTGGAAGAATTATTATTTTATTTGTAAAGTTGTTTTTTACTATGCTAACTTTAACAAGAAGTTCAATTTGAGAATAATTAGGGATACTTTGGTTTGTAATATAGTTACCTAGCGAATAAAAAATAAATTTTTGGACTTCTCCTGCATCATAATATATTTCTGCAACTTGTGGAACATGCGGATGGGTGCCAATAATTATTTTCACCCCCTCCCTAAAAAGCATCTTTGCCCATTTGCGTTGAGTTGCGCTTGGATAAAGTTGATACTCTTCGCCCCAGTGTGGGGCTGCAATTATAATTTGTGCTCCATGCTGTTTAGCTTTATTTATTGTTTGCTTAACATGTATACTATCCATTAAGTTAATTACGTAAGGTTTTGGAATAGTATTTCCGTTTGTTCCATAAGTAAAGTTAATTATGGCAATTTTTGTTCCATTTATATTAAATATAATCGGATTTTTCTTCTCTTCCTCTTCTTTAGAAAAGTAGGCCCCGGTATGATTAACACCTAATTCTTTGTATATATTAAGTGTCCTATTTAATCCATCCTTTTCCATATCTAGTATGTGGTTATTTGCTAGCAAAAACAGATTAATCCCACTTTTTTTTGCTTGCCATACTATAGATTCAGGCGCAGAAAATAGTGGATAACCTTTGTATGGTGCGCCGCCCATTGGAAACTCCATATTTGCAACTGCAATATTTGCTTTTTGTAAAATGGGTTGAATATATTTGAACATGTGAGAATAATTATAAGATTCTGGCTTTTGCTTCTCTTTTCCCTTAATAAGGGCGCCACTTAATTGCGGAGTGTGTTGCATTACATCACCTATAAACACAATATTAATAGTATCGTGTTTATTTATAAGTTCTTTAGGAAAATAGATACGAGAACTTATATTCACTTTTGTATTATTTTGTATAGCAGGCGTAGTAGAAACACTTAGTTGTGCTAAAAGAGGCGTATGGCACAAAAAGAGAATTAAGAAAAGCATGTGAGTGAGACATTGTTTCATATTAGAAATTTAAACAGTTTCTTATTTTTCTTCAATAATTTTTATATTAGGTATTTCTAACCTTACTGCCAGCCATTTTTTTAATTTTAAAAATTCAGCTTCTTTTATTGCGGTTTTAAATTTTATTATTGCAATTATTTCTTCCTGTAGTTCTGCTTGTTTATCGGTGCTTGTAGCACTATTGGCTAGGTTTATTTTCTCTCCTCGGGCTAATGTAATAGTAGTTATTTGTGGATATTGAGCATATATTTCCTTAGCTACTTGTCTACATGGGAACTCCTTACTTCTAAATTTTTTTAGTTCTTGCTCCATTTGGCTTATGAGTTCTTCTCTTTTAAGTATTTCTTGCTCGTTTTTTTCAAATATACTTTTTACAACATCTTTATCAGATACATTTTTTGGAACGTATGTACTGTTTTGATTTATTTTTAATTGTTCTTTTTTTATGTTATTAGCAGCAAGACTTTCGTGCAACTTATTAACCTCTTGTTGAGTAAGTTTTTCGCCGGCAATTGAAATATTTATTTCTGATGGCTTACGCGTTTTGTGGGTTATTTGGTAATCATATATATAACTGTTTGATAAGTTCTTGTTTTCGGCAACAAACTGTTTAGCAACTTGATTGAATTTATTCTCGCGTATTACTGTTATGGCAGAATATATACTTGGAATTATTAATATAATTGTAAATATTGTAATTATTCTATGTACTTTTTTCTGCTTTATAGGATCTGTAAACTTTACAAGCGGAAAATTAAGATATCTTACAGTAAGAAAAGTTGCAAGGGCTATAAACACAGAATTTATGAAATAAAGATAGAATGCACCTAAAAAATAAACTGCATTTCCATTTGCAAGGCCATAACCTGCCGTACATAGCGGAGGCATTAATGCTGTTGCAATTGCAGCTCCTGCTATTACTGTCCCTTTATCTTTTTTGCAAACTTCTACTATAACAGCAAGTCCACCAAATAATGCTATAAATACATCATAAATTGTAGGATTAGTTCGGGCTAGTAGTTCGGTTGGGGCCTCAAGGGCTAATGGCGTTATTATAAAAAATAATAATGATGCAATTATGCTTATGCAAGTCATTATCATTAAGTTCTTAAAAG
Organism: Bacteroidales bacterium; assembly: GCA_036659275.1. Lineage (GTDB taxonomy): Bacteria > Bacteroidota > Bacteroidia > Bacteroidales > UBA932 > Egerieousia. Next base: position 100,556 of record JAVXCW010000001.1, on the reverse strand, counting down.
ATTTTCTTAGTAGTATTGTGTCATTTATCCCTAGAGCAAGCCCAATTCCCATTATAGGTCCCATAAGTGGAGATATAAGCATAGCACCTATTACTACAGGAATTGAATTTACATTAAGTCCAACACTTGCCATAAATATAGCAAAAATAAGAATCCATACATTGGGTCCTTTAAATTCTATATTGGATATTATATGATTTTGAGCGGCTTCAATATTAACATGATTAGATAAATTGGTAATATTCTTAAGTTGGTCTATAAATGAATTCATATGATTGACTAATTGAATTATATTAAGTTAGATAGAGTTATAAAGTATTATCATACTATAAAATACGAGTGTAAATATACATTTTTTTTGTGATTGTACCATTATTTTATACATTTGTAAGATAGAAAAATAAAATTACATACTTATGAAGTTTCGGTTTATACTCATCTTTACGGCTTTATTACTTTTACTTGCAAGTTGTGACCGCATAAGGGCAACATTGGGTATGGCTACTTCGGCAGATATTGAGGCAGCAAAAAAAGAATTGCAGGAAAAAGCGGCACAAAATATGCTCCCCGATAGCACAATAAATGCTACCGAATCTGTTACAATTAATAACAATTCTAATGAGAATGATGAGATAGGATATGCAGGGAGTCTTACTAAAAAGTTTTATATAATTATAGGAAGTTTTAAAAAGGAAAGTAATACCCGTTCGTTGCTTGCTTTTCTTAAAACACAGGGATATGAACCGGTAAAAATTCCACTTAAGAACGGATATAATATGGTTTCATTGTGTGGGTATGGTACTTACGAAGAGGCAAGAGCAGAAGTTGCTAAAATTAAAAACAAGGAAGTATGCCCGTATGATGTATGGATTTATGATATAAACCAAAGATTGCATAAATGATAATAAAAATAGAGTTTCTAAATAATAATATAAAAAACAAATAAAATATATGAAAACAACAGCATTTACCCAAAAACACATTGATTTGGGTGCAAAAATGGTTCCATTTGCAGGTTATAATATGCCTATCGAGTATGTAGGTGTTAAAGATGAACATCTTGCCGTAAGGGCCAACGTAGGTGTTTTTGATGTTTCACACATGGGCGAATTTTGGGTTAAAGGCCCTAACGCTCTTAAATTTTGTCAATATGTAACTTCAAATGATGTTGCAGCATTAAGTCCGGGCAAAGTTCAATATTCATGTTTCCCTAACGGTAATGGAGGAATTGTAGATGACCTTCTTGTTTATTGCATTGATACCGAAACTTATTTTCTTGTAGTAAATGCGTCTAATGTAGATAAAGATTGGGCTCATCTTATTGCTATTGCTCCAAAATTTGGTATTGTTCCGGGTAAAGATCTTTACAATGCATCAGATGAAATATGCCAATTAGCTATACAAGGGCCAAATGCTCTTAAAATTATGCAAAGGATATGCGACAAACCTGTTGAGGACATGGAGTATTATACTTTTAAAAAATGTACTGTAGCAGGGATTCCAAATGCTATATTCTCTACAACCGGATACACAGGTGCAGGTGGATGCGAAGTTTATGTTGCAAACAAAGATGCCGATAAACTTTGGAAAGGGGTATTTGAAGCAGGTGCCCCAGAGGGAATACGCCCTATAGGTTTAGGTGCAAGAGATACTCTAAGATTAGAGATGGGTTTCTGCCTTTATGGTAACGATATAGATGATACAACTTCGCCATTAGAGGCTAATCTTGCGTGGATTACAAAATTTAATGATGTAAAAGGTGATTTTGTAGATAAAGAATATATGCTTAAACAAAAAGCTGATGGACTTAAGAGAAGACTGTGTGGCTTTGAGCTTATAGATAAAGGTGTTGCACGTCACGGTTATGATGTTTGTGATGCTGAGGGTAATGTTATTGGATATGTAACTTCCGGCACAATAGCTCCTAGTGTTGGTAAAGCAATAGGAATGGCCTATGCTGCTGCTCCATTATATAAATTAAATTCTACAATTTATATTAAAGTAAGAGAAAAACTATTAAAGGCTGTAGTTGTAAAACCTCCTTTCTATCAAAAAGAAAAATAAATTTTAATTATTAAAAATATGCCTACCGAACTACAAAAAGTTTTAGATTGGGCAAAAGGTGTATCCTTCGCTGTTACAGTATGTGATTGCGAAGGATTTATCATATATATGAATGATAAATCAAAAGCAACTTTTGCCAAGCACGGAGATATGATTGGAAATAACCTTAAAGAGTGTCATCCAGCTAAGGCGTGGAAGATAATTACAACTCTATTAGAAAAAGGTGGAAGTAATTCATACACTATTTATAAAAATGGTGTAAAAAAGATTATTCATCAAACGCCTTGGTATAAAAATGGAAATTCGGCATCCGATGCTTCTACAAGCACAATTGGAGGACTAGTTGAGATTTCTATTGTTATCCCTCAAGAGATGCCACATTATATAAGAGGGTAAATATTAAAAAATGTTAAGATTTTGTTACTAAAAGTGTTTTTTTTCATTGTGATTAAAATCTCTTGCCTATTTTAGTGGTGAATTTTAATCTGATGATGATGGATAATTTTAAATTTGCACATAATAATATCAATGTTAGTAACTTAGAAAAAAGTCTTAGGTTTTACGAGGAGGCATTGGGATTAAAAGAGGTAAGAAGGATAACACCAAAGGACGAGTCGTTCATTATAGTATTTTTGTCAGACGGTTCTAGCGTTCATCAGCTAGAACTTACTTGGCTAAAAGAATGGAATAAACCATATAATTTGGGCGATAATGAATTTCATTTGGCATTTAAGGCAGATGATTATAGTGTAGCACATATATTGCATGAGCATATGGGGTGTATTTGTCACGAAAATAATAAAATGGGTGTCTATTTTATTGTGGATCCCGATGGATACTGGCTAGAAATATTACCATAAAAATAAGAAAGATTAAAATTAGTATGAATAGACTTGCAAGCAGTATTATAATTGCAGCATTATTTTTTTTAGGTCAACCGGCATTTGCCCAAAAAACAGTAGAAGGAATTGAAAAATCGCTTAAAAATTATGTCGAATTTATTTCGGCAGATTCCTTAATGGGACGTGCGGCAGGGAGTAAGGGAGAGAAAATAGTTGCAAGTTTTATTTATGATGAGCTAGAGAAGAGCGGAATAACAATGCTTAGTCCGCGTAGTGGAGAAGATTTTTATATAGCAGCAAAGGATACCATTCATTCTAGAAATATAATTGGAGTTGTGCAGGGATATGATACGTTACTTAAAAATGAATATGTTGTTATAGGTGCACACATAGATCATCTTGGGGTAAATAAACTTATAAGAGATGGTAAAGAAGAAATTCAAATTTATCCCGGAGCCGATGACAATGCGTCGGGTGTTGCTACAGTGTTAGAGATTGCAAAACAAGTAGTTGCCCATCAATTTTTATTTAGACGTTCTGTTATATTTGCATTCTTTGGAGCAGAAGAGGTTGGTATGGCCGGGAGTTGGTATTTTTTAAACCGTTCATTTAAGGAGATTGACAAAATAGTTATGATGATAAATCTAGATATGGTTGGACGAAGTGGTGGAGAAAATAAACCGCAGGTGTTTACTGCCAGCCAAAATCCCGAGATAACAAGTATACTAAACGATTTATCCAATAGAACATTTAGTGTTAAACCGGTTCTTTCTTCTACAGATTATTTTCCGTCGGACCATGTAATGTTTTATGAAAAAAATATTCCAATAGCATTGTTTACAACAGGTACTCACCGCGATTATCATACCATAAGGGATAAAAGTGATAGGATAGATTATAATCAAATGGAGTATTTAGCTGAGTATGTATATTCATTGGCAGAAGCAGTTGCAAATAGAGATGCACGAATTTCTCCAAGTATTAGAACAGAAACAGTTAATAATATTGGCAATAAAGATAAAAAAGAGATTATTTATACTCAACAAGATGTAGATAAAAAAGCATTATTCTTGCATGGAGACGAAGTCCAATTTTTAAATAGGTGGGTATATCCATATATTAAGTATCCCGATAGTGCAATTGCGGCCGGCTTTGAAGGGCGTGTTATTGTGGAGTTTATAATTGAAAAAGATGGCTCGGTAAGCAATGTGAAAATTGTACGGGGTATAGATAATGATATTGACGACGAAGTTATAAAAGTAGTATCTGCTTCCCCAAAATGGAAAGCAGCGCAATATAACGGCAGCTCGGTAAGGGTAAAAATATCTATTCCTGTAGAATTTAAATTAGCTAAATCTTCAAAATTTAAGCTGAAGAAATAAAGATATTTTTATAGCTCAAATTGCATACTTTAATCTACTGTATGCTAGACTGTTGTTTTAACAGTGTTTAAAATATTTGCATTACTATGTAAGCTAATATAAATATTGCGTAAATCCCCTTTTGCAGCATAACCATAAATGTACTACATTTGCAACTTCAAATATTATTAGCTAAAATGGAGTACAATTTTTTAGATATTGAGAGAAAATGGCAGGCATTGTGGGCTGCAAATAAGACATTTGAGGTTAAGCTCAATTCTTCAAAACCAAAATATTATGTATTGGATATGTTCCCATATCCATCGGGAGCAGGATTGCATGTTGGTCATCCGCTGGGATATATTGCAAGTGACATTTATAGTAGATATAAAAGATTAAAGGGCTTTAATGTTCTTCATCCTATGGGGTACGATGCATTTGGATTGCCTGCAGAGCAATATGCAATACAGACAGGACAACATCCGGCTACAACTACACAAAAGAACATAGAGAGATATCGTCAACAGATGGATAGAATAGGCTTTTCTTATGATTGGAGCCGTGAAATAAGAACTTGTGAGCCAGATTATTACAAATGGACGCAGTGGGCTTTTCTTAAAATGTTTAAGTCTTATTATAATAATGATACTGCTAAAGCGGAGCCAATAAGTGAATTAGAAGCAAGGTTTGCTAGGGAGGGAAATGGAAATATTAATGCGGCTTGTGGTGATGTTAATATATTTACGGCTGCTCAATGGAGTGGGCTTAGTGAGGTGGAAAAAAGCGAGATACTTATGAAATATAGGATAGCTTACCAAGGTGAAACGGCTGTTAACTGGTGTTCGGCTTTGGGAACTGTTCTTGCAAATGATGAGGTAAAAGAGGGGCTATCGGTGAGGGGGGGATATCCTGTTGAGCAGAAAAAAATGAAACAGTGGCAGCTAAGGGTATCGGCTTATGCCGAGAGGTTACTTGCAGATATGGAAGAATTGGAGTGGACAGATGCTCTTAAAGAGATGCAGAAAAATTGGATTGGAAAATCACAAGGGGCAGAAATGGTTTTTAAGGTTGCCAATTATGATATGACAATTTTTACTACTCGTGCTGATACTGTGTATGGAGTTACATTTATGGTTTTAGCTCCAGAGAGCGAGTGGGTTGCAAAGCTTACTACAAAAGAGCAAAAAGAGGCAGTAGATGCTTATTTATTAGAGGCTAAAAAGAAGACTGAGCGGGAGAGAATAGCAGAGACTAGGAAGGTAACAGGTGTATTTACAGGTTCTTATGCAATAAATCCGTTTACTAAAGAGCGTGTTCCGGTATGGATTAGTGAGTATGTACTTGCAGGTTATGGAACCGGGGCAATTATGGCGGTACCTGCGCATGATAGCAGAGACTATAATTTTGCAAAACAATTTAATCTCCCTATAATTCCGCTTATTAAAGGATGTGATATTAGTAATGAAAGCTTTGATGCAAAAGACGGAATTATGTGTAATAGCGGCTTTTTAAATGGAAAAACCGTAAAAGAAGCTATTCCTGCTGCAATTGATGAGGTTGAGAGGTTAGGTATTGGACATAGAAAAATAAACTATAGATTAAGAGATGCTATTTTTTCCAGACAAAGATATTGGGGTGAGCCATTTCCTATTTATTATAAGGATGGAATTGCAACTCCAATTCCCGAGGATGAATTGCCATTGGTATTGCCCGATATTGATAAGTTCCTTCCCACAAAGGATGGGGAACCTCCTTTGGCAAGGGCTGCAAACTGGACTTATAAAGGGTATCCGTTAGAAAAGAGTACAATGCCGGGTTTTGCCGGGAGTAGTGCGTATTACCTAAGGTATATGGATACTACTAATGATAAAGCACTTGTAGGCAAGGAGGCAGATGAATATTGGAAGAGTGTAGATTTATATATTGGAGGAACCGAGCATGCCACGGGGCATCTTATTTACTCTAGATTTTGGAATAAATTTCTATATGATTTAGGTTATGTAGTTGAAAAGGAGCCTTTTAAAAAGCTTATAAACCAAGGGATGATACAAGGGCGTTCAAACTTTGTATATAGGATAAAGAATACAAATACATTTGTTTCGTATAATCTTAAGGATAATTATGATACTACAGATATTCATGTAGATGTAAATATTGTAAATAATGATAGGCTTAATATAGAGGCATTTAAGGCTTGGATGCCAGATTTTGCAAATGCCGAGTTTATTTTGGAGGAGGGTGAGTATATTTGCGGATATGCTGTTGAGAAGATGAGTAAATCTATGTTTAATGTAGTTAATCCCGATAATATTTGTAATACTTATGGTGCCGATACCTTAAGGCTTTACGAAATGTTTTTAGGGCCATTGGAACAATCTAAGCCTTGGGATACAAAGGGAATTGATGGGGTTAACCGTTTTCTTAAAAAATTTTGGAGGATGTTTTTTAATAAAGAGGGGGACTTTTTTGTGTCTAACAATACGGCAACGCCGGCAGAACTTAAAGCACTTCATAAATTGATTAAGAAAGTTGGAATAGATATTGAGTCATTTTCATTTAATACTTCTATAAGCGCATTTATGATTGCTATTAATGAATTGCAAGAGATTAAATGTAATAAGAGAGATATTTTAGAGCAGGTTGTTATATTGCTTGCTCCATTTGCACCACATATTACAGAGGAACTTTGGAGCTTGTTGGGACATAAAGAGAGTGTTGCTAATTCTTCTTTTCCTAAATATGTTGAGGCTTACACAATTGAGAGTAGTTTTGAGTATCCGGTTTCTTTTAATGGAAAAATGAGATTTAAGTTAGAATTACCTAAGGATATGCCTGTAAAAGAGGTTGAAGCTATTGTAAGAGCAAATGAGAATACTGCAAAATATATTGGAGACGGCGGAATTAAGAAAATTATTGTAGTGCCTGCAAAAATTATAAATGTAGTGTGCTAATGAATCACAAACTTTTTCATATTGATGCGTTTACAAACAAGGTTTTTAGTGGAAATTCGGCTTGTGTGGTTGTGCTTGGATGTGAAATTAGTGATAAAAAGCTTCTTAAAATAGCTGCAGAAAATGGTGTTGCCGAAACAGCGTTTATATTAGCTAAAAACGGAAGGCTTAATTTACGTTGGTTTACCCCCGATCTTGAAATGGATTTGTGTGGGCATGCTACTTTGGCTTCTGCTTATGTTGTATTTAATTTTATGCAGGAGTTTGTTATAATGGATAAAGTTTTTTTTGCAACATGTGAAGGTAATATTGAGGTCTATCGGGAGAAAAATGAGAATGCGGAATATATGTTTTGTCTTAATTTTCCTGTTAGAGAAGGGGTAAAGTCACAGTTGCCTTTGCAAATACAGAATAGTTTAAGCATACAGCCGGTTGAGGTGTATAAATCTAGAGATTACCATCTTGTTTATAATACTCCGCAAGAGATTTTAGATATTAAAGTTAATAGAACAGAATTTGATAAAATTAATCTTGGAACAGGTGGGGTAGTTGTCTCTGCAAGAGGGCCTCATAAAGAAGAGAAATGTTATAATGAGATTGGAAAGTGTGATTTTGTTTCTCGTTTTTTTACTCCACAGGCTACAATATTGGAGGATCCTGTTACTGGATCTGCACATTGCACATTAGCCCCATATTGGGCGCAAAAGTTAAATAATAGTGATTTGCGTGCAAAGCAAATTTCGGCACGAGGCGGAGAGTTAAGTTGTACATTGCAAAACGGCAGAGTTATTATAAAAGGGTGTGCGGTGTGTTATCTTACAGGGGAAATTTTTGTATAATTATTTTAAGAAATTATTTTAATATGGGAATGAAAGTTTACAAGGAAATAAAGGCCTATGTAATTATAACAATAGGTATATTTTTGTATTGCTTTAGCTGGGAGGCATTTATAATACCAAAAGGAATATCCGGAGGGGGAGTTACCGGTATTGCATCTATTATATATTATGCAACAGGATTTCCAATATCCTATTCTTACCTTGCAATAAATGTCTGTCTTATAATAATGGGTTCGTTTGTGCTTGGTAAAGGCTTTGGATTTAAAACAATTTATAGTATTCTTTTGGCCTCATTAATGTTTAAAGTACTTCCTAATTATTCGTGGATACTAGAATTTTCTGATATTCCCGATAAATTTATTAATGCAATACTAGGAGGAACCATAAGCGCTATGGGAATTGCCGCCATTTTTATGCAGGGTGGAAGTACCGGAGGAACAGATATTGTGGCACTTATTGTAGCCAGATATCGTGAAACATCACCAGGAAGGGTATTTCTATATTGCGATTTACTTATAATAGGATCTATATATATATTACCGGGCAAAGGATTGCAGGATGTGATTTACGGATATATACAAATGGTTTCATTTTCGTATATGATAGATGTGCTACTCACAGGATCAAAACAATCTATTCAAATACTTATTTTTACCGAAAAATATAAGGAGATGGGAGATATGTTAAATCATGAACTTAAAAAAGGAGTAACGGCTTTAAATTCTGTTGGATGGCATTCGCAACAAGACGGAAAAGTATTAGTTGTTGTTGCTCGTAAGCAACAACTTCAAGAGATTTCTGCTTCAATAATGGAAATTGATAACAGAGCTTTTATCTCTGTTTGTTCTGCTATGAGTGTATATGGCAACGGATTCGAATCCGTTAAAGGGAAAAAAAAAGATAAAAATTCAGCAACTAGCAAGGTCGCAAATTTTATAAACTTAAATAACTAATAAAACTCTTTCAATAATGAATATTAAACTTACAAAAATTTTGAGCGAGGTTAAAGCGTATATATTTATTACGCTTGGTTTGCTTATTTATGTATTAGGGTGGGATATTTTCCTTATTCCTAATAATATGGTTGGTGGAGGAGTAACCGGTATATCTGCCATTCTTCTTTATGCATTTAAAATTCCGGTAAGTGTTTCATTTTTCGTAATAAACTTAATCTTATTGGCTATTGCTCTTAAGGTACTTGGAAAGGGATTTGGAATAAAAACAGTTTATGCAATTATTGCAGCTTCTGCTCTTTTTCAAATTGTACCCGGGATTGTTTCACAAGCATTTATAGACGAGATAGCTATTTCTAATGGCAAATTTCTTTGTGCAATGTTTGGTGGCGTATCTGCGGGCCTAGGTATAGGAATATGTTTTTCTCAAGGAGGAAGTACAGGAGGAACAGATATTATTGCACTTATGATTGTGAAATATAAAAATGTATCACCGGGGCGAATTATTCTTTTAATGGATATATTTATTATTGCATCATCAATATTACTTCCTGCTAAAGATGTTTTAGATGCTGCCGGAACAGTTATAGGTAAAGAAAGCCTTGGTCAGAGGTTTGCCATAATATTATATGGTTATATTATTATTGGTGCTTGTAGCTATACAATAGATTTATTTATAGCAGGATCAAAACAATCTCTCCAATTATTTATTTTTTCAAAGCAATATTCTAAAATAGCAGATGCTATTGTTTCTGATATAGGACGTGGGGTAACACTTATTGATGCTCAAGGTTGGTATACCAAGGAGTCTAGTAAAATAGTTATGGTAATTATAAGAAAAACCGATATTAATATGATATACAAAGTTATAAAGGAAGTTGATAAAAATGCTTTTATATCGGTAGGTAGTGTATCAGGCGTGTACGGTAAGGGTTTTGATGAAATTAAGAAATAGCAAATAGATATTTTGTAAATATTATAATTGTTTTAATTTTCGGAATTGTACATATTTGTCATTTTGGTTCAAATTATAGCAAAGAATGGGTGATTGAGTTATATTTTTGTATAAAACTATTTCAAAATTATGATTCAAACACATTTGTTATCGGTTGTGAGAAATTCTCCAGAGTTATTATTTGTTCCTATTTATTGTGGAATAATTATCTATTTGGTTATAATGATTTTTAAAAATCGAGCGAATGGATATTTAAAGAAAATTTTTATAACAATACTTTCTCTAATTTGCATACTGCTGTTTAAAAGTGATGAGTTAGGGGTATTAATTGTTAAGTATTGTTTATTTACTACTCCGTTTATAATAATGCTATTCCAACGGATAGGCATTATTAATGATAAGATTAATTTTTTTATTGCATTTATTGCAATATTATGGAGTGTGTTATTGTTTGTTGATATATTTAAATTCTTTGATATTATTCCTTTGAGAGCGTATAAACCGTTACTTACTGTTATTGCTGTAAGTTTAAATACGTTTCTTACGTTGTACTTTGTATGCAAATGCAATACTAAGTATGATATAATAATAACAGATATTACAAAAAAAATATTTCAATGTATATTAGCTGTAATAACTATTTTTATTCTATCAACACATATTATTATATTGGCGGCATTTGAGGAGTGTCAGTTATATACTTCTCTACCTGCGTTCTTTATGATATTTACAATCCATGCAATATTTGTATATGCAGAAACTTGCAATTTTGCAAAAATAAAGTTTTATAAATCTTCTATAAAAAGCTATAATGATAATTATATTCACATATTAGAAGATGAAAATGTTCCGGAGGAATCTTTTGTTTTAGTAAGGCTCATAAGCCTTTTTGAAAACGAAAAATTATATAAGCATAAAGATATTACTATATCGGATATAGCGTCTAAAATTTATACAAATAGAACATATTTGTCTAAGGCTCTTAATAATAGAACATCAAAAAATTTTAATCAATTTATAAATTATTATAGAATAAGAGAGACTTGTAGATTATTTATAAATGATAGTAATTACACAATGGCGCAACTATTCGAACAATGTGGATTTAGTTCTTTGTCGTCATTTACAAGCGCGTTTAAATTAAATACAGGGTATACGCCGGCCGAATGGGCTAAAGAAATTAGACATAAACAGAAGAATAGTGAAACGGTTGAATTGCATGATTATTTTATATAATCTTTTTGTTAAAGTAAAAAAGAGGGGAGAAAAAGGGGCTATATCTATAGCAAAAAAAATAATTGAGAGGTGTACCGGTTTAGAGTGTCAATTAGTTTCTCCATTATCTTATTTTAGTGAAACCGGTATGACCGAATGCGTTATTAAGGTTGAAAGAGAGAATGTTTTAAAAGCCTTATCAAAGAAAATTGAATTAATTGTAATTGATAAAAAGCTGTTTCTAGATAGAGATTTAACACTCGAAAAGCTTGCAAAAGAAGTTGGAAGTAATAGAACATATATTTCTAAAGCTTTGTCATTTGATAAAGAGATTAATTTTAATGTGTATGTAAATTCCTTTAGATTGCAGTATGCAGGCAAAATAATAATGGATAAGTGGCTCCCTTTAGAAGAAATTGCAATTTTATCGGGATTTAGAACTGATAGAACATTTTATAGAGCGTTAAAAGAGTGTAATTGTGATGGCGTAGATTTCCTAAAAAAGAGGTATCTTTGCAGAAATTTATTTACAAATATGGCAGACGAAAAGATAATTTTTTCAATGAATGGGGTGGGTAAAATTTTACCTGCCAATAATAAGGCAATTCTTAAAGATATTTACCTCTCGTTTTTTTACGGGGCAAAAATTGGTATTATAGGGTTGAATGGTTCAGGTAAATCTACCCTTATGAAGATTATCGCCGGTATTGAGAAATCTTATCAAGGCGAGGTAGTTTGGGCGCCGGGATATAGTGTGGGATATTTAGAGCAGGAGCCTCATTTAGATGATAATAAAACAGTTAAAGAAATTGTAGAGGAGGGGGTGCAAGATGTTGTTAATCTTATGAAGGAGTATGAGGCTGTAAATGCCAAGTTTATGGAGCCTATGAGTGACGACCAAATGAACAAACTTATTGAACATCAGGGAGAGCTTACAGAGAAGATAGAGCATGTAAATGGATGGGAATTGGATGCAAAACTAGAGCGGGCAATGGATGCTCTTATGTGTCCCGATCCCAATTCTTCTGTTAAAATTTTATCGGGAGGAGAGAGAAGAAGAGTTGCTCTTTGTAGGTTATTATTGCAGGAACCAGATGTGTTGTTATTAGATGAGCCTACCAATCATTTAGATACAGAGAGTATTCAGTGGCTAGAAGCACATTTGCAGCAATATAAGGGAACAGTTATTGCGGTAACGCACGATAGATATTTTCTTGATAATGTTGCAGGGTGGATTTTGGAGCTTGATAGAGGAGAGGGGATTCCATGGAAAGGAAATTATTCTTCGTGGTTAGATCAAAAATCTAAACGTTTACAGCAAGAAGAGAAGCAGGAGAGCAAGAGGCGCAAAACGTTAGAACGTGAGCTAGAATGGGTTAGAATGTCGCCTAAGGCAAGGCAAGCTAAGTCTAAAGCACGTCTTTCGGCTTATGAGAAAATGCTTAATGAGGATGGACGCCAAAAGGAGGAGAAATTAGAGATTTTTATTCCTAATGGTCCCCGTTTGGGAGCAAATGTTATTGAGGCTGTTGATGTTACAAAGGCATTTGACGATAAAGTTCTTTATGAAGGGCTTAATTTTAAGTTACCTCCTGCCGGAATTGTTGGAATAATTGGGCCTAATGGTGCAGGTAAAACAACTCTTTTCCGTCTTATTATGGGCTATGATACTCCAAATAAAGGGACGTTTACAATAGGTGAAACTGTAAAGGTTGCCTATATAGATCAACAACATAGAACAATTGATCCCAATAAAACAGTATATGAAACAATTGCTTCTAATTCCGAGTTTGTAAAGCTTGGAAATAGGGAAATTAATGCTAGAGCCTATGTTTCTCGTTTTAATTTTTCAGGTGCAGATCAAGAGAAAAAATGTGGAATCTTAAGTGGAGGTGAGAGGAATAGATTACATTTGGCTTTAGCTCTTAAAGAAGAGGCTAATGTATTATTATTAGATGAACCAACCAACGATGTTGATGTAAATACAATTCGTGCACTGGAGGAAGGGTTAGAAAATTTTGCAGGTTGTGCGGTTGTTATTTCTCATGATAGATGGTTTTTAGATAGAATATGTACGCATATTCTTGCATTTGAGGGAGATTCAAAAGTGTATTTCTTTGAGGGTTCGTATTCCGAGTACGAAGAAAATAAAAAGGCGCGTTTAGGGAATATAGCTCCCAAAAGATTTAAGTATAAGAAGCTTATGGAATAATTTTTAAGCAGCTTTAAAAAATTCCTATATTATGTGTTTTATAATATCAAACCATTTATAAGGGGGATATTTTAGCGGTAAATCAAAGTTACGTGGGGTTACTACGTAACTTTTTTTGTGACTAAATGTTTCAAAACCGTATTTACCGTGGTAGTTGCCCATACCGCTTAATCCTACGCCGCCAAATGGGAGATTGTTATTTGCTATGTGCATTATTGTGTCGTTTATACATGCTCCACCTGAGAATGTCTCTTTTAATATTTTTTTTGCTTGTATTTTTTTTGCAAAGGTGTAAAGTGCTAATGGCTTTGGTTTTGAGTTTATATAGTTTATAGCATCCTCTATATTTGAGTATGTTAATATAGGGAGTATAGGGCCAAAAATTTCCTCTTGCATACATTGTGCACTGCATAAATTATCGGGATTATGGATAGTGTCCAAATCAATTATTGTAGGTTCTATAAAAAGATCTGCTTCGTTTACTGTGCCTCCAACAAGTATTTTATTGCAGTTAATAGCAGAATGAATTATTGTTTGTAACCTTGTAAAGGCGGGAGTGCTAATTATTCGCCCGTAAAAAGGATTTTTTACTATTTGGTTACTATTTTCTCCGTATAGTTCTTTTATTGATTTGGTTATATGTTTTACGAATTCTTCTTTTACTGTACTTTCTATTAAAACGTAGTCGGGAGCTACGCATGTTTGTCCGCAATTAAGAAATTTCCCCCACGCTATTCTTTTGGCCGCAATTTTTAGATTGGCTTGTGCTGTTACTATGCACGGACTTTTTCCTCCAAGTTCTAATGTTACCGGTGTTAGCGTTTCAGCTGCTTTTATTGCTATTGTTCTTCCAAATATTGCCCCACCGGTGTAAAATATATAGTCGAATTTTTGTTGTAGAAGTTGTTCCATAATTTTAGGCCCTCCGGTTACAATTTTGAGAGGTGTGGTGTTTGTGTGTGATGTATTGCATTTTGTAGTATTAATAGCCGCATTTGTTAGGCATATTATTTTGTTGCAGACCTCAGCCGTATTTATGGCTAAATGAGATGGCTTTAATACAACACAGTTACCTGCACTTACTGCTGCTACCAGCGGCGCAAAAAGTAATCTAAACGGATAGTTCCAAGGAGCAATTATAAGTACAGTTCCATAAGGTTGATAAAGTATTCTACTTTTTGACGGAAATAGCAGAAGCGGAGAACATTTTTTTTGTGGCTTAATCCATTTATTTAAATGCTTTATATTATACTCTATTTCACTTAGTACAAATGCAATTTCGGTGAGATAGCTCTCTTGTTCAGATTTATGTAAATCTTTTTGTAGGGCATTGTATAATGGTTGTATATTAGAAATAATAGCTTGGTTTAATGCTTTTAATATTTCAATTCTATGTGACTGTTCTAATATTGATTGCATAAGTAATATTTGATATGGATTATTTTTTCAAAAGTAATAAAAATTATGTTGACAAAGTGCTTAGTGTTTGGAATATTTTTAGCTCAAAACGGGGGCATATTGCTATTGCATGTTCTAGAATTTCTGATTGAACACCTTCATATATTACCCAGTCTTTATTGCCCGAGAAGCAATATATTTGTACTGGAATTCCTTGTGGTGTTGGGGCAAGGTATCGTACCATTGTTAGAATATTGTTATTTACATGCGGATTATTGTGTAGATATGTTGTTAGATATATACGGTACATTTCTAAATTTGTAAGTTTATTATTTGGGAGAGTAGGAACCTGCACTAGCTTTGACAGTTCGTCTGCTTGTTGTTCTGTGCAAAATTTAATAGTGCTAATATCAATATTAATAGCTACCATTATTCTCCTTCCACCAGAGTCTTGCATTCCTCTCCAATTTTGGAATGAGCTGGTTATTAAGGAGTAAGTTGGAACGGTTACAATTGTATTATCAAAGTTCTGTACTTTTACAGTAATGAGAGTTATGTCCATTACTACTCCATTAGCAATTGAATTTTCTACTGTTATCCAATCTCCCGGTTTTATCATATCGTTTGAGGAAAGTTGTATGCCTGATATAAATCCTAGAATTGTGTCTTTAAATATTAGGGATAATACTGCGGCAAATGCTCCAAGTCCTGTTAAAAGGCCTGCAGGAGATTTATCTATTACTATGGCAATTATTATTACCCCTCCTATAAAAAATATTATTATTTGAATTATTTGAAAAAATCCTTTTATGGGCTTTTGTTTGTATTTTTTCTTTTTACTTATTATTTCATACCCTATTTTAAGGAATGAATTTATTACTATTACAATAAGGCATATTATTATTATTGCGCATATTCTCATAAGAATTGTAAGTAGTTTGGAATTAGGAGAAAATGCAGCAGGGAGAAAAGACGTTATTAAAATTATTAAAATGAGATTGACAATACGATTAAGAATTTTGGTTATGTATAATCGTATTTCAAAATTTGAAGTAATTCTAGTAATGGCCCTATTAATTAACTTTATTAAAATATATTTTAGAATAAAATTCACTGTTGTTGCAATAATTATTATGGAGATTACCGTAATAAACTGTCCCATAAGATCGGCTGTACCTTCGTCAATTCCAATGTTTAACAACGAATCTTTTAACCATTCGGCTGCATTATTTTTCATACTTGCTGTTGCTTTCTATTTGTACACACCATTAAACAATGTTTTGAGAAATTTGTTATTCCTTAAAACTTAATTAGTCTTTAATTAACAAAAATAAATAGCTGGTTATGAATAAAAAACAATTAGTAAAAACGCTCTCGCAACAAACGTGTATGACCTTAGCAGAGAGTAACAGTTGCCTTAATGCCGTATTAGATATTATTACAAAAACGCTAAAGGATAATGATGACGTATTTTTACGTGGGTTTGGCTCGTTTATGATAAAGGACAGAAAGGAGAGACGCACAATGAGTCTTAATACAAAACAAATGATTACAATACCGGGTAAAAAGGTGGTGAAATTTAGAACGCAAATATTGGATTAAAATTTTTGCTCTTTTTCTACTTAATAGTATGCAGTGTCCATAAATGGAATGTCTTTGTGGCCACTGCTTTTTATTGTTATAACATTACTTAAAAATACTATATTTGTACTAAATATAAAAATGTTTTGTTATGAAGGGGACAAATTTTTTTGTACTGCTTTTTGCAGTTTGTTTAGTGCAGTTGGCTTCCGCTAAGGAAGTTGATAAGAATAACACAATATCTAAGCGTGGAACTTATCAAACTAACAAATTTTTTAATAATTTTTTCATTGGGGTTGCCGGAGGTGTTAATATGTATGAGGGAGCAGATGATAATGCTTTTGGAATAGAGAAGAGGCTTGCTCCTGCAATTGATGCTTATGTTGGAAAATGGTTCACTCCCACTATTGGAGGGAGAATAGCATATTCTGGATTATATGCCAACGGTTGGTGTTTTACTAAATCTAATATGACTAATAATGAACCAATAGATGGCTATTATAAAGAAGAATTCTCTACAATGCACTTTCATGCAGATTTTATGTGGAATATATCTAATACTATAGGAGGATATAATCCTGGCCGTTTTTGGGATTTTATTCCATATTTAGGGGTTGGATATATGCATCTTAAATCGAGATATGGTGATAACACCGGCGATGAAGTTACAGCATCTGTGGGCTTATATAATACTCTAAAAATATCTAGGAGTATTGATATTACACTTGATATACGTCAGACAGTTCTTAATCCAAGGAGTGTTGATCCATTGGATGATTCTAAATTTAACTATATGACAACCGGTTCTTTGGGCCTTGCCTTTAAAATAGGAAATAATAGGTTTAAAAGAGTAGGTAACACAGATGCATCGTATTATAGTTCGCAAATAAGTGATCTTAAAGAGGCTTATAGTCGTGCAGAAAGTAAGGCAGTTCAATTAGAGTTAGACCTTAATAGCGAAAAGTTAAGAGTTAAAGGTGCTATTGATAGTATTGCAGCTCTTCCGCCAAAAGTAATTGTTAATGAGAGCCCAAGTGTAGTGGCAGTGGTTCCTATTGCTTTATTTTTTGAGGTTGGAAAATCAGATTTAGGGGCAAAAGAAATAGTGAATCTTAATTTTTATGTAGAAAATGCAATAAAAACTAACCCTAATAGGGTATTTACAATTACCGGTTTAATAGATAATTCATCGGGAAAGAGGGAAAATAATAAGATATTGGCAGAAAAGAGGGTGCAATATATTTATGATATGCTTATTATAGAATATGGAATTAAGCCTAGACAGCTTATAAAAGAGGGCGTTGTTAAGGCAGATATATACCCCGATAGTAGATTAAACAGAGTAGTAATAATAAAATAATAATGAAAAAATGATGCTTGTACATATAGTTATGTGGCGTTTTAAGGATTTTGCAGAAGGTGCTGCAAAAGACGAGAATGCAAAAAAAATGAAATTAGGATTAGAGGCTTTGGTTGGAGTTATCCCTCAATTAAAATATGCCCAAGTTGGGATAGATTTTAAGCATACAAAAATGAGTTATGATGCTGTGCTCATAACTCATTTTAATAGTGAAGAAGATTTAGCTGCTTACAAAATTCATCCTGCACATGTAGCCGTAAGTGATTTTTGTAAAAAGATACGGGAGAGCAGGGTTGTATGCGATTACTTTATTTAATCTTTCTTTTTATTTAACTCAGTGCTATTGCTTTGGTTTAAAATTTTTATCTAACTTAATTATAGGCACCATTTGTTCATTGGTATTTTCTACAGAAATGGTAATTTCGCCATCTTTATTTTCTGTAATCTCTATTTCCCACTCTGCCGGATCACTTTCGCCTGTTATTTTAGCTATTTTAGCAATTTGTTCTGGAGTTAATAACTTAGATATGAGCTGTACTAATACTTTATCGTCAATGTCAATTTCTGCTCCAAGATACTCATATTTATCATTAAAGTTTAACTCCTTCTCAATGGCAATTCCCCCCTGAGTAATAAGAATTTCTACTTCATAGGTCTTTGTTTTAGTATCTTGTTCAAAATCTACAATAACGGCGCCCTTATAATGTTGGTTTACATAGTTTGTTAACTCTTGGGGGCATGGTAAGTTTTCGTCCTCATCTCCTACGTTAGCAACGTCTTTAACTAGTGTACCATTTAGGGTAAAAAATAGATCACGCTCTACATTTCCTTTCTCAATCTCTATTTTAATTACTTTATCATTTGCATTTGAAGTTCTTTGCAGTAGATCTATATCATCTATTATGTATCCTTCTTTTACATAAACTGTAGCTTTCCAAGCTGAAAATACAGCAGCATAACTTTTTTCTAGTTCGGCCTGTGAAAGTTCTAACTCACTTAATCCGCATTCACCTTCGTTTGTGTACCAAGCTTCGTTTATTGTACCGGTATTTGCAGCTGCTTTACTCTTTGTTGCAATATCGAAACTTGCTACGTGAAAATTTCTTTTTATTGTCCATTTTATATTAGTTGCGTTTGGAAATTGTTTTTTAAAAGCTTCGTTCACAACCTTTGGAAGATTATTAGGTATTACTTCATTTGGGTCATTGTCTTTGCTACATGCAGCAGAAATAATGACAGCTACTCCAAGTAGCACTTTTAATAAATTCTGTTTCATACTATTAATTTTAATAAGTTTGTAGACAAAAGTAAATAACGAATCTAAAGTAATTCTAAAGTTGAAAATTTATTTTTACAATATATATTCTTATATATTCTATGTTTGTTCAATAATAGATAAATACTTACTTTTGCTCGCAGGAGAGCACATTATTAACTTCTTAAAATTATCTGTTATATGAATATTTTTATTGTTGAAGACGAATATGAATTGCTAGAATCGATACTTTGTTATCTTAAAGCGGAAGGTTATCATACAGAGTATGCTTGCAATTGTGCTTTAGCAATAGAAAAGTTTAATCTTTATCAGTATGATTGCTTGATTGTAGATATTACTCTTCCCGATGGTAGTGGATTGGATTTAATTAAATATTTAAAAAGTAAAAATAACTCTACCGGGGTAATCATTATCTCTGCAAGAAATTCTATAGATGATAAAATATGCGGATTAAATATTGGTGCGGATGATTATTTGGCTAAGCCTTTTAACCTATCGGAGCTAAATGCTCGTATTAAATCCGTTATTCGCCGCCGTTGTTTTGATGGTTGTAACGAATATCTATTTCATGAAATTAGGATTAATATGGAAGCTCGCAGGTTTTTTGTTTATGAAAAAGAACTTATACTAACGCGTAAAGAGTACGATTTATTATTATTCTTCTTTATGAATAAAAATAGAGTCCTTACCAAGGAGGTGATTGTAGAGCATTTATGGGGAGATATGATGGGATTATCGTCCGATTCTTTTGATTTTATTTATACTCACGTGCGTAATGTGCGAAAAAAAATGGTTGATTTAGGCGCGGTAGATTATATAAAAACCGTTTATGGAGTTGGTTATAAACTTACCGATCAATGAAACTTACCACTATTTATTACAGATATATTCTCTATACGCTGTTTGTAGTATTAGTACTAGGCAGTGTAACACATTATTACATTTTTCGTCACTCTATTCATAGGTCTACTGACGATGTCTTGGAAGAATATAGACAACAAGTTGTGGATTATGCTTATAAAAATGGTACGCTGGTTTCTTTGCAAGAATTAGAAATGCAGCATAGTCGCATTTTATATTCACAAATAGAGGATGATGCGAGACATAAATACGTTATATACGATTCACTAATTTATAGCACTCATCAACAGGAGAAGATAGTGTATAGGGTAATGGAATTTGAAGTAAAAGCCAACGATAAAGTTTATAAAGTAATGATAAGTCAGCCAACGCTCGAAGAGGATGACTTAATTACTGCTGTATTTGTCTCATTAGCACTATTGTTTTTATTCTTTATTATTGCCTCTTTTTTTGTATTTAGTTACTATACTCATATATTATGGCGCCCATTTTATAAGCTATTATCTCATTTGAAACGATATAAAGTTGAAAAAACAGAGGTAATTATTCCGCCACACAGTGGTATTGATGAGTTTGACGAAATTAATGCTGTAGTGTATAATATGATGCTTCAAATAAATAATGATTATAGCTCATTAAAAGAACTTACAGAGGATACTTCGCACGAGCTACAAACCCCACTGTCTATTATTAAAGCTAAACTAGAATTATTGCAACAAATTGAGCTAGAAAATAAAAAGGGTATGGAGTTGATTAAAAGTATGCAGAGTGCTGTTAACCGCATGTCTAATTTTAATAGGGCGTTGTTGCTTATTGCAAAAATAAACAATGATCAATTTATGAATGTAGAGCCTGTTAATTTAGAAGAACTAATTAATGAGTTCATTTCTTCTTGTGAAGATATTTTAATTGATCGAAAAATAGAAGTCCATTATAAACACAAAGCTAATTTTGTGGTGCAGATGAATTTAATGTTAGCTAATAGGCTTATTATGAATATTTTATCAAATGCTATTAGATATAATATTATAGGGGGACATTTGTGCTGTGTAGTTAACGAAAAAGAGTTATACATTAGTAATACCTATAATCATGTTCTACCTAAGGGAGATCTCTTTGGCCGTTTTATTAAGTCTTCACACGAAAAGGATGCCACAGGATTAGGTCTTACTATTGTTAAAAATATCTGCCAAAAAAGTGGCTTAAAAGTAGAACTAAGAATTAACAAAACAGAATTTGGAGTTGCTATTTTAAAGGAAGATGCATACCATTTAAGCAATTAATTACCTCTTTTGGATTAATGCCTGCAGATAAATTATATGTATGTGACTCTCTAAAATAAAAAAGCACCTGCAAATTAATGTAAGTGCTTTGTTTTTTGCTCCTGAACTAGGACTTGAACCTAGGACCCTCTGATTAACAGTCAGATGCTCTAACCAACTGAGCTATTCAGGAATTTTTTAACTTTATTGCTATAGCAGTTGTTTTGCTTAGCGGATACAAAAGTAGGACATTTTTCAATATCTTGCAAATATTTTTAAGGAAAGTATTAATTTTTTTTAACTTTGTAGATATCATACAACATTAATTAGATATGGATTTAACCTTTTTGTCGGCCTTACTACAAGAGCTATTGATTAAGAACAAGAGAGTTGCGCTCCCCGGAATGGGAACTTTTGTGCTGGAAGATATTTCATCGGTATTTTTATTAGATGGAAAAACAATTACTCCGCCTAACAAAAAGGTGTATTTTCGCACATCAGAAATAAAAAATGATGGATTATTAGACAATGCTTATGCAAAAAAGAAGGGAATCTCTATAGAGGAAGGTAAAACGGCAGTGTCATCGCTTGTAAAAGGGATAAGGGCAACACTTATAGAAAATATGCAAGTAGAAATCCCTAAATTTGGTACAATTAGTTTTGGTGACGGATATACTTTTCATTTTTCTGTGGCTAATGATTTTAATATAGCTCCCGATAGTTATCCTTTGGAATTAATTTCTTTAAAACCAGAACTGGAAGATGGCAACGAGTATCAAAACGTTAAAGTGGCAGAAAAATTGGTTGACAGGGCCAATAAAGTATTAAATATTAAAAAGGAACCATATATAGATGTTGAGCAAACAGTATTAAAAGTAGATAATTGTAATTTGGCAAATAAGGGAATTACAATAAAAGATAGTGATGTTGTTGAAGAACCTATTAATGTTGAAGAACCCATTAATATAGAGAGTAATATTGATATAAGTAGTAATAGTATAGACGATATAGTTCTTGAGGATATTATGGAGGGATGGCAGGATACCCAAAAACAGGCAGAAGAAGAGAATTTACGTAAACAAAATGAGATATTAAATACAGAAATTCAGCCAATTGCTAAAGCAGATGTTAATACTATTGTAGATGATAAAATGTTAGATCCTCTTATGCAAAAGCATACGCTTATAGATTATACTAATGTAGATTTAGAAGATAAAGATGCTGGGTATGAAATTGTGGATATGTCTACAAAAATTACTGAAGAGCCAAAACTAAAAATAGAACCAATTGTAGCTGCCGAGAACGTTAAAATAAAAGAGCAGAAGAAAATAAAGAAGAAAATTAAAATAAATAAATGGGTTTGGATTACATTAATTGCTGTTATTGTAGTAATTAGTGCAGTTGTATTTATTTATATATTTAGAGAAAGTCTTCAACCATTTCTAGAAAATATCCTTTATAATAAAGAAGAACTTGAGATATTAAGGCAAACTGGTAGAATATGATGACTTTATAGTCACTCATTAAAAAACTAAAATGATAGAACGTGCAACAATAGATAAGATCCTAGATTCAGCCAGAATAGAGGAGGTAATAAGTGATTTTGTGACCCTAAAGAAAAGGGGCGCAAATTATGTTGCGTGCTGTCCATTTCATCATGAAAAAACTCCAAGTTTCTCGGTGTCGCCTAGTAAAGGAGTATTTAAATGTTTTGGTTGTGGTAAGGCCGGAAGCGTTGTTGGCTTTGTTATGGAACATGAGCAAATGAGTTATGTTGAGGCACTTAAATATTTAGGACATAAATACGGAATTGATGTTAAGGAAAAAGAGGAGAGTGCAGAAGATGTTCAACAGAGACTTCATCACGAGTCTTTACTTATAGTAAATGATTTTGCTCAAAAATACTACACTAAAATATTATTGGAGAATCCAGAGGGGCAGTCTGTTGGATTAAGCTATTTTAAAGAGAGAGGTTTTACAGACGAAATTATTAAAAAATTTCAGCTAGGATACTCGCTTAATGAGAGGCGGGCTTTTACTCACCAAGCACAAAGAGCCGGGTACAAAAAAGAGCATCTTGTTGAGGTTGGGCTTACTATAGAGCGAGAAGAGAGCGGAGAACTCTTTGATAGATTTCATGAGAGGGTTATGTTTCCTATTAGAAGCATAAGTGGCAAGGTAATTGCTTTTGGGGGGAGAAAACTACGTGGAGATAAGGAGATTGCAAAATATATAAATTCGCCGGAGAGCGAGGTTTATATAAAAAATAAAGTGCTTTATGGAATTTATGAAGCCAAGGGGGCTATATCTAAAGAGCAAAAATGTTATTTAGTTGAAGGATATACAGATGTAATTTCTTTTCATCAGGCAGGTATAGAAAACGTGGTGGCAAGTAGTGGAACTTCTCTTACAACAGGCCAAATACAACTTATAAAAAGATTTACCAATAGTGTAACAGTCCTTTATGATGGTGATTGGGCAGGGATAAAAGCATCTTTAAGAGGAATTGATATGCTTTTAGAGGAAGGACTTGAGATTAAAGTTGCTCTTTTTCCAAATGGAGATGATCCCGACTCGTTCGCAAAAACGCATACTTGTGAGCAGGTAAAGGATTTTCTTAAAGAAAACGAACAAGATTTTATAGAATTTAAATATAAAGTTTTAAGCCAAGACATAGAAAAAGATCCAATTCAAAGAGCAAGGCTTATAGGAGATATAGTGGGTAGTATTGCAATTATTCCCGATGCAATAATGCGGAGTGTGTATATTGAGGATACTAGTGTAAGACTAAATATTGGGGCTGAATTACTTTCGCAGGAGGTTGCGAAAATAAGACAGAAGAGGCAAAGTGATGCGTTTTATTCTAAGCAGCGCGAGGAAGAGAGGAAAATAAGATTGATAGGTGGGCAAGCAGAAAGTGGGAGTAATTTAAACTGGAGCACTCAAGGAAGTGAAAGAGATTTATCGGGAACCGCAATTACTAAACCTACTGTACCCGGTTTTGTAGTTAATACATATTGTGAGGAGGCCGAAAAAGAAATATTATATTACTTGCTTAAATTTGGACCCTTGCCTATTCACTTAGAGGAAGAATTTGTGTATGGAGCTGTGCAAGATGATGAGCAAACAGTTGCACAATACATACTTACACAGTTACAAAACGATGATTTGGAATTGCAAAATCTTATTTATAAAGGAATTTTTGATGAGTATTATAGACTAAAAGAACATGAGGGGGAGAAAATAATTAGATATTTTATGAATCATCAAGATATTTCAATTTCAAAAATAGTTGTAGATTTGCTAGCGCAACCTTATACAATTACTATACGGAAATTTACAAAATCACTTATCCCCGAGAGAAATGTATTGGGGAAAGCGGTTCCAAAGGCTATATTACTTTATAAAGCAAAAGTTACTGCGCAAGCAGCAATGAATCTTACAGATGAGCTACAGAAAGCTCAGAAAGAAGATAATAGCCAGCTAATGAATGAGCTAATAGGCCAACTTAATACTCTTATGCAGGTTAGAAATGTGTTTTCTAAAGAACTTAATAGAATAACTTTTTAGAAATAAATAAAGAATAAAAATAAGATATAAGAAATAAATTATAAGAAAAAAGAGATACAATGGGAAAAGACTTTAAAAGGCATTTAATTACCTCGGCCCTTCCGTATGCAAACGGGGCTGTTCATATCGGTCACCTTGCAGGAGTGTATGTTCCTGCCGATATTTATGCCAGATATTTGAGATTAAAAGGGGAAGATGTAAAATTTATTTGTGGCTCCGATGAGCATGGGGTGCCTATTACAATTAAGGCAAAACAATTAAAATGCTCTCCGCAAGATGTTGTAGATAAATATCATACTATAATAAAAGACTCTTTTGAGCAATTTGGGATAAGCTTTGATATTTATTCTAGAACCACTTCAAAAATACACCATAAAACAGCAGCAGCATTTTTTGAAAAACTCTATAACGACGGAAAATTCATAGAAAAAGAGAGTGAACAATATTTTGATACCGAGGCTAATACTTTTCTAGCCGATAGATATATTACAGGTACATGTCCTAAATGTGGGGCAGAGGGGGCTTATGGCGATCAGTGCGAAAAATGCGGAAGTACATTAAGTCCCGAGGAGCTTATAAATCCACGCTCTGCAATTAGTGGAAGTGAGCCTATAAAAAAAGCTACAAAACATTGGTATTTACCATTAGACAAATACGAAGAATGGCTTAGAGAGTGGATTTTAGATGGACATAAAGAGTGGAAAACAAATGTTTACGGACAGTGTAAATCTTGGTTAGACGGTGGTTTACAGCCCCGTGCGGTAAGTCGTGATTTAGATTGGGGAGTGCCTGTTCCTGTTAAAGGGGCAGAGGGAAAAGTTTTATATGTGTGGTTTGATGCTCCTATTGGATATATTTCAAATACAATAGAATTATTGGGCGATGAGTGGGAGAAATGGTGGAAAAGCGACGATACCAAAATGGTACACTTTATAGGTAAAGATAATATTGTATTTCACTGCATTGTATTTCCGTGCATGCTCAAAGCTTATGGAGATGGTTTTATTTTACCCGAGAATGTTCCTGCAAATGAATTCCTTAACTTAGAGGGAAATAAAATTTCCACATCCCGTAATTGGGCTGTATGGTTGCATGAATATTTACAAGAATTTCCCGGGCAACAAGATGTACTAAGATATGTTCTTTGCGCAAATGCCCCTGAGACAAAGGATAATGATTTTACTTGGAAGGATTTTCAACAGCGTAATAATAGTGAACTAGTTGCCATATATGGTAACTTTGTAAACCGGTCGGTTGTTCTTACACATAAATATTTTGGAGGAAAGATTCCTGTGTCAAATAATTTACTTAATGTAGATAAAGAGGCGCTTGCACAAATTCCTATTATTAAAGCCTCATTAGAGACTAATTTAAGTACATATAAATTTAGGGAGGCACTTAAAGATGCAATGAATTTGGCCCGTTTGGGAAACAAATATCTAACAGAAACAGAACCTTGGAAAATTGCTAAAACAGACATGGAGCGAGTAGCAACTATCCTTAACGTTTCATTACAAATATGTGCAAATCTATCAATAGCTTTTGAGCCTTTTTTGCCTTTTTCTTCAAAGAAATTAAGAGATATGCTTAATATTACGGGGGTAAATTGGGAAGAGTTTGGCCGAGCAGATATATTATTGAATGGACATCAACTCAATGCAGCGCAATTACTTTTTGCAAAAGTTGAAGATGAGGCTATTGAAGCTCAAATTGCAAAATTAAATGCAACAAAGGCAGCTAACGAAGCGGCGGTTGCAACTACTGCTAAAGCCCCTGTAGTTGTTCCTCAAAAAGAGGAGTGTACATTTGATGAATTTGCTAAAATGGATATAAGGACCGCTACTGTTTTAGAGGCTGTAAAAGTTCCTAAAACGGATAAATTACTTCAATTGACAATTGATACCGGTATAGATAAGAGAACAATTGTATCGGGAATAGCAGAACACTATACACCTCAAGAAATGGTTGGTAAACAAATATGTATTTTGGCAAATCTTGCTCCTCGCAAAATAAAGGGAATAGAGTCTAAGGGGATGATTCTTATGGCTAAAGATGAAAGTGGAAATATGAAATTTGTTACTCCGGCACAGGTTGTAGATAATGGCGCCCAAATAAACTAAAGAGAATATTTTAATAATAAGTTTCTAATACTTTTAATACAAAAAAAGATATAATATAATTATGGAAAAAATTATACTTACGGGCGATAGGCCAACAGGAAAGTTACATTTAGGGCATTATGTTGGCTCTTTAAGACGTAGGGTTGAATTGCAAAATTCGGGAGAATTTGATAAAATATTTATTATGATAGCAGATGCGCAGGCATTAACTGATAATTCTGATAATCCCGATAAAGTAAAACAAAATATAATTGAAGTAGCATTAGATTACCTTTCGTGTGGGATTGATCCTAAAAAGACTACAATATTTATTCAGTCTATGATACCACAGCTTTGTGAACTAACCTTTTATTATATGAACCTTGTAACAGTTTCGCGTTTACAAAGGAATCCTACAGTAAAAAGTGAGATTCAAATGAGAAATTTTGAGACAAGTATTCCTGTAGGATTTTTTACTTATCCTATAAGTCAGGCCTCCGATATTACTGCATTTAAGGCTACACATGTTCCTGTAGGAGAAGATCAAAAGCCAATGCTAGAGCAAACAAATGAAATTGTGCGTAAATTTAATAGCACATACAATAATGTACTAGTTGAGCCAGAGATTATGCTTCCTAGTAATGAAGCTTGTTTACGCTTACCGGGGACAGATGGAAAAGCTAAAATGAGTAAATCATTAGGAAACTGTATTTATCTTTCAGACTCGGCAGAGGATGTTAAGAAAAAGATAATGGCAATGTTTACAGATCCTAATCATTTAAAAGTATCAGATCCCGGTAAATTAGAGGGGAATACTGTATTTACCTATTTAGACGCTTTTTGTAAGCCTGAGCATTTTGCTAAATTTCTTCCTGAATATCCCAATTTAGATGAACTTAAGGCGCATTATCAAAGAGGTGGATTAGGAGATGTAAAAGTTAAAAGATTTTTAGAAGCTATTGTACAAGAGGAACTAACTCCTATAAGGGAGCGTCGTAAATACTTTGAACAGCACATAGAGGACATTTATGATATGCTTAAGGAGGGAAGCAAAGTTGCAGAAGGCGTTGCCGCAACAACTTTGGAAGAGGTAAAAAAAGCTATGAAAATTAATTATTTTGATGATACAGAGTTTATAAAGAAACAGGCTACAGAATATAAGAAATTGGTTTAATTTATTTTTAGTATATGTAAATACACTATGTTATTAAATTCTTTTTATGTATTCAAATAAACAGATATGGAATATTAGTTATCCAATCTTATTAAGTTTACTTGCGCAAAATATAATTAATGTTACCGATACGGCTTTTTTGGGGCATGTTGGTGAGGTTGAACTTGGGGCAGCAGGTATGGGAGGCCTATTTTACATTAGTATTTTTACAATAGCGTTTGGCTTTAGTATTGGGTCGCAGATAGTTATTGCTAGAAGAAATGGTGAAGGGCGTTTTTTGGAAGTTGGACCTGTAATGATGCAAAGCATTACGTTCTTAATGGTAATAGCTCTTTTATTTGTTGGCATATCAAAAGTGTTTGCTCCACAAATAATGGGAGTACTTATTTCTTCTGATAAAATACTTAATGCCACAATGGAGTTCTTAAACTGGCGTATTTACGGTTTCTTTTTTTCCTTTATAAATGTAATGTTTAGAGCGTTTTATATAGGGATAACTCGTACTAAAGTGCTTACTATAAATGCAATAGTAATGGCATTAACAAATGTAATATTAGATTACGTACTAATTTTTGGTGAGTTTGGTTTTCCTAAAATGGGGATAAGAGGGGCAGCTATAGCATCTGTTATTGCAGAGGCTTCTTCAATTGTATTCTTTCTTATTTACACCTATATTGCGGTAGATTTTAGAAAATATGGGCTAAATCGTTGGTGTAGTTTTAACCCTAAATTATTAAAGCAAATACTTAGTATATCGTGTTTTACCATGTTGCAATATTTTTTGGCAATGGGAACTTGGTTTCTCTTCTTTGTTGCTGTAGAACGTTTGGGACAACGACAACTTGCAATTGCAAACATAGTTAGGAGCGTATATATAGTTATGCTTATTCCTGTAAATTCTTTAGCTACTTCTGTAAATACACTAGTGAGTAATGCTATAGGTGCGGGAGGGATACAGCATGTACTTGGAATAATAAAGAAAGTGGCAAAACTTTCTTTTGGAATAATGTTGCTGTGCACTATTGTAACGTTTTTATTTCCACAAGCAATTCTCTCTATTTACACTAATGAGCAAGCGTTAATAAATGAATCGGTAAATTCTATTTATGTAATTGCTATTGCAATGTTAATTGCTTCTGTTTCTAATGTTTATTTTAATGGAATATCGGGAACAGGAAACACACGAGCTGTCCTTATCATAGAAATTATTACCTTAATTGTTTATATAACATATATTTTTGTTGTTGGTTTAATACTCCAAGCTCCTATAGAAATATGTTTTGGCACAGAAATTATTTACTATTTACCGCTTTTTGCAGGAAGTTATATTTATCTTAAGAGAGCAAATTGGCAGAATAAGAAAATATAAAGTAAAGGGAGAGGTTAGACTAAAAGTTAATAAGCTAAATAGTTTAGCCCCCCCTTATTTACCTAATCATTTACTTAACCCATACGTTTAATATCTCTCCTATATACATCTTATGCATTGGTTGTAATCCTCTTTTCTCTTTTTCAACAGCGCTATTAATTGCATCTAGGCTTATAGATTGAGAAACTAGTTTGCGACACTCTATAATCATCCATGCCTGAGAGAAAGCCTTGCTCCCATTAGGAGTTGTAATAGGTGTTAATCCAGAGCCTTTTATTTTATCGGTGTCTCTACCAGATACTGAGCCACAGTAATTTAAAGCCTCTCTATAGGTTTCTGTATAAAATGTTAGAGTATATGTATCGCCTGTCTCCATTATTTGATATGTGTATCTTGTTGGGTTTATAAAGCATATTGCAATAGGCTTGTTATATAATACTCCTAATCCTCCCCAACTAGCTGTCATGGTGTTAAATTTAGTGCTATTGCCAGCTGTAATTAACATCCAGTCTTCTGACAATAATTTTATTATATTGCCCGGTATTTTATCGGGAGCAATATTTTTATACCCCTCCATAGTTCCAGCAACTGTTGTTGTTGGTTGCTGCATAGAAGTAGCCGGAATTTGTTGTGCTTGTATGGATGTTGCAGTTATAGGTGTTGCAGTTATGGATGTTGCAGTTATAGGTGTTGCAGTTACTGATGTTGCTTGTACCGGTATTTGTGTTTGCTGAATTGTTTTTGTCCCTGCTGTTTTAACAATTAATGCTTCTAAATCTTGTCTAAGACTTGTGGTAAGGTCGTTTGCCAAATCAACTGTTTTAATACGAAATTTACCGGATATTGGATATAATTTTGTTCCGGCTTTATTAATTGTAACCTCGTCGGTAATCCATTCCTCGGCAGAATATCTATCGGGAACACTCTTTTGCGCTCCATTATACAAATATCTTATCCCTTCCATACTTATATTGCATTTGTTATCTAATGCAGTTAATATTATACGGTAGTTAACTATAGTTCTATCTAGCGAAAAAGCATTTGATTTAAAAACTAAGTATTGCTCGCCAGATCCTGCAACTACTCCCTTATTTACATCCTTGTAAATTATTCCGCTCTTGTTTTTATTCTCTTGTAATGTGTTGGTAAGCCACTCTAAAGCTACTTCATATACCTGATTTTTAGATAATCCGGGCGCATTAATATCATTTGAAAAAACAACTTTTCCATCTATTACAGGCACGGCTCCCGATAGATATTTGCTTATATCCACATCTTCATTCTTGTCCTTATTCTTATTTTGGGCAAGTATACAAAGTGGCATTACTAATAGTAAAACAAACAATAATTTTTTCATTTTTCTGTGTTTATTAATTTATAAAAATGATTAAATTTTAGAACATATATCCAAATCCCACGTTTAAATATATAGGGTACATTGCAAATGATATAGTTGTAAAATCTTTCTTAAAAATATTATTTAATCCCCATGTTAAATCTCCGTAAACATTAAGGTGCTTAAACGCTTTCCATTCGGCTCCTAATTGTGCACCCCATTGGAACTTTCTTAAATTTTTTGAAAAATCGTATGAGGCAGATTTTTCCCCTGTAAACTCAACTTTTTCTCCTGTAGGAGTTCCTTCTCTAAGATATCCGTTTGATACGTACCCCGAGAATTCCCCATCAATAAGGTATGATATATAAGGACCTAATTTCATACTCCATCTGTTACTTAACCGGCATGTTGCCATTATTGGGAGGCTAAGATAGGAATTACGAACTTTTGTTTTAACATCTCCTGTCCATCTTCCGCTTACCAATTCACCACCCTCACCAACTATCTCCATTCCGTAATTTTTAGTTGTAGCATTTGTACTCATAGATTTATTCTCTAGTTTAAGCGCTACGGCTATACCAAATTTCTTTTTTTCGCCAAGCCATTTTGTAACCTCACCCGAAATAGCTATGGCAATATTAGGACTATAACTATTTATAGATCTAATCTGGGGGGGCAAAGGAAGTGGTGCAGTTCCTCCAATGTTAAATCCTGCTTTTACTTGATACTCTAATCCTGTTAAATACTGTCGTAATATACTCTCACTTCTTTCTTCTTGAGCATACGATAAATAAGGAATTGATAGTATTGATATTGTGCATATTATATATAATATATATAGCTTGTTTTTTTTCATGTTAATTAAGTTATAGTTAGTTAATCTATTGTATTATAAAGTAATTCTACCTCATCAATAAATAAGGTACTTCCTACAGCACCATAAAATTTATCTCCACTAATACTAGAAGAAAAAATTATAGCAATATTATATTTTCCGGCTTTAAGCTTCTCTATATTTATTGTCTTGCCAGGTTGTGTTATAAATGGAAGTTTAAATCTTATCCAATCGTTACTTTCTTGGGGCTCAACAATACGGGCAATTGAGAATACATTTGGGTGAGTAAATTTATTTGTACCGTCTAGTATTGGAGTGCTTTCATCGGTTTCATAAAAGACAGCAAAAATATCGCAAATGTCTTTTTTATTGGGCACTACTTCTCCTTTTTCGGTATATTGCTCTCCTGCCTTGTATTTATAATATCCTATTAGATATGTTGGAACATTACTAAACGGCAACCCTAATTTTGTTGCTTTAAGTGGGTTTTGAAGTGCACTTGCTACGTCAAACTTCCCTATAAATAAATTGCCTGCAGCAATAGGCATTCCAACCATACTACCAAAGCTACCTGTACTCCTTGTTACAAGTTCTGCACATTTGCCTCTAAGACCTCTATCCGATTGAATAGTGGGATAATCTTTATCAGTTTTTCCGGCACCTGTAATTGCAAATCCCCCGTTTCCACTAGCCCACTCCATTATTACTTTATTCGTTTTTTCATCTTTCTCTGCAAAAATATAATATTTTACTCTTTTAATTGTATCTTCAAAATGATATTGAGTGCTTAAATCGGCATCAACAAATGATACAACATATTCTTTTGTCCATTCTCCATCTTGAGATGTAACTGTGTATTTTTGAGGAGAAAGAAAATTTCTAGTTGTTCCACTGGCCGGATCAATTGTTGCCCCTTTAGTTAATGTAAATTGTGGAGCCACTGCTGTTAGATTAGTTCCTTTATTTACCATTATCATAATGGACTCATTTTCTATTAAAGGATCGGCTTTAAGTATCTCTTGTGGCAGAATGCAAGTTATAATATCTGCTTCTGAATTAGGCTCCTCCTTTTGTATACATGAGGCGAACAGGCTACAGATTGCAAAGGCAATAATTGTAAGTTTAGTCTTTTTCATAAAAATATTTCTGAATTTTGCCCCAAATGTACAAAAATAAATTTATCTAATTAATTAAAAATATTATATTTGTGAAAATAGGTGTATAAGGATGTTAATTACTAATGAATGAAATTACGTGTTTTATTTGCTCTATGGTTGGTTATTATTTTTTGCGGATGCAAAAAATTAGGTACTCCTTTCTTTGAAATCTCTCAAACAGAATTTAATATAGCAGGTGATATTACTACGTTTACAATAGACTTGCAAAGTAATTGTGACTGGATTGTTTCTAGTGATGCACAATGGTGTACTCCACGTAGGGGACTAAATTCTATATTGCTTACACTTACTTTTAATAATGATGTGAGAAGGGTGGCAAATCTTACATTATCCTATAATGGTGTTGTAAAGTTATTAACTATTGTACAAGAAAAATACGTTTATAATCTTCCTGTAGTTTTTCATATATTGTATAATAATATGGCTAATCCCAATGAGTATGTTATGCAAGGAAGAATAGCTAAAATTATTGAAGGATGCAATAAGTATTATAGAGATATGAACATAGAAGTTCAACTTGTAGCGGCTAAAAAAGATCCGCAGGGAAATATCCTTAAAGAACCCGGGGTTAATAGAGTAAAAGTTGAAAATTCTGTAATTGATGCAATAGCACTTATGTCGGGGAATAGTGTTACAAATAGAAATCTTATATGGAATGTAGATGCATATGTAAATGTTCTTGTTTACACATTTAGTAATAATACTTTATTAGGTATTTCCCACATGCCATACACATTAGATTCTAATCCTTTGGACGGGCTTAGTAGTTTAAATTTTACACCTAAATACTCAAACTTAAAATATCCATACTGTATATCATTAAACAATGCTTATATCTACAGAGAAAAACAGGATGCTAAATATAAGTCATTAGATTCCGAAACAACTATGGCTCACGAGCTTGGCCATTATATTGGGCTTTTTCATGTCTTTTTAGACGAAAGGGATAACTTTAATTCACATAAAGATTCCGATTATTGTGCCGATACTCCATGTTATATAAGATCTGAATATGTAAAAGCAATAAAAGAAAACTTTGTTGGTTGTAATATTAATGAATTTTTACAAAGGACAGATTGTTATGGCAATGTATTTATTTCTGATAATATAATGGATTATGAATATGGTTATCTCAACACGTTTACAAAAAATCAACACAATAGAATGCGCCACGTGTTAAATTATAGTCCACTTATTCCCGGTCCTAAAATAGGACGAACAAAAATTGATAATTTTAATAATGAACCTTTAGATTTACCTATAAGGTTCATAAAATAAATCGCGCTTTGGCCACTCATTTACGCGTAATAGTGCTTGTGAAATAGATGTACTCATAAACTTTGTAAGACGTGGCCCATTCCAAGAAGAGCTATTTGAGATAAATATCCATGTATAACCGTTTTTTTGCCGTTTTATAAGGGCGCTTGTGCCGGCCATAGATCCACTTCTAAACCATTCGTCTTTAGTTACACTAGCCCATCCTATAGGTTTGCGCTCTTTTGAGAACTCAGTCATTAAATTTATTGTTTGCTTAGACAATATATCTTTTTTTCCCGGGTCATTATTTATAGATGCTACAAAACGGAGTAATTCTACCGGCGATGCAATCCAACCACCTGCTCCACATAGCCTTGTTACATCATTTCCGCCATTACTTTTAAGTGTCATTTTACCACTTCCATCAAATGCTGCTACAGGCTCTGCTTCTTTTACCTCGTAATATGCAACTTCATTTTCTTTACGATTATTGCTAAAATTTTTCCCAAGATACATATCATAACATCCAATAGGGGCAAGAATAGAATCTTTTACATATTTTTCATATTCTATTCCTGTCACTTTTTCTATAACTTTTGAAAGAACAATATATCCAAGATTTGAGTAGTTAAAATAACTCCCGGGAGTTGCTCTTAATCTATTGCGTGCCGCATATATAACCATGTCGTTAACAGTAAGGGGTAGAGGCTTTTTTAGAACTCTGGCAACTGCATCCATATTAAAAGCAGGGTCGCCTATAGGGTTTGAGAAACCTCCGGTGTGTCTTAGTAAATTATCTATGGTTATCTTTTTTACGTTTTTATCGGGAATATTTAAAAATATAGAATCATTTAAAACTCCTTGCTCCCCAAATACGTTGCTATTTATTGAGATAAGGTTTTTCTCACATAAATGCATTATTGTTACAGCTGTAATGAGTTTAGATACAGAAGCTAGCCTAAATAGATGATTAACATTGCATTCTATGCTGTCTTTTATGTTAGCGTATCCGTATCCTTTGGCGTATATAAGACTGTCCTTATACATTAAAGCAAACGAGCCACCTTTTATACCCCATTGGCGCATGAAACGGCGAATATCGTTATCAAATCTTTGAGTTTGCTCAAAAGAACTCATGCTATTATCTAGCAAATGGTTAAGCGGTGTAATTACATTGGGGTAAGAATCGTCTATTTGACCTCCTGATACTATTTTTTCTACACGTTGCATAGCTATTACTGCTGTAATAGAGATTACAACTAGCAATAGCAACATAAAAATCAGCCGTCTTTTATATAGGTGGTGGTTCATGTTTTGTAATTTAGGAGTAAGAAAAATGCACTTCTATTTTTCTAATTCTGCAACCATTTCTTTTATACGCTTCATTTCGCCCGGGATATCTAACTTTTGAGGGCAAATTGTGGCGCACTTTCCGCAAGAGATACATTTTTCGGCTCTAGAGCCATTAGGTACCATGTTATTGTATGTAGCTATAAACGCCCGTTTTTTTCTATTAAATGAAGCATCTCTAGGACCGGACATATCGGGTATATTACTGTCGGTTACGCATTTATTATATGCGGCAAAGACGGCAGGAATATCTACGCCATATTTACATGGCATGCAATATTTGCAGGCCGTACATCCAATTTGTTTAAATTTAAGAAAGGCCTCAATTGCTTTAGCAAGGGCAGTACGGTCGCTATCGGATAAGGGCTTAAAGTTTGAAAACGTTTTTACATTGTCTACAAGATGCTCCATTTCGGTCATACCGCTAAGAACGGTTATAACACCGGGAAGTGACCCTGCGTATCTAAAGGCCCAAGAGGCAATTGTATTATCTGGTTCAATCTCTTTTAAAATAGCATCGGCATCGGCATTTAGGCTAGCCAACATCCCCCCTTTTAGAGGCTCCATTATTATACATGGAATATTCCTTTTTTCGAGTTCGCCATAAAGATATTTAGCATCTTGTTCTTCCCAATCTATGTAGTTTATTTGTAATTGTACAAAATCCCAATTATGCTTTGCTAAAAGATAATCAAAAAGTGCATTGTCTCCATGAAATGAGAAACCTAATCTTTTTATTCTTCCTTTTGCTTTTTCTTCTAATAAATATTGATAAACACCGTATTCTTCGTAAACTTTATCGTACGATTCTTGGTCGCCCAAAGAATGTAGAAGATAATAATCAAAATATTCAACTTGGCATTTATCCAATTGTTCTTGAAATAGTTCTTTAGCCTTGGCATTATCTGTGACTAGCCATGTAGGCATTTTATTGGCAAGATAAAAACTCTGGCGAGGGTATTTTTTTAGAAGTGTTCCTATAGCAGCTCCCGATTTTGTTTTGTGGTAATTATAGGCTGTATCGTAGTAATTTATTCCATGAGCATAAGCATAATCTACAAGTTTTTCCGATTTTGCCATATCTATTAGCTTTTCCTTTTTTCCATCTGCATTTTCAACTTCGTAAGTTGGAAATCTCATGCAACCAAATCCTAATAGTGATATGTTTGTATTTGCCCCTTTATCTAGGCGAGTTGCCATTTTTAAGGTTCCGTTTTCAGCTTCTTTTTTAACATTTGTAAAAAGTCCGCTTTTTACAATTCCAAAGGCGCCAGCGGCACCAATAACGCCCAATCCTATATATTTAAGAGCTTTACGGCGTGAGATGTTTTTTTGTTGGTCTAAGTTATTCTGTGACATATTAAGCAAAAAATTTCCTAAAGTTAAATATTTTTCAATTACAAATTACTAAAAAGTATATTTGTAGGTGAATTTAATCTAAAATATGAAGAAATTACTCCTATCAGCTCTGTTTTTGGGCTGTATTATATCTATCTCTTTTGCTCAAAAGAATAAAGTTTTTACTATAGAGGGGACTGTTGTCTCAAAGGAGACCGGCGTGCCTATTCCATTTGCACAAATAGTGTTAATTGAGATAAATCAGTGGGGATTTACAAATGAAAAGGGACATTTTAAAATAGGGGGTGTTTTTAAAGGTAACTACACGCTACAATCATCTGCTTTGGGGTACGTTTATTATAAAATACCGGTAACTATTGCTAATAATGTTGCATCATTAAAAATTCAAATGCTTCCCGATAATCTTACTATTAATAAAGTAGTTGTTACAGCTGAGAGGGGAGGAACAATTAACTCTTCAAACAAAATAGATAAAAAGGCAATAGAGCATGTGCAGGCATCTAGCATTGCAGATGTTATGCA
This sequence comes from Bacteroidales bacterium, assembly GCA_036659275.1. Taxonomy (GTDB): domain Bacteria; phylum Bacteroidota; class Bacteroidia; order Bacteroidales; family UBA932; genus Egerieousia. Next base: position 63,377 of record JAVXCW010000001.1, on the reverse strand, counting down.
ATTGCTACCGGGAGGGATAATTACAAATACAAACCTTTTAGTACCAAATAATATAAAAATTAGAACTATTTCTGATGATAAAAGCGATAATAATGCTAGAGGTGTTGGCTTTATAATAAATGGCTCTCAAATTTCTAGTGATGCAAGTATGGGTGGAGGCATTATGGATTTTAGAAATTATTCGACAGATAATATAGAGTCTATACAAATTTTAAAAGGTGTTGTCTCTGCCGAGTATGGTGATATTTCATCCGGGACTATTATGGTTACAACAAAAGCAGGAAGAACCCCTTATGAGATACGGATAAAAGTAGATCCAAAGTTAAAAGCAGTTTCCGCAAATAAAGGATTACGGCTCACTAAAAATGGAGGGTATGTAAACATAGATTTTGACTATGCCCGCGCTACAAACGATTTGCGTTCTCCTGTAAAAACTTTTGATAGGGCTAACGTTGGACTTACATATTCAAATACTTTTAATAATAAATTAAGGCCATTTAGATTTAATGCAAGGCTTGCCGGAAGTTTTATTGCAAATAGTATAAAATATGATTCTGATGTATCAAAGGATGATTTTACAAAAGTAAGGGATAAAAATATAATGTTATCGTTATATGGTAATTGGATGATAAATGCAGCATGGATTTCTACATTAACTTATAATGTATCTGCAAGTTATGCCTATAATACAACTAGAGATTATTTGGTAAATACTGCAAATATTCTTCCTACTACCAATACTCTTAAAGAGGGATTGGGGGTAGGCTATTTTACTAGTCAAAATGTTATTAGAGATGAAAGAATTGAGGATGTGCCGGTTTATGTTAATGCAAAACTATCGGGAAATCTTAATAAAAAATGGGATGGAACTCTTTTTAAAACTATATTAGGTTTTGAGTGGAATAGTAAGGGCAATTGTGGCGATGGAATATATTATGAGGGGATGCAGCCTCAATATTTTAGAGAGCGAAAATACAGCGATACCCCTTTTATGAATAGCTTTTCCGCTTTTTTAGAGGAGAAAATTTTAATTCCTATTTCAAAAACATCACTAGAATTTAGTGCAGGTGTCCGTTTTACTAAAATGATGATAAAAGGATATTCATATAATCCGGTGTTTGATCCAAGATTAAATGTAAAATACACCATTATAAAAGGGATGGGGAAAGATTTTATAAAAAATTTTGCCTTAAGAGGAGGTTGGGGTATAATGCAGAAACTCCCTTCAATATCACTTCTTTACCCTGGAGAAATATATTTGGATAAGGAGACGTTTTTGTATAATAGCAATAATTTAGGCGAATCTTTGGCAATTATAAATACAACAATTCTTCCAAATAAACTAAATTATAATATTGCTACCGCAAAAAATAGAAGTATTGAGTTTGGGGCAGACTTAAATATTGGCGGAGTTGATATTGGAATAACTTATTTTAATGAGCACTTAAAGGACGGAGTATCACAAAATTACAATATTAAAAGAGAAATACTAAAAAAATACAATAGTGTTACAGACCAAAATTCCGCACCTAAATTTGAGGATGAAAAAGTATGGATTAAAGATAAAACAGGCGAATATGTTGAGGCTCGGTATAGAATGGTTAATGAATTTATTAAATATTTAACTCCCGATAGTAGAGCCGAACAATCTAAATGGGGAATTGAGTATGAACTAAATTTTGGAAAGATAAAGCCGGTAAATACATCCATTATTGTAAATGGTGCATACATAAAAACAAAAAATTCTATTGGGGGCACTTCTACTTTTTACGTTGGTGGAGTAGATCCTGTTAATCAGCAAAATGAATTTCCGTATGTTTCAATTTTTACCGGAGATTGTAGTTCTTTAAGTTCGGCTAATATACGCGAGCGGCTATCAACAAATATAAGCCTAGTTACAAATATTCCAAAAATTAGGATGGTTGTATCTCTTACAACGCAATGTATTTGGATGGAAAAAGGGTACAATGATTATAATGCAGACAATATATATACGGTTGATGGACAGTTATATCGCAATCCAATTGCTTACGTAGATTTTAATGGAAACACAAAACCATTTACAAATTATAATACAACAACAGATAAAGATCTTAGGCTAAGATTATCTCAAATGAGGTTAACAACTCATTTGCCATATTATTATGCTGTAGAATCATATAAGCCATATTTTATGGCAAATATACGTGTTACAAAAGAGATAGGTAAACTTGCAACCATTTCTTTTTATGCTAATAATTTTACTAATTCAAAGCCTATTATGGTAGACAGTGCCAGACCTAATGTACAAGGAGTTAGAAAAAATACTGATATTTATTTTGGTGCAGAATTAAGATTAACACTCTAAAAATTAAATAGATGAAACATAATATAATATATTTTATATTTATTCTGTGTCTTTTAACATCTTGCCTTAAAGAGTTAAAAAATGATGATTTTAGTAAGGATGCTATTAGTTCTACAATAAAGATTAAAGTAGAGATGCCGCAAGGGCATAATAAATCTGTGGAAGGTATGACTATACAGCTAACAGATTTCTTAACCGGATTACAATACTCTGCCATAACTAATTCAGATGGAATTGCAACAGTAGAGGTTGCATATGGAACCTATGTTGCAACAACTCAAATGCAGATAAGAAAAGTTGGTGCAATAGATATTTACAATGGCACAACTCAACAGATAAGGGTAACACCAAGTGATCCTAAAATTATAACCGGTACCCTTAAACTCACATATTCAAAAACAGGACAGATTATTATAAAAGAGATATATTATGGCGGATGTTGGAACGAAAAGATAAATAAATCATATACTAAAGATCAGTATTTTATCCTCTATAATAACTCTAATTATACAGCATATTTAGATTCTATATGTATTGGAATTATTAATCCTTTAAACGCACCATCAAACGGCAGAGTATCAGATTGGGTAAAGCCGGGCACAACAGAGTTAAGAGATTCAATTCCATGCGGTATTATGGTGTGGATGTTTAACGGTAATGGCACATCTATACCGCTAGAGCCTGGAAAAGAGGTTGTGTGTTGTGTAAACGCAATAGATCATAGCATAGCAGTTCCGGCCTCAGTAAATTTAGGTAAGCCGGGCTATTTTGCACTGTATGCACAAGGAATAACTACAATGCAAAGTGCTCCTATGGCCGGAGTTAAAACATTAGACCTTATTTGGAGAGCAGGATCGTCTACCGGCTTTCCCATTTCGGTTGTAAGTCCCGGTTTAGTTATCTTTACTTTAGGTGGAAAAAATATTAAAGACTATATTTATGATAATCTAAAAACTAATCCTAAAAATCCTGCTAACAGAAATAATGATTGCCTCTTTGTAGACAAAAACCTTATATTAGATGGGGTAGAGTGTTTTAAGTCAAATTCAGATTCAAAACGCTTTAGATCGGAAATTGATAATGGCTTTGCTATAACAAGTGGAATGGGAAAAGGGGAGAAAATAGTTAGAAAAATAGACAATATTTTAGCAGTTAAAGGGGAAATTATTATATATGTTGACACAAATAATTCTACAAACGATTTTGAAGTTATTAAGCATGAATAAAAGATACATAATATATATTATAATTCTATGCCTATATGCAGTAGAGCTAAATGCGCAGGGAATAGCTACTAAAAGCTATTACTCTTTTAAAAGAATTGAGGATAAGACACCATGGCTAACATCTTTAAATGGAACGGGGTTAATCTATAATACTATTGAAAACAGTTTTTCAACTGTGGGCGCATACTTTAAAAATATAAACGGAGATTACAGAAATTATAATGAAGCTAAAGAGATAAACAATTTTGGCCTTGCAACAAAATCATATACAAGAATAAACAACTTTTATTTTTATGGCAGTTTTAATTACGACTATACAATAAAAAATAATATGGCATGGGCGGGAACTGCTTATACAAACACAAATATTAATCCTATTCTTGATAGTATACCGGGTAAAAGTACCAGAGAGGCGTATATTATTAATGCAAAAGCTGCATACAAATTTTCTCAACTATTTTCGGCAGGGGCAACATTTAATTATAAGACAGCTACATTAGCAAAAAAAAATGATGGAAGAAATAAAAATGATTTTTCTAATTTATATATTTCACCCGGAATAAACTTTACAACTAAATATATTAATATTGGAGCTAATTTGTCTTATGAGCATAATGCAGAGCAAGTTAAATACGACTACTTTGGAGATATTACAGGCAAGTACCTATGTTATATGGAGGGATTATTTATGTATTCTATTTCCCCAATAACATTGGCTACTATTACCGAGCGAAGATACGAGAAAGACATTATGGGTGGCAGTTTGCAGTTTCAACTTAAATTAGGTAATTTTTCTTTTTATAATAATTTTATTGTTGAGAGGGGAAAAGAGGATGATTTTGAAGATAATATGCTTAAAAAGAGATATGCTAAAGTAGAAACACTTAATTATAATTATAGTGGAGAGTTTAAATATTCTTTTAACTGTATGGAAAATTTATTAAAAATAAAATATTTAAGTTATGAGGAACTGTCGTACGGCATAGTTAATAATTATGAACAGATACCAAACGAAAACAACATGTGGGAATATTATGAGTATGGATCTGTATTAAGATATATGTCGCAAATACAAAAGTTTGGAATTGAATATAATGGCTTTATAAAAGAGAATGATTATTTGTCAAAAGTTGATTTTACAGTAGGTTATAATTATACAAAATCTAATAAAAAAGAGAAAATATTTCCGGCTGAGTATTCGCAAAATTATAAAGTCTCCAATTATTATGCAAGCGTAAATAAGAATTTTCTTTTTGGGCTTAACATAGTAAAACTAAATGTTTGCGGTGGATTTTCAATGGGTAGTGGCGTTCCGTTAGTAGAAAGCAACCCTATTACAACCGGGGCTATTAAATTAAATAAGGAATTATTATATCATGATTATGCATATAAAGTATCAAATAGCTATAGAATAGGATGCGGAGTAAATTATTCACACATTATAAATAAGCAGAAAGGACAGGTTATATCTCTTGAATTTAGCTATTTGTATAGTAAACTTAATAAATTTATTGAATTGGCAAAGAGTAATAGAAATTTATTAAATGTAAGCATGGAATTTAATTTCTAAATTTAAACAGTTTCTGAGTATGTCGTTTTGTTTTTTTTACTAAATTCGTCCGTTCTTACAGAGAACGTATATTATATAAATAATTTAATACCTAAAAAATGAAAATACTATTATCGGTAGCATTAGTTATGTTACTAGCGTGCCCTGTACACGCCCAAAAATCATTAGGCGAGGATATTGCCTACAAAGTTAAAAAAGAGGCTCTTGTAAATTCTCATATGGATGAATTTATGCAATATAATACAGATCTTATGGGACCGCGCTTGCCAGGCTCTAAGCTTATGACAAGGGCAGAAGATCTTGCTGTTAAAAAGCTTAAAGATTTAGGTTTAACTAATGTGAGAGTGGAAGAGGCTTCTAATTTTGCTAAGGGAGGATGGGATAATCTTAAAACGTATGCCGCAATGACAGCTCCATATTATTGTAATTTTTACGGTATTCCAAAAGCGTGGAGTGGAAGCACTAATGGCCTTGTAGCAGGCCAAATTATTGCATTAGATGTTAAAAATGAGGAGGATATTGCAAAATATAAAGGGACTCTTAGTGGTAAAATTGTTTTAATGCCTTCAACATTTGAATATACTCTTAATTTAGAGCCTTTAGCAAGTAGATATACAGACGAAGAGTTGGCTAAGATAGCTAAAGACCCAAGGGGAGAAATTGTAATAGAATCAAAGTCAGCGTATTCCCGTTCAGGCTACGGAAATTATAATCTTACTAGAATGTTAACGGAGATGGTTGTAGGAGAGAATCCGGCAGTAATAGTATCGGGCAGGGGAAATTTTAATATTCCTACAGCCGGGAGCGTTTCGTATAAGAGTGGTGATAAAGAACCTATTGCTGAGCTAATACTTCCTGCAGAGGCACATGCAAGGATGGTAAGATTGGCTAAAAGCGGAACTCCTGTTTCAATGGAAATTGAGATTAAGAATGAATTTACTCCAAATTGTAAGATAAATAATGTTATAGGCGAAATACAGGGGTGTGATCCCAAACTTAAAGATGAGGTTGTTCTTTTAGGTGCACATTTAGATTCTTGGCATGGTGGAACCGGTGCTGCCGATAATGCTAGTGGAGTAATGGTTATGATGGAGGCAATGAGAATAATTAAAGCACTTGGCATTTCTCCTAAAAGAACAATTAGAATAGCATTATGGGGTGGAGAAGAACAAGGATTTGTAGGATCGAGGGGATATGTTGGAAAGTATCTTTATGACAGAGATAAAAAAGCTAAGAAGGAAGATTATGATAAATTTGCACTTTACCTTAATATGGATAATGGATCTGGCAAGTTTAGGGGAATTTATTTGGAGGAAAATGATATGGCTCTCCCTTTCTTTAAAGAGTGGTGCAAACATATTGAGTCTTTTGGGTTTAATACATTAACACTAGGTACAACATGGGGGACAGATCATCAACCGTTTCAGGGGGCCGGTCTTCCGGGATTTCAATTTATACAAGATGAGTTAGATTATGGGAGAACTTATCATACTCCAATGGATACTTATGAGAGACTTTCTGTAGCTGATCTTAAATATAATGCGGCTGTAACTGCGTGGATTGCTATAAGTGCTGCCATGGATAATAATAAAATTCCGGCAGAAAATTTATAAATAATGGAGTTAGAAGTTTGTGCTTATTCGCTTGAATCTTGTTTAGCTGCAAGGATGGCCGGAGCTACACGGGTTGAACTTTGTGCGGCGCCTTTTGAGGGAGGAACTACGCCGTCTGTTGCAGCTATAATTGGTGCTATGGATATATTAAAGGGAGAAAACGTATACCCTCCACTTCAACTTTATGTTATGATACGACCACGAGGGGGTGATTTTTATTATTCTAGTACAGAGTTTGAACAAATGGAGCAGGAGATAGAATTTATAAAGGGGATTGTTGGTATTAATGGAGTTGTACTTGGCTTGTTAAATAAAAATGGTGCTATAGATGTTGAGCGAACAAGCAAACTTGTAGAGAGAGCAAAAAATGGGATATATATAAATTCTGTTACCGGAGAAAAAAGAGCTTGTGCTCCACTAGGGGTTACATTCCATAGGGCTTTTGATATGAGCAGGGGGGGTGGAGAGAGTTTCCCTTTTAAAGTTTTAGAAGATGTTATTTTAACAGGGGCAAATAGAGTTCTTACATCGGGCTTTTATCCAACTGCAATTGAGGGGAAAAAAGCTATTGGAGAGCTTGTAAAACAGGCTGCCGGAAGAATTAATATAATGGCAGGGAGTGGTGTGTGTGCCGCAAATGCTATTGAGCTTGCGCAACTTGGAGTTGATGCTTTGCACATGAGTGGCAAGGCGGAGCGAGAAAGTGAAATGACGTATCGTAATCCGTTATTATCGATGGGGGCAAAAATTGGAGCGGAATATTCTGTAATTTATACAGATAAAAAGGCTGTTGAGGCCGTTAAAAAACTTATATTTTAAATGAAAAGGAATTATTTTATTTACCTGCTTGGCATTTTGTTACTACTATTGCAAGGATGTGGAATTAAGCAAAATCACTTTATTACAAATGAGGAGTATAGGACAATGGTAGAGCGCGATTTTAAGGCTAGAGAAAATATATTAAAGCTATCGGATAGTTCTATATTTAGTGTTTTTAATAACAGCGATATGCTTTTGCAAGAGCGCGAAGCAATGGAGTTTTTGTATGCTTATTCTCCATTAGAAGATATTGCAATGTTTAATGGCGATTTTTGGCTTGGTGCTGTAAAACAGACATTTAAAGTTAAAAAGGAGATGCCATGGGGGAATAGTATTCCAGATGATATTTTTAGACATTATGTATTGCCTTTAAGATCGAATAACGAGGCTCTAGATTCTGCGAGATTTGTGTTTTATAACGAGTTAGCCCCACGTGTAAGAGATTGTAAAACAATGGAAGAAGCTGCATTGGTTGTAAATCATTGGTGTCACCAAAAAGCAAATTATGAGCCTACTAATGGGCGTACATGTAGTCCAATGGCAATGATAATAAGAAGTTATGGCAGGTGTGGTGAGGAATCGGTATTTGCAATTGCGGCACTTCGTTCGGTTGGGCTTCCGGCAAGGCAAATATATACTCCGCGCTGGGCGCATTGTGACGATAACCACGCTTGGATTGAGGTATGGGTAAATGGCCAATGGAAATTTCTTGGTGCTTGCGAACCTGAGCCTGCCTTAAATATGGCTTGGTTTACTTTTCCGGCTAGTAGAGGATTGTTTATGCAAACAAAAGTATTTGGTAAGTATAGTGGTACAGAGGAGGTTATAAAACGGGATTCCATATTAACTTTTGTAAATACAACGGCTACATATACCAATACTAACGCTCCTAAAATAAAGGTTGTAGATAATAATGGCACTCCTGTTCCGGGTGCACTTGTTGAGTATAAGGTTTATAATTATTCGGAGTATTATACTGTAGCTGAGCTTGTTGCTGATAAAAATGGTGAGACTTGTATTACAATTGGACAAGGTGATTGGGTAATTTGGGCTTCAATTGCGGCTTCAAATAGTAGTTCAAAGGCGTGGTATGGATTTATAAAGGTTAATCCAAAAGGAAAAGATGAGATTGTTGTAAAGTTGGATAAATTATCGGGAGATAAATTTGCTCAAACTTTAGAAATTATTCCGCCAAATGGTAGAGTTATAGAACTATCGGTGAACGAGGAGGCTAGAATAAAAAATGATATTTTGTTTGCTAAAGAGGATTCTATAAGAGCCGGTTATGTTGCCACATTTGATAAAGGCAATTTTAAAACAGCTATGGGTAATTATAAGGAGATTCAGAAATTTATTTATAAGGTGGAAAACTTAGGTGAACATGCTAAAGAGCTGCTTCCTGCCGCAAAGGCTTTGCTTACTGTGGTTGAAGAAAAAGATTTGCAGGATACCAAAGCAGATGTGTTGTTTTCTCATTTAATTGAAAGTAAGGAGTTTATTTTAGATCCTAACGGTTCTTTAGATTTTATAACAAGGTATATTGTTTCTCCGCGAATAAGTACCGAGACTATAACTGCATGGCGACCTACTCTTAAAAAATGGCTGGCCAACAAAGATGTTGCTGCAGATATTACTACTGCAAATGCAGTTGTGCGGCTTTTAGAGGCAATGGGACAGATTAAAGTTGATGCATCAATGGGGCGAGGAGATGTAATTATGGCTCCAAATAATGTAGCTCGTACAATGGTAACAGAGGCTGTTTCTAGGGATGTGTTTTTTGTTGCTGCTTGTCGTACAATGGGTGTTCCTGCAAGGTTGAATCCTACAAATGGAAAGCCTCAATATTATGACGAGGAGTTTATTTATTATGATGCCGGCAAACCTCAAATTGCAGATTGGAGAACGGTTACTTTTGATAGTTTAACTACAGGAGCGCAAACTGGTAAACTTATGTTAACATGCAATAAAGGGGCAAATACAAATCCTCTTTATTTTATAAATTTTACAGTTTCAAAGTTAGAAAATGGGAGTGCCAAATTAATGGAATTAGGAGATCAAGCGGAGGGAGATATGGGGGCAGGAATGAAATTTAAAGCTATTTTTAAACAACCTGTAACATTAGAGGTTGGAGATTATATTATTGTTACCGGTAATAGAAAAAGTGATGGTTCTGTAGTTTCTAATATCTCTACTTTTAAAGTTGAGGCCGGCAAAACTACTGTTGCACAAATGGAAGTTCCTTTTATAAATGAAACTTTTGAATCTATTGGAAAGATAGATAAAATTAAAAGTATTCAATTTCCGGCAAAGGGTTATACGGCTATTGCAGTAATTGCCGCAAATAATGAGCCTACAAACCACATGATACGCGATATAAGCGCAATGGCTACAGATTTTGAAAAGCTTCCTATAAAATTAACATTCCTTTTTAGAAATGCAGATGAGCTTGCTAAATTTACAGCAACCAATAAAAGGACTCTTCCAAAAAATCTTGTATTAAGGGTTGATAATGCTATTGGTGAGGATGGTGCAGGTGTTGCTGTGGAAAATCCAATTCATAATATGATATTAAAGAAGCTAAATTTGTCAAATGCTAATAATTTACCGTTGTTGCTTGTAGTAAATGGTGCAGGTGATGTGGTTTATTTATCGCAAGGGTATAAAATAGGTTTAGGGTATCAAATAATGAAGTATATTAATAAGTAAACTAAATATTTTAATTGTGTGGAATTAGGCGAATATCGCGTAATCCAATATCTGCACCACCATGTGTGCCAGGTAGGGTTAGTGTTATTGCAGTATTATTTTTGTCTATTTTAAAGGGCAACTGCTGTTGGTAGTATGTTTGTGGGATATCAGTTGTAAATGTGTAGTTTATTTTGTTTTCAAATCTATTGTGCAATTTTACAATTAGTGTATTTTGTCCTTTAATTAGAGGAAGTGTAGCATAAACCGATGTTGGAGTTGTGTTTGTGAATCCTTGTTTAAGCAACTGTTTGCCATTAAGCCATATTTCTATTGCGTCTGCTGCTCCTGTTTCATTAGCATTAGTTTTATCTAAACTGCTATTGCCGTAAAATTTTGCTATTATGTTTGCTGTCTCTGCTGCATCAATAATATGAGCAATCCATATATTACTTTTCCATTTTATCGGCCGGGTATATGTAAATGAGGTGTTTTCAATATTTTTCCACCCGTATTCTTCGGCTGTGCGCAAATCTGTTTTTGTATAAATGCCACTGCTTATTGCTTTAAAAGCTGTGCTGTCAATAAACTGTTCTCCAAAATTGCTGCGCCCGTTATGTAAAATAAATGTGTAATTGGTTTTTATATTGCTATTGTTATTGGGATGCAAAATGGGATTATTTGCAGTTAATTTTACAGGGTGTTTTTGGCCGTTAACAGTAAATAAAAGTTCTTTGCCTATATCGCCTGCATGGTATATTATGTATGGCTGTTTTTTGTTCCATTTATGGTTTGTATGCCATTTGTATCCAATTATACTGCGGAAACTAGAGTAATAATCGAAACACGAATAGCCATAAAAAGGGGTAGCATTTGAATAATTTAGTTCCCCGATAGTTGGCAAAATATTACTATTTACTTTTGGTACTCTGTAAATTACGTTACTGCTATCGGTGAGCCATTTTCCCATAGCTAAAAGCAAATCACGTTCAAATTCTACAACCGATCCGTCACCGCGGGGCCCAATATTTAATAAATAGTTTCCACCGTGGCCAATTACATTTTTAAGAGTGGCTATTTTTTCTGCAATTTTATCTTGTAGATTATCTCGTTTTTGCCAGCTTCTATAGCTCCATGTTTCTTTAAATACCGACCCTGCGGTTTGCCAAGGAATTTCTATGGGGTAATTGGGACAGGCATTATCTGCCATAACTGCAAAGTCTCCAAAATCATTTCCTAATCGTCCACTCACCATACATTGTGGCTGGAGTGTAGTTACTAAAGTGTATAATTCACGGCTTTGTTCCCGTGTAAGAGAACCCATATCAAACCATATTTCTGAGATTGGGCCATAGTTGGTAAGTAACTCTCTAACTTGGTTTATATTATGTTTATGATGTTCGGGTGTTATTGGATCTGCATTGCTACTAGAAATTGGATATGCTTGAGGAAAATGCCAGTCTATAAGAGAAAAATAAACTCCAAAACGGAGTCCGGCTTTTGCGCATGCTTTACTAAGCTCCATAAGGGGGTCTCGTCCAAAAGGCGTTGCATCTACAACGTTGTAGTCACTAAATTTTGTAGCGTACATACTAAACCCGTCGTGGTGCTTGGCTGTAATTACAATAGATTTCATTTGGGCTGCTTTTGCTAATGCCACAATAGAATCTGCATTCCATTTTTCTGCTGTAAATTTTTCTGCTGTTGCAGCGTAATAATCGCTAAAAATACCGGCAAACGATTGTATTTGTTCGCTATATCCCCACTCTACAGGCTTACCGTCCCAAACGCCACCAAGTTGTGAATAAAGACCCCAGTGAATAAACATAGAGAATCTCTGTTGAAGCCACTCTTTATTTGGTTTTTCTTTATGTTCTGTGCCACTAATTGTAACTATAGGGAATATAAAGATTAAAAATAATATTAATATGCGTAATTTATAAAAGTTGCTAAGTCTATTCATTATATGATATTTTTTGCAAAGATATTAGAAACGGCCAAATAATTCTTATTTTTACAAGCAATTTTGTTTAAGTTAAATTTTCTATATGGAACAATTAGAGATAGACAAGCGCGTTTTAAGGGCTGTCGAATTATTTAAAATGGGATACAATTGCTCGCAGAGTGTTGTTGGAGCGTATGCAGATATTTACGGTTACTCATTAGAACAGGCGTTGCTAATGTCGGCATCGTTTGGCGCCGGCATTGGGCGTATGCGTGAAGTGTGCGGTGCTGCATGTGGCATGTTTCTTTTGGCGGGATTTGAAACAGGATGTACTAACCCTACAAATACTGCAGGTAAAGCGGACAACTATAGAACTGTGCAGTTTCTTGCCGCTGAGTTTAAAAAAATTAACGGAACCATAATTTGCGCAGAATTATTGGGGCTAAAACCAAAGTCGGTGGCTGTTTCTCCGGTGCCGGAGCCTAGAACAGAGGAATATTATAAAAAACGGCCATGTGTAGAGACTGTAAAAAGTGCTGCAATAATTTACGGAGAATTTCTTGCTAAGTTACCTAATAAATAATATCTATAATAAAAGTTTTCCAAAAGAAATTTGTTCCATTGGAAAATAATTCATATCTTTGTCGAAACAAAAAGAAAAATTAATTTTTTAGATAAAATAACGGCAAATATGAAGTATGTAATTATAGGCGGAGTTGCTGGTGGAGCTACAGCAGCAGCAAGAATAAGAAGGATTGATGAAAAGAACGATATAATCCTTTTTGAAAAGGGAGAGTATATTTCTTATGCAAATTGCGGCCTTCCCTATTATATAGGGGGTGTAATAAAGGAGCGTGAAAAGTTATTTGTGCAAACTCCAACAACTTTTGGAAAGATGTTTAATGTAGATGTACGCATTAATAGTAAGGTTGCGCAAATTAATAGGGAGAAAAAAGAGCTTGTTGTAAGAATTAAGGCCTCTGTAGCAGGGGGATTAAAAAGTGATATTTTACAGGCTAATAAAATAGAGGTAGATGGAGTTGAATATTACGAATATTCTCAACCTTACGATAAACTTTTACTTTCTCCGGGGGCATCTCCCGTGCGTCCACCACTCCAAGGAATAGATTCAAAGGGGATTTTTACATTAAGAAATGTTAATGATACAGATGCCATAAAACAATATTTAACTACGAATAATGTTAAAAAGGCTGTTATAATTGGTGCCGGCTTTATTGGTTTGGAAATGGCCGAAAATCTTTATGCTGCAGGAGTACATGTATCAATTATAGAGATGGCAGATCAAGTTATGACTCCAATCGATTTTTCAATGGCGCAGATTGTACATGAGCACCTTATGCAAAAAAGAGTAGATTTATACCTTAAAGAGGCAGTAACATCTTTTACACAACTTCCCGATAATAAATTAATTGTAAATCTTAAATCGGGAAAAACTGTTGAAGCAGATATGGTTCTTCTTTCAATAGGGGTGCGCCCAAATATAACCTTAGCTAAGGAGGCAGATATAGAAATTGGAGAAGCAGGAGGAATAAAGGTAAATGAATATTTGCAAACGAGTGATAAAGATATTTATGCAGTAGGGGATGCTATTGAATATCCGCATCCTATAACCGGTAAGGGATGGCTTAATTACCTTGCTGTACCTGCAAATAGACAGGGAAGAATTGCCGCTGACAATATAGTAAAAAATAATATCTCTCGTTACGAGGGAGCTATTGGAACTTCAATTGCCAAAGTATTTGACCTAACTGTGGCAACAACCGGACTTCCGGCTAAAAGGCTTGCGCAGATGGGGTTGGAATTTAAAAGTGTTACAACACATTCAATGTCAAATGCAGGATACTATCCCGGAGCCGTTCCGCTTTCAATAAAAATTACTTTTAGCCCTATTGATGGTAAACTATATGGTGGACAAATTGTTGGTTATCAAGGTGTAGATAAGAGAATAGATGAATTATCAATGGTTATAAGAACCAAAGGAACAATATATAATCTTATAGAGTTGGAGCATGCGTATGCACCCCCATTTTCATCCGCAAAAGATCCTGCTGCAATAGCCGGGTATGCAGCTGCTAATATTTTAGAAAAGGCAGTGATACCAATTTATTGGAGAGAATTGCAAGAAAAGGTGGCGGAAGCAAAGCTATCGGGACAAAATGAGATATTGGATAGGCCATATACTTTATTGGATGTTAGGACGGTGGCGGAGTATGCAATGGGTCATATAGAAGGATCGGTAAATATTCCATTAGACGAGCTTAGGAATATTATTGAAGAGTGTAATATTAATGGGGGCTGTGATTTGCCTGCTAAATATGCAGTAATTTTACATCCCAATAGGGAAATAATTACTACTTGCGCAATAGGGCAAAGAGGATATGTTGCGTATATGATTTTGGTGCAGAGCGGATATAAGAATGTGCGAAATTTAGTTGGAGGATATAAAACATACAGTGTGGCAACATCTAAGGTAACTATTTGTTCTAATGATAATTGCGAAAGCGTAAATAATAATGTGTATGGTGGCAAAAATGAAAATTTAGAGAGAGGAATTTTTGGAGTAAAAGAAGCTAAAACAGTAGTAATTGATGCCTGCGGATTACAATGTCCCGGACCTGTCCTAAAACTTAAAAAGAGCATTGATATGCTAAATGCCGGAGAACGAGTTGAGATTATTTCTACAGATATGGGATTTATGAGAGATGCGGGGGCGTGGTGTAATTCAACCGGTAATGTTCTTGTAAGCAAAAAAGATAATGGCGGAAAATTTAGCGTTATTATTGAGAAAGGAACAGAGAATTTAGGAGAACCTAAGATTGCAGAGTGTGCAAGTTTACCTAAACCTAAGGGAAAAACGTTTATTATGTTTAGTGATAATTTAGATAAAGCTCTTGCAACTTTTGTATTAGCAAATGGAGCAGCAGCAATGGGAGGGAAGGTTACCATATTTTTTACCTTTTGGGGATTAAATGTAATAAAAAAAACACACAAGCCATCTGTGACAAAAGACATATTTGGGAAAATGTTTGGAATGATGTTGCCTTCAAGTTCTTTAAAACTTAAGCTCTCAAAAATGAGTATGTGTGGTATAGGGGGAAAAATGATGCGTCATATTATGAAAATAAAAGGGGTAGATTCTTTAGAAAGCTTAAGAACACAAGCTCTAGAGAATGGAGTAGAGTTTATTGCCTGCCAAATGTCAATGGATGTAATGGGAGTATTAAAAGAAGAATTAATAGACCAAGTTACAATAGGCGGCGTTGCAACATATATGGAAAGGGCAGACAATGCTAATGTTAATTTATTTATTTAAACAGTTTATTAATAGTATATGAATACAAAAACAATTTTTAAAAGATTTTTACCTATTATGGTAATAACAATTTTCCTTGCAGTATCGTGCTGTGGAAATGGATGCAATGCAAAACAAACTAATAAAGTAGAAACTAATATTAAGGAGACTAAAGAGATGGTACAAAATTTAACAAAAGCCGAATTCTTAACCAAGGTGGCAAATTATGAAACAAGTCCAAAAGAGTGGAAATATTTAGGAACTAAACCTGCAATTATAGATTTTTATGCAAGTTGGTGTGGCCCCTGTAAAGCGTTAGCTCCTGTTTTAGAAGAACTTGCAAAAGAGTATGAGGGGAAAATAGATATTTATAAAGTAGATACCGAAAAAGAGAGCGAATTAGCTGCAGCTTTTGGAATTCGCAGTATACCTACAATATTATTTGTACCTTTGAGCGGTCAACCGCAAATTACGCAGGGAGCAATGCCTAAGGCGCAGTTTAAAGAAGTTATAGATAGTGTTCTACTAAAATAGTTATAATGGAAAATAAGCTTTGTAAAATACGAGATATTTATCGTGTAATACAAGAGTTCGAACAAGAATTTGAGAAAGAATACAATATGAGTTTAAACGAAGGAATGCTCCTATGTATTCTTTCTAAAATTAAAATAGCATCGTCGGGAGATCTTGCAAAAGAACTTGGGCTAACATGTTCAAATACCTCTAAAGTTATAAAATCGGTGGAGAAAAAAGAATTTATAAAACGGGTAATAGGCAATAATGATAAACGTCAAATGTATTTTACCCTTTCTCAAAAGGGGGAAAATAGGTTTAGCCAAATAAAAAACTCCGAACTCATTATTCCCGATAGTATAATGAATTGTTTAAATTTTTGATTAACTTCACCGCCAAATTATAAAAATGTTAATTTTATGGATGCTGTATTAATGACTGTTCAGCTGTTAATAGTTTTATTGGCACTTTATGTTGGTTCTAGGTTTAGTAGTATTGCGCTGGGAGCGATATCGGGGATTGGCCTTGCCATTCTTGTATTTGCCTTTAATATGCAGCCCGGCACCCCTCCAACGCAAGTTATTTATATAATTATTGCTGCAGTCACATGTGCCGGAATTTTGCAGGCCGCCGGAGGAATGAATTTTCTCATTCAAGTTGCAGAAAAATTTTTACGCAAACATCCCGATAGAATTACATTTTATGCACCGCTAAGCACATTTTTCTTAACAATACTAGTTGGAACAGGGCATGTTGTGTATACTCTTATGCCAATTATTTGCGATATTTCATTAAAAAAAGGAATACGCCCCGAGCGTCCGTGCGGAATTGCGTCTGTAGCATCGCAAATAGGAATAACATGTTCTCCAATAGCTGCTGCCGTAGTGGCATTTGTAGCAATAACAAATGAAAAAACAAATTTAGAAGTTACAATATTACAGGTACTTATGGTAACTATTCCTGCATCTATAATAGGAATACTTATAGCATCGCTTTACTCATATCGCAGAGGGGCAGATTTAGATAAAGATTCACAATTTCAAGCTCGTTTGGCAGATCCTGTAATGAAAGAATATATGTATGGAAATACAGCAACTACATTAGGGACAAAAATTACAAAAGAAGCTAAACGTTCTGTGTATTTTTTCTTTGCAGCAATATTACTTATTGTAATTTTTGCAGCATTCCCCGGGCTATTACCTCATTTTTCAAATGGAGTTGATGCGGCAGGGAACACAATAATGGTTCCATTGCAAATGAACTTGCTTATACAAATAATTATGCTTGCAATTGGGGGGCTTATGATAATTTTTTGTAAAGCAGAACCTAAAAATGTTGTTGCAGGAACCGTGTGGCAAGCCGGTATGGTTGCAGTTGTAGCCATATTTGGAATAGCTTGGCTTGCAGATACATTTTTTCTTAATCACAAAGAAATAATAATGGTTTCATTACAAGGTGTAGTATCTACATATCCATGGAGTATTGCATTTGTGCTATTTGCAGTATCAGTCCTTATTAATACGCAAGGTGGGGTTGTACTAGCCATAATTCCTTTGGCATACGATTTAGGTATTCCGTTTTGGGTATTACTAGGGGTGTTTCCAACAGTTTATGGATACTTTTTTATCCCTACTTACCCCAGTGATATTGCAACTGTTAATTTTGATCGCTCCGGTACAACACGCATAGGTAAATATATACTTAATCATAGTTTTATGCTCCCCGGTCTAATAAGTGTTTCTGTGGCAACGGTAGTTGCATATACTATGTCGTCTATTATTTTTTAGCCTGTTTAAAAACAACTTTTAGAATGGCCTATTTTTTGTACAATTTGTAAAATAAATTTTAATAAATACCAAAATGAGGAAATTATTTTTATTGTTTGTAAGTATGTCTTTAATAGTAATAACAGCAGGGGCGCAAGATTTTAATGATAATAAAAATGCTATAGGTATTCGTGCGGGATGGGGAGTTGAAGCCTCATATCAAAGATATATGGCACCATCAAGTAGAATTGAAGCTACAGTAGGATTAAATCGTTATGGGTTTGATGTTGCCGGTACATACCAATGGCTATTTGATATTAATACAAATGCTAGTGGGCAATTTAAATGGTATGCAGGGGCTGGATTAGGCACTGGCTCGTGGTCTAATAAACATTATGATAAAGGCTTTAGCATAGGAATTCTTGGACAAGCCGGTATAGAATATGCTTTTAATTCTGTTCCACTATTGCTTTCATTAGACTATAGACCAGGAATATACTTTGCTCCTGAAACTCATTTCGACTGGACTGGTTTTGCAATAGGAATAAAATATAGTTTTTAAAAGTTATTTTTAATTTTCTTTAAAATATTTTTGTAATACAAGGATGGAGATTAATTTTTCCCTTTTTTTGTTTTTAAATTGGGCTACATAGTTGTTTGCGCTTTCAATTATTTGTTTTGCGCTATCGGGATGTGTAATATAGTAATTGAGCTTTTCTATAAGATCTGAGTAATCTTCTTTTATTTCTATGTAGTGTACATTGGGAATGAGGCACCCCTCCATAAACCAAGTTTCATACTTTGGCGTTGGCATTACAGCAATGGAATTTGACGACATAATCCACTTAAGATTACTTGCAACATCGTTTCCCTCTAACGCTAAAATAAATTTATATTTAAGGTGGGATAGTAGTGTTATTTTACTTTTCTTCCACTCTTTATTTAGATATTTACTAGCTGAAACTTCGCCTAAATCGCACATTGGATTGTTAAAATACATTTCCATAAATTTTATTCTATTAGGCTTATCTTTTAAGTCTGCTCTAAAAAATAGAATATCTTTTTTAGATACAAAACTGCACTTATCGTTTAAAAAAACGAAATGCCGTATTTTATCTAAATTTAGTAAAACGGAATTTGAATTTTCTGTTATAATTGGACGACTTTTTACAATTGTGGGTATTTGCGGTACTGTTACAACATCTCCAAACAAATATGATATTTTATAGGATGACTTAAACCATCGGGTAAATTCAAGTGTATCTAAAAAATAAGTAGATCTGTTCCCTTTTAGTTTAAAATTAGAGAGATACGCTAATTGTATAGGCTGTAAAAGTTTAGCAGATTGTATGTATTTTGGCTCCTTAACCTGTTCTGATAATTTACAATAGTAATTTACACGGTTTAAAATATATTCTTTATCGTCTCTGTTTTCTATGGAGCTTAATATGCTTTGCAGCTTTGTGCGCAAAAAGCACTTAGGAATTATATACAATCTTATTCCATACGTAAAATAGAGCAATTTGGAGTTTTTTCCTCCATGTAAGTATTGTAATATATTCATATTACGCAAAATTATAATCCAATTTCCAATGCTCTCTTTTCCATAAGAGCGTAAGCTTGTTCGTAATTATTCTCAATAATTCCGTCTAAAATAGCATTTTTAATAAACTCTTTAAGTTCTCCAATCTCTTTACCGGGTGCAATGCCGTACCTTTCCATTATAAGTTCACCTGTAATTGGATTCTGAAAATTCCTTACGGCATCTTTCTCTTCAACTTCAACAAGCTTTTTCCTAACAAGAGCAAAATTGTTTTTATGTTTGCGTACTATTTTATCATTTTTGGATGTTATATCGGCTTCACAAAGAAGCATAAGATCATCTATTGTATCTCCGGCATCAAATAAAAGGCGTCTTATAGCAGAATCTGTAACAACTTCTTGAGATAAAACTATAGGACGTAAATGCAACAGTACAAGCTTTTGCACATATTTCATCTTCTCATTAAGTGGCATTTTAAGTTGTTTAAATAGTGCAGGAATCATTTTTCCCCCTATAAAATCGTGACTATGAAATGTCCAACCTATGCCGGGTTCATATTTTTTTGTTGATGGCTTTCCTATATCGTGTAGTAAGGCAGCCCATCTAAGCCAAAGATTATCTGTGTGTTCACATATATTATCTAGTACCTGTAGAGAGTGTGCAAAATTATCTTTATGCCCTTTACCTTCTAATGTTTCTACCCCTTGTAAATTACTTATTTGCGGTAAAAACTGCTCCAATAGCTCTGTTTCTTGCAATAATTTAAAACCAATAGAAGGTGTTTGTGTATTCATTATCTTATGCAACTCTTCTGTTATTCTCTCGCGGGATAAAATTTTGAGCCTGCTCTTATTTCTTTTTATACTATCCAAAGATTCCGGAACAATTGTAAAATTAAGTTGTGAGGCAAATCTTATTGCCCGTATCATTCTTAATGGATCATCCGAATATGTAGTGTCGGGATTTAGAGGAGTTCGTATTAACCCTGCTTGTAAATCTTTTACTCCATTAAAAGGATCTATTAACTTTCCATAATCTTCTTCTTGGAGACTAAAAGCCAAAGCATTAATTGTAAAATCTCTTCTTAACTGATCTTCTTCCAATGTACCATCTTCTACAATTGGCTTACGAGAATCGGCTCTATAAGATTCTTTTCTTGCTCCAACAAATTCAATTTCTAGCCCGTTATAGCGTAACATTGCTGTGCCAAAATTTTTAAACACCGATAGTTTACTTCCAACTTTTTCTGCTACCTTTTGAGCAAGTTCTATTCCACACCCCTCCACCACAATATCTATATCGGTACAGGGCCTTTCTAAAAAGCAATCTCTAACAAATCCCCCTATAGCAAAAGCTCTTACTCTTTGCTCATTTGCCGCCTGAGAGATAATTCCAAATATTTTATTTTCTAAAAAATTCATTTCTCGTAATAAGGTATATCTTCTACAAATTCATATTGCCCATTTGTAGGATTTAATTTGCATGCAAATGTACTAACTCCATTTGTAATAATTAAGTTTTTTACTTTAAGAACAAGATTATATCTTATAATTTGTTCAATAGTTTCTTGGGTTAATTTTACATTAGAGGCCTTACATTCTACAATTAGTTGGGGCTCAAGTAATTTATTAAAAGTTACAATATCGCACCTATAATTCATTTTATTATATTTTATAGAATATTCACTTGCCATAAGGGTAAGCGGATAATTTCTCTCTTTATTTAACCACTTAATAAAATGCTGTCTTACAGCCTCTTCTGGCGTAAGTGCAACGTATTTTCTCCGTAGGGGATCAAAAATTGTTTCTTTCAATGTATTTCTATTAATAATTGTTGTGCAAAGATATAAGAAACTGTTTAAATTTGCGGAGAGAATAATTTTAGTTAATTTTAAACCTTTTAGTTTTAAGTATATTCCTTATGGCAAAACAGGCAGATAATACTGTATTACAGTTTAATACAATACTCTCCAATATTAAAAATAAGATTTTTAAATCTGTTTATATTTTAATGGGAGAAGAGCCCTATTATTCCGATATAATTATAGAGCAACTAATAGAGAATGTATTACAGCCTCATGAGCGAGATTTTAATCAAATAATAACATACGCTTCTAGTACTAACGCGGCAGAGATAGTCTCTATGGCAAGGCGTTTTCCTATGTTTGCAGCAAGGCAACTTGTTATTATAAAAGAGGCACAATTGCTTTCTAAATTGGAAGCATTGGAGAAATATTTAGTTGCGCCTGCGCCTGAAACCATTCTTGTACTTGCATTTACAAATAAATCGGCAGATAAAAGAACATCATTTTATAAAAAAGCTAAAGATGTTGCAGAGGTTTTTGAGTCTACAGCGGTAAGAGATTGGGATATACCTAAGTGGATAACCAATTATCTTAAAGAGCGCAATATAAAAATAGAAGGAGATGCCGCTAATCTTATGGTGGAACATACAGGAAATAGTCTTAGAAAAATAGTATTGGAGATAGATAAACTAATAAAGGGTATTCCACAGGGGTGCAATATTATTACAGTTAAAGATATAGAAATAAATATTGGAATAAGTAGAGAGTACAGTGCCTTTGAAATGTGTAAATTAATAGCTTTTAAAGATTACGATAAAGCATTTAAAATAGCTATTTATCTTGGTGAAAATTCTAAAAAATATCCACTAGTATTAACTCTAGGTGCAATGTTTTTTTATTTTTCCAAGCTTTTAAAATGTCACGCATACTTTGCACAAGATGGAGGTGTTCCCGATAACGCTGCCAGAAAGGCCGGAGCCTATAATTCTTCTCAGATAAACGAATATGTACAAGCTATGAAAAATTACTCTTTAAATAAGACAATGGGAATAATAGCTTTAATAAAAGAATATGATTATAAAAGTAAAAGTAGTTTAGGTGGACAAGCTTCCGATGGTGAATTACTTACCGAGCTAGTCTCTAAAATGTTTCATTGACAAACAATTCTTTTTACGCGTCGCGATACCGAGGCAAATATTTCGTATGGAATTGTGTCGAGTATTTTTGCAAGTTCATTTGCTGTAGGATTTTCTCCAAAAATGGTTACTGTGTCTCCTATTTGTGCATCAACTCCTGTAATATCAATCATAAACGTATCCATACATATATTACCTATTGTAGGAACTAATTTGCCGTTTAATAGAAATTTAGCGTGCCCACACCCAAGATGGCGGTTAATTCCGTCGGCATAACCTAGTGGAAGAGTTGCTATTGCCATGTTACCGGTTATTTTGCCGTGTCTTCCATATCCTACAGTACCGTCTGATGGAATTAAGGTTTTTATTTGGAGTATATTACATTTAAGCGAGGCTGCAGGCTTAAGGAGAGATTCATCTATTGCACTTATTCCATAAATACCTATTCCCAACCTAACCATATCAAATTGATATTGTGGAAATCTCTCTATCCCGGCAGAATTAAGAATGTGCTTTAATGGAGAGTAGCCTAAAATTAAAATAATTTTATTATAAAGTTTTATATATAATTCTATTTGCTCTATAGTAAACTTATCGTGTTGCGGTTCATCTGCACTTGCAAGGTGTGAAAGGATAGATTTTACCTTAATTCTTTGAGTAGATTTTAGAAAATCCAGTAATGGATTAAAATCTTTTTCCATAAATCCTAGCCTATGCATTCCAGTATCAATAGTGAGATGTATTGGATACTCTTTAATATCATTGTCTTTAAGGTAGTTATCAAATAATATAAGCGTTTCTATATTTGGAATTGCAGGCTCCAAGTTGTTATTAACAATTTCCTTAAAATAATCGGTGCCGGCTGTTAGGATTATTATAGGAGTTTTTATAATTCCCTCGTGTCTAAGTTCAACCCCCTCTACTGCGTATGCCACTGCAAAATAATCGGCACCTGCCTTTTCCATTGCATGAGCAAATTCAATAGCTCCATGTCCGTATGAATTAGCCTTTATAAGAATTAGTAATTTAGTAGACGATTTTAGTATAGATCTAAAATAGTTGTAATTATGCATAAGGTTAGTGTAGCTAATCTCTAATTGGGCAAAAGAATTTTGAACTAAATTCATATAACATTGTATAATTATAGGTTGTGGAATTAAAGGCAAATATTACCAATAAATTGTGTTTTTTGGGGTGTAAAGATAGGTATTTGGGTAATAACTTGTAGCAATCATGTGTTTTTTTTTATTGTAACAAAAAATTAATAAATTTTATATAAAAATTTTAAAACAAATAAGAAATGAAAAACAAATCTTTTATTGCACTTGCAGTGCTTGTTGTTATTGCAGTTGCATCATGTGGAACAAAAAATAAATCTGTTTCAGAACAGTTAGTTGGGGTATGGACAGGTATAGATTCAATTCAAATTGCTACTGTAGATTCTACAGGTGCAGTTAATATTGAGACCATAGCTGTGCCTGTTGCAATAGAATATTTTGCCGACACAACAATGGCCGGTAAAGTGAGCTATAACGATAGTACTATGGCAAATATTTCTGCTGTAGTTATTATAGGTGAACCCTATATTTCATATTCTGGGGTAATGAATATAAATAATGCAAAGCAGGATATAAATGGAGAGCTATTTTATCAAGAAAACCCGGAAAGTTTGTCAATGGAATTTTATTCTAAAAACCCTGCAACAGGAGCAGAACATAAAGGGAAAGCAGTACTTAATAGGCAAACTGCAAAAAAATAAATAGAAACGGTTAGTGCGTTCTACAAATCTCTTATATTTTGCCAATGGCCATTAAAAAGCTAGAGGTCTGCAAATTATAAGAGATTTATTTATTTTGTTTCCAAAATATACCATTCGTAAAATTTTTCTATTCCAACAGAAATTGGTGTGGATGGTTTAAATTCAAAGTCATTTTCTATAGATGAAGTATTTGCAAATGTGGCATATACATCACCTTTCTGCATTCCAACAAACTCTTTTACAGCAGTTTTGCCTGTTACTTTTTCTATTGTATTTATAAAATCCATAAGTTTAACGGGGCTACTATTACCTATGTTGTATATAGGCACATTGGTTGGTGCTATAGATTCAAGAACTTTTACAACACCTGTAATAATATCGTCTATGTAGCTAAAATCGCGGCTAAGATTGCCGTTGTTAAATACTTTAATAGGTTTCCCATCAATAATAGATTTCATAAAGATAAAAGGTGCCATATCGGGCCTACCCCATGGACCGTAAACTGTAAAAAATCTTAGGCCCGTAGTTGGTAAATTTAGTTGGTTACTATAAACATAGGCTAACAGTTCATCTGCTTTTTTAGTAGCGGCGTAGATGCTTTGCGGGTTATCTGTACGGTCACTTTCTTCAAATGGTATTTTTGCATTATTACCATATATACTACTTGAACTAGCATAAACAAAATGATTTATATTATGTTGCTTGCTTAGCTCAAGAATATTCATAAATCCAACTATATTAGATTGTATATATGTCATAGGATTTTCAAATGAGTATCGTACTCCTGCTTGCGCAGCAAGATTACAAACTTTATCAAATTTATTTTCCTTAAATATGGTTGTTAGATTTTGCAAGTTAGTGAGGTCACATTTTATAAAAGTAAAATTTTTAAGGGAGGCACTTTTTATGTATACTACAGAATTAGTATTACATTCAACTAAATGTTGCTCTATTCCCAACTCTTTTAACCTTCCATATTTAAGATTAATATTATAATATGAATTAATATTATCGAGCCCCAAAACACGGTGTCCGCGTAGAGATAATTCTTTAACAAGATGAAATCCAATAAAGCCGGCCGCTCCGGTAACTAAAATATACATATTTTTATTAATTAGAGGGTAAAGTGTTTTTTTTGATTATTGGTACAACAGCAAACTCTCCAAAAATATATTTTGGAAAACTCCCCATTGCATTATTTAATAATGAGTCGCGGCTAAAATCGCGAGCTTTTACAAACATAACTATATTTGAGGCAGTAGATAATTCCTCTTTTTGCAATTTACGCATTTTAAATGACGCAATTTCTTGGGGTGTGTATTTACCACTTTGTTTCATGTATTTTTTAAAATATGCATCAAGATTCATACCGGCTCTAAAATCGTAAAATGCAAATTCTGAGATATTAAGCTTATTAGCTAATTCAACCGCTTTTTTACACCCTCCATTAAGACCTATTAAGTTATTAATGGCAGGCAGAGATGGCGATGCGAAAAAAATAAAGAGTAATAATGATATGGCTAGTAATTTTATTGAAGTGTTAATGTTACGGTTAACAAAAATTAGTGAAACAATTCCGCCAATAGCTATAATTGCTGTAATAATATAAAGTGGTATCCATAGTTGAAGTAGCGCTAAATAGCTCTTTATATCATAAAGCAAGCCCGTATTACTTGTATGTGAGTTTAAAATAAATTGTATAATAATAGAAAATATAAAAGGCAATATAAAAATGACTGAAGGAACGGTAACTCCTAATTTTACCCAAAAATTATTCTTGAGTTTTGCAATTAATAATGATGTAAGGTAAAGCATAAAAGGGAAACAGGGGAGCAAATACACTACAATTTTAGAGCTTATAAGTGACATCATTATAAATGTACAGAAAGTTACCGTTGCAAACAGTTTTTCTATATCCGATTTTATAAATCCCTTAATGCATCCTAATAAGATAACTATAAATGTTAGGATGCTCCAAGGCGCTATTGCAAACCAGTAAGTTACACAGTAATACCAAATGGCCTCTTTATGTTGGAATGAATCTACGGCCCTACTAATTGTTTGCTTAAATAGCAGGTTGTTAAGATATTCAGGCCCTCCGTCTAAATATACTCCTGCAAACCATATTCCACATAAAATTCCAAGGATAGACCATGTTCGCCATCCCAAATATTTGCTTATTGTTTTTATATTTTTGGTTATGGCTAAAAAAACGGTTATTGATACAATGGGAACAAGAATACCTACCGCGCCTTTAGTAAATATGGCAAGGAATATATATATAGGGAGCATTATTCTCCATTTGTTATATCTCTTATTTTCTATCTGTGAGCCGCCTTTATTGTATTGGTACATTTTATAAAATGTGTATAACGATAGAGTTATAAACATTGTCATTAGCATATCCATTCGCAAAACAATGGAGCATGCCATAAAATAGCCCGATGTAAAAAGAAGAAGAATAGCGGTACTTTTTTCTTCCCTCAATAGATATTTATCTACCCATTTATTAAAGATTCTTATTGTAATTAGCGCAGGAATTATAGAGAAGAGCGAGAGGAAAAGCATTATATGTTCTCCAAAAATGAGTTTTCCTACAATAACAATCCAAAGGTATAATGGCGGTTTATCTGCATATGGTGCTCCGTGATTGTAAAAGGCAAAATAATTCCCATTTTCAATTGACTCATCCGCTATACTTAAATATTTTAATTCATTATCGGGAGTGAAATCTCTTAAAACAAGAATAGGCAATATTGCTAGAAAAATAAATAAAAATATGTGCCACGTATATGTCTTATTTTTTTGCATTTATATTATGTTATAGGTGTTTTATTACTCCTGTGCAGTAAAGTAATGTTTCTTATATAAGAGGCAAATCCAAATGACTGCCCTAAAATAATTACGGGATCTAATCTTAGTATACCGTATGTTACAATTATGGAAGAGCCAATAAGACTTATAATCCAAAATCCTTTTGGGAGAATAGATTCGCCTATTTTACTGGAATATAAGTATTGATATACAAACCGTAAAGTAAAAATTAATTGTCCTAATGAGCCATACATAAGAAGTAGAATTGGAATATTGTCGTTATTAAAGCATTGGTTATAAAAGCTATGCCAATCATATAATATATATAAAACTCCAATAACAGGTGTTATATTAATGATTACACGGAGTAGTGCCGGTATTTTTTTCCAAAATTTTTTCTCGTATAGATTCCATATATAAATATAATATGAAACCAACTGTCCAAGCATTATAGCAAAATCGTCTCTTAACCAGCCATATATAAAAAGCATATATGCAGCTATTATACTAAGTATCCAAAAAATAGTAGGAGAAACCACTCTTTTTGCTTTTTCAGACATAATCCATTGGATAAGAATTCTGGCGGAAAATAGTATCTGCGCAGTAAAACCTAATGCAAATATAAGAGAGTGTCCCATTAATAAAATTATAAATTGCTTTTATCTATAGAATAATTTATATATCTGGCTTTCATCCACCTGTACGCAAAACAATCTTTGAATGGCGATATTAGCCTATTCCAAAGATTATATTTAGAAACTCCGGCTGTACGCTTAAAATGCTGTACCGATACTTGTTTTATTTTTCCCCCATTTTGCAGGGCTATAAGTGCCGGAAAAAACCTGTGCATTCCGGTAAACATAGGAATCCTTTTTGCATATTCAGTCCTTAATATTTTTAGAGGGCACCCGGTATCAATGGCGTCATCTCCTGTCATATATCTTCTAAATCCGTTAGCAATTTTTGATTGTAAATTTTTAAAAAAGCTATCTTTTCTATTAGCTCTTATCCCCATTACTAGTGGAAACTCTTCGGCATACGGTAGTAAAAGGTTAAAATCTAAAGGACTGGTTTGAAGGTCTGCATCTATATAGCCTACAAATTTAGAATAACAATTATCAAAACCAACCTTTAGAGCTCCGCTCAAACCGGTATTTTTAGCAAGTGTAATATAATAAAAATTAGCATTTTTACAGCATAAATCCTCTACTAATTTCTGCCCTTTATCTTTTGATCCATCATTAATAAATAATACACATGTTTGCGGAACTATAGATTTGTTTATAAATTCGGTTAGACGCTTTCCTAAATTATAAATATTGTCTTCTTCGTTATAAAAAGGGACTAATATTGTAAATATATACTCACTTGTTTTATTCATAAAATTCTAAGTGTACGCTTAATTCAATTACATAGTCTACGAACAAAGCTAAGGCCATGTTTGTTTATAAATGATTTTATTTTTGTTCTAAAAGTAGTATCTAATATACTAAAAAGGATAAAAATTCACTAATGCAGCTCAATTCCACGCTTTCTGAATTGTTCGTAGTCATATTTTGTAAAATGTATATCATCAATTCTGCTACCGCCGTCATGATCGTTAAGATATTTTCTGGGAATAATTTTGAGTTTTGATGAGCTTATCGATAGAGTAGAATCTAAATATTTAGTTTGTACAGATGCAAAATCTAAAATAGTATGAAATACAGTATTATTTGATATTGGATAATTTGAGTGTATTTTAGTTTGCTTAAATTTATTTGGATTTGCGGTAATATATTCGTTTGACATCCATATTAAATATGGAATATGTAATTGATAATATGTAGGTATTGGGGAAGCATGCAAAAAGCGTTGCCTTTTATCATCTATAAGATCTTCTCCGTGGTCGGATAGATATAGCACGGTACTTTGGCAATGCTGCCCATTTATTTTACTAATTACGCGTGTTATAAAATCATCTGTTGAGAGAATAGAGTTGTCAAATGAATTTATAAGTTCTTTACGGTATTTTGTATTAATATCTTCTGCCTTATCGGGAACAAACTTTTTGAATTCGTTGGTATATCTCTGGTAATAATTAAAGTGAGACCCATATAAATGTATTATTATAAACATATTACTTGTAGTATCCTCATCAAGTGCTTTATTTAAAAAGGTAAGCAGTTGATGATCATAAGTATTGGTAGAAGAGTTTTTTATATTAACTTTTATATTGGCTTGGTTAAAATAATGTTCTGTAAATGATTTATTATAATTCTGATTTGATAAAAAAACAGTTTTAAATCCAATTTCATTAAATGCGGTTACAATACTTTTACTGGTATATATTAAATTAAAATGATCTGCATCGGCAGGTGTAAATACCATAGGTACAATTTTATGCGTAGTGTTAGATTGAGTAAGTACGTCGCGGTATTTAATAAGATTTGATAAAGTATCTAAATTAGGAGTTGTACTTCTAGAATATCCATATATGTGCCAATTTGCCGCTCTCGCTGTTTCGCCTAAAATAAGAACATGTATTTGGCGCCCTGCTTCTATATTAGTTATTTCTCTTTTTGCACCAAAGGTAAATCCTTGTGATGTATGGGCATAATTCATAACTTTAAAATACTTGTTAAATGCAAAGTTTAAATTATATGCAACGTTAAATGGGTATAAACTATCCTTAACTATAAAGCCCTTACCGGTACACTTTGCGCCAAACATAAATATTACTCCTGTTAAAATTAAAATTCCCGATAATTTTATGCACTTTTTTCGGAATTTCTCATTTATAGCCTCTTGTTGTCTTATAGAACGAATGGCAAAGAGTATTGCCGGAATATATACAATTAATAAAAACATTATAGTTGGGAGCAGATTGGAAAGAAGTTCTCCAACCTCGGTAGTGCTTGTGGTAACGAGATTTAAAAACATGTCAACTGCAATTACAGATCCACCATATAGTTTTAATAGAACAAGCTGAAAGGCATCAATAACGCATTTTGGAAGTAAAAATAAAAACACTTTCCCCGGTCTTTTAGATAGTGATAATAGCAATATTTGTATTCCAAGAGGAATAAAAATAAACGCAAATTTTGCTAAAAAACTCAGTGGTTCTGTAAACAGTAACATTGTATTTGTAAACATTAATATTACAATAAATACAATATAGAATAATTTCTGATTATGAAAAGCTTTTATATACATCATACATGATAATTAAAAAGCTTCATTTATACTAAACATAAAGCTATCTTGTCCACCCTTACCAAAACCATAGTCTAGCCTAACATTAACTCGTTTCTTAAATTCCCAACGGTATCCAACACCATAATTAGGAAGTGTATGCTTCCATGAAAACGCTTCTTTTCCCCATATATTTCCAAAGCCGCCCCATGCTACAACCCCATGTCTATTATAAATTTTCTGTCTATATTCTACTTGGAATGTAAACATATTATTATCACGGTATCTTCCCTCGTAATATCCTCTCATTCTATATGATCCGCCTATTGGAGCCATCATTGTCCATGGCGTTTTGCCGTAGCTGAATTCGGAATATGCGTCAAATGCAAAAACAGCTCCTTTCCATGCCTGTTGGTAGTAATTGGCTGCAATGTTTGTTTTAAAAAAAGGCTTACTAGAAAAATCCGTAAAATTTCTTTGTTGTAATTTAAAATAAAATCCTTTATATGCGTTAGGAATAAAATCTCTTGAATCGTATGTGATAACAGCTCCGTAATTATATGATCTGTAAATTGTTTTATACCCTGCTATTAGCTCGGGATTAAGCATTTTGCTCCCTTCTGTAAAGTCGAATCCAATAGCGGGACCAATATATAATTTGGGGGCAATTTTAAATAAAAAATCAAATTTCACACTCATTTGTGATCTTAAATAGGAACTTACATTGGCATCATTGTCCCCGGCTGTATATCCTAATCCCCAAAAAGCTCCGGGAAAAGAATAAAAATATAAATTGTAGTCTATTCTCCAATTATAGTTTCTAAATATATTGTTTCCTCTAATACCTAACAGGTAAAAACCTGTTGTTGTTACATCTCCAAAAAATGAAACATTTGATATTGGTGTAAGGGTATCTTTCCTATTTAGGCTATATAATCCGGCAGCTACAATCCCTATTCCAAGTTTTGTATCCGATGAGTAATGTGGACCGCCTATAAAACTTACGTCAAATTTTTTGGTGTTTTTTTTGTTTGCATCGGCAAAGTAATGATATAGTCTATTCCAAACACTCCTCCTCTTAATGGTATCGGCAACTAATATTACATCGGTTGAATCTTGAGCTTTTAGATACTCTATTGGCACACATGTAATAAAGGCCAGAATTAAAGCTATAATTGTTTTTCTCATTTAGTAAAGTAATTTTACATTATCTACCCATAATTTGTTTGTTATATCGCCTACATACGCTTCTCCATGGCTTGATGAGAATCTTATTATAATATGGGTTGGCTTTTCATCTTTTGTTTCCCATCCAACTTCTTTAATAGGAACTGATTTTCCTTTTGAGTTCACCGTGTAGTTAGATAAATCTTCTGGAATAAGTCTCATATATGGTTTGTAAAAATTTTCGTTAGTAATATCTCCGTAATTAATTGGTACAATAAAGTTGTTTGTCCAAGAAAATGTGCTTTTCATAAAACGATAATATCCTGTTCCAACTCTTTTAGAATATATATTGCCTTGTGCATCTTCCCACCTTTTTTGGAGCATTACTATGCACTCTGCATAATCGGCATCTCCAAGTTGTTTTTTAGAGCCAAATCCCGATGATTTTATTCTATTATTTCCAACTGTAACTTTGTAATCAAAAGAGATGCCAGTTGGCTTATCTGTAAAAGAAATTCCTGCTTTTAGTTTAGATTGAGGGTCCTTTGTCCCTGTAATTGGTTCAAGCATTTTGCCTAAAAAGAGGGTGCCTGCTGCTAAAACCTGCATATCAATAATTCCCAACACTCTTACTCTTTCTAGCCTTGTTTCCATTCTTGCGCAGTATCCATTGTTCCGCTTTTCTGGGAATACGGTGCAACTTGTTTTTGTAATGCCTTTTACTATTGCAAGAACATTTGATGTAGACCATACATTTTGTGGAGGATTATTGTATGGTATTGCCCCTTTTATAGTGTCGCCGTTTGCTATTACGTATAGTAATTTTGTGTTTCCACCTATAATGCCAGATTCTTTTATCTGCCTTACTTGCCAATTATCAAATTTACCCCATGTTGCAATAAAATCTGCCGTGCTGTTTTGGGCTATAGCGGTATTAAACGTAAATATTGCTAAAAGGGATAATAAATAGTATTTTATAGTAGCCTTTTTCATAGTATAATTTTTTAGCTTTTTATAAAAAGAAAAATCTTTCAAATGTAATAAAAATATAATTATAATAAAAAAATAGCTATATTAGAGCCATAATAATTAAAAATAATTGCATAATAATAATGAAAAAGAAATTAAGTATAGTGTTTATATGTCTCTCGCTTTTTATTATGGCGTTTGAGTGTGCCTATGCTGTAAAATCAGTCTCTTCATTAGTTAATTTTATGCAGCCAAACGGCTCTATTGTTCAAATAAAACTTTATGGGGATGAGTTTTTTAGTTATAAAAAAAATTTAGCCGGTTATGTTGTTGAACAGGGGATAGATGGTTTTTTATATTATGCTAATTATAATTTGGGTGTGTTACAGCTATCGGGAAACAGAGTTTCTAGTGGCGTTGTTCCACGTATGGGGGTTTCTTCTTATATTCCACAAAATATAATTATGCAAATTAGGGAGCAGAGTATTAGTGAAAAAAGAGTGCTAACACCTATGTTAAAATCATCCCCATCTATTTCTCCTTTTGTTGGATTTATTTCTCAATCACCATTAATTATTAAAACCCCGGTTATATTAGTTGAGTTTGCAGACACAAAATTTATTACATCAACTCCTTGTGCTACGTTTAATGCTCAATTAAATCAACCGCAATATTCTGTAAATGGTGCTACCGGCAGTGCTGCTGATTATTTTAATGAGAATATGAGAGGAAGGTATTCTTTTGTATTTGATGTATTTAATAAGGTTATAACATTAGATAAACCAATAGCATATTATAGTGGTGACAAGGATGGTAAAATTGATATCAATATTAAATATCTATTTGATGATGTTTGTAAAGTTGCTATTGAGCAAGGAATAGATTTTTCTACATATGATTGGTTTGGGAATGGCGTAGTAGGAGATGTAGCATTAATTTATGCTGGTACCTCACAAGCAGAAACTGGGAATATTAATGATATATGGCCACAATATTGTTGTGTTGATAATGTCTCTTTTAATGGTAAGAAAATTAATGCTTTTACATGTTCGTCTGAACTTGCTGCTACTGGTATACTAAAAGGCAAATCCGTTGGTATTGGCACATTTTGTCATGAGTTTTCTCACGCTCTGGGACTTCCAGATATGTATGATACAAATGGAGAGAATGAGGGTGTTGGTGTTGCATTGTGCAGTAGTTTATCTATTATGGATGGAGGGAATTATCTTAATAGTGGGCGTACACCTCCATTTTTCACTGCTATAGAACGGGAAATATTGGGGGATAATCCTATAATACCGGCATTAGGCGAAACCTATACTGTACTTCCTACTAGCAAACGGGGTGAGATGTTTAGAATTGATTCTGAAAATAAGGGAGAGTATTTTCTCATAGAGTGCCGTAATCTTAAAGGATGGGATAAATATATAGGTGGGGAGGGGGTGATTGTGTATCGTATTGATAAATCGCAAGCATTATATGGAGGCTTAACTTCCTCTTTGAGATGGGAATATAATAATATAAATTGTTATGCTCAACATCAATGTGCAACAGTTTTTCCAGCATCTACTACTCCCGGGGTAACTTTGGATTATCTGTTTTTTCCAGGAACTTCTAAAATGACAGAACTTAATGCTAAAGGACCATTAAAATTTACAGACTGGAATGGAAAGCCATTACAAATAAACATTACCGGAATTTCTTATAATAATGAAGTTGCAAAATTTACTGCCATACAGGGACAAATGTATGACCAAACTCTTCCTTACGTTAAATCATTTACTGTTTTTCCGTATCAATATGATTGCAAAATTATTTGGGAAGTTCCTTCTTGGATGGTAATTGGTAATGGAAGATGGCGTATTACCTGTAATCCTAATAATGAATGGTATACAACTAATAATTATATTTACATTCCTAATCTTAATCCTGGTACAGAATACAATGTATCTGTAGTGTATGAAAATGAGAATAAATATGGTATTGATAATAAGGTAAAATTTTTAACGCATACAATAACATCTTCAATGCCTTTTATATGTATTAGAGGAGAGTACAAAATAGGAGAAATAATAGATTTAAGAGTGTTTAATATTGTGGAGGACTACGATAGAATACAATGGTATGTTAATTCTAAACGTTATACAGATTCTACAAGTTATGAATTTAAAGAGGCAGGCGATTTTTTAATTGAAACTAAAATATATTATAAAGATGGATCTCAGGAGCATATCAGAAAAAATATTAAGGTTAAATAAACCTTTTATGATATTATTTGTATTGTTTTTTTGCTCATGTAGTGGAAATGATAAACCTATAATAGATGGGGGGATGGAATATTTTATAACTAAAGATAATATAGGCCTTTTTGTGGAGAATAGGAATGTGTTTAATTATAATCAATTAGATTGCCAAATAGCATTTAATGAAAAAAGAAAAATGATTAGATTGCAAAGTGATAATCAAATGTTTTACGTAAACATAGTTATGTCTATTTTTCCAAAAGCAAAAGATGATTTTATAAATGTTATTATTAATTATAAAACACAAACCGAAAAGCTTAATACTTCTTTAGAGATGAGTGTGGTAAAAATAGATAATCAAAAGTATTGGCTTTGGAATGATAATAGTAAGATGGGGATTATATTGCCTAGATTATGATGTTGTAGAATAAAAAAAGGATGATAAAAATAATTTTTTTGTCATCCTCTTAATTGTTAGAACGGGGAGATACTGTTTAGTTCTTGCTAGCTTCAACAGAAACTTTTCTAAACTCTTTCATCATTTTACTGATTTCTAAAGCTGATTTTCTAGCGCGTGTTCCAGCAGTTTTGTTACCTTTAAGTAGTTGTGCATCAGCGTCTTTAGAGAAAGCCTCCATCTCTACTTTAATTTTTTCAATTAGCTCTTTCATGGTTTGAACTTTTAACAGGTTAGTTTTATGGGCATAAAATTAACTATAAATTATAACTTTGCAAAAAAAATGTATAGGAGAATGTATTATGCAGCTTGATTTTAGTATTAAAGAGATTATTAGTGCCTTTGTGGTACTATTTGCAATTATTGATATTACAGGTTCTATTCCTGTTATTATTGATCTTAAGCAGAAGGGTAATAAGGTTCAGCCATTTCCGGCGGTGCTTGGTTCTTTTATAATTTTTGTGATTTTTCTTTTTGCAGGAGAAGGGCTTCTTTCTTTGTTTGGAGTGGATATTCAATCTTTTGCCGTTGCTGGTTCTATAATTATATTTGTTCTTGCTTTAGAAATGATAATGGGTATAGAGCTTATGAAGAACGATGGCCCCGGAGGGAGTGCTACTCTGGTACCAATTATTTTTCCACTTATAGCAGGTGCCGGAACTCTTACTACACTACTTTCTATGCGTGCAGAGTTTAGATTAGAGAATATAATTGTGGCAGTAATAATGAATATGATATTTGTTTATTTTGTTTTGGCAAAGCTTAATATAATTGAAAAAATATTTGGTAAAGAGCTTATTTATGTATTACGTAAGTTTTTTGGAATTATATTGTTGGCTATTGCTGTTAAGTTGTTTGCTACAAATATCTCAACATTGTTTGGTGCTTAATAATTAATTTTTAATTTTTAATGGTAGGTACTTCATCATTAGAATAACCATCAAGATTTTTATTCCAAAGGTATTTGCGGGTTTCTGCAACCACAACTCCGCTAAGTAATAATAGTGCTATGAGATTTGGTAGTGCCATAAGAGCATTGGTACCGTCTGCAATATCCCATACAAGAGAAAGGTCTACTACTGCTCCTACAAATACTAATATAATCCATATAGTACGGTATATATATATTGTTTTTTTACCGGCAAGATATTCAATAGCTCTTTCGGAATAGTAGCTCCATCCTAATATGGTAGAGAATGCAAATGTTACTAAGCCTACTGTAAGTATTATTGAACCTATATACGGTATTTTATTAAATGCGCTGTGTGTTAGCTTTGCGCCATCGGTGTAGTCTATATCGGGATATGCTATTATGCTACTTACTAAAACAAGTCCTGTGAGGGCACATATTATAACTGTATCCCAAAATGTAGCGGTAGATGATACTAGTGCTTGTCTTACCGGGTTGCGTGTTTGTGCTGCTGCTGCAACAATAGGGGCAGAGCCCATTCCGCTTTCGTTTGAGAATAGGCCACGAGCTATGCCAAAACGTGCTGCCATCATTACGGTACTTCCTATAAATCCTCCTCCTGCTGCTTGTGGTGAGAATGCCGATTTAAAAATAAGTTGTAGCGCATCCAAAAGGTACGCACTGTTTATGAATAGTATAGCTATGCATCCTGCAACGTAAAAAATAGCCATAAATGGGACGAGTGCACCACAAACTTTTGCTATTCCTTTAACGCCAAAAACAATAACTAGTGCAACAAAAAGTGCAGTTATTAATCCGGTTATGTATGTTGGAATTCCTGTGTATCCCTCTCCCAATAGTCCCGGTTCTGCAAGTAATGTGGAGATTGCATTAGACTGTACTGTGTTGCCTATTCCAAGGGCTGCAATTGCTGTAAAAACGCAAAAAACAACCGCTAGCCACTTCATTTTAAGGCCTCTTTCTAGTGCGTACATTGGCCCGCCAAGCATTGTACCGTCCGATGTTTTTACTCTGTATTTTATGGCTAAAAGCCCCTCGCTGTATTTGGTTGCTATGCCAAGTACACCTGTAATCCAGCACCATAGTACGGCTCCCGGCCCTCCAAGTGCAACGGCAGTTGCTACTCCTATTATGTTTCCGGTTCCAATAGTTGCTGCAAGAGATGTTGCAAGTGCTCCAAATTGGCTTACATCTCCTGTAGAATCCTTGTCTTTGGATACCGATAGTTTAATAGCTTTAAAAATTTGTAATTGGGGAATTCTTAATCTTATTGTAAGAAATAGGTGTGTTCCTAATAGAAGAACAATAGTTGGCCAACCCCATAATGCTGCTGTAATTTTTGAAACAACATCGGTAAACTCAATTGTAAGTAGTGTTGTTAGAGGAGTCATAAAGATTTTAGTTAGTTTAAGTTTAATTGTATATTTGCAAATATAATAAAAATGATAAAAAAAATATACATATTATCTGCTTATTTATGTGTGGGTTTAGGAATTATCGGGATATTTATTCCAATAATGCCCACTACACCGTTTTTACTTGTTGCAATATTTTTGTATATGCGTTCTTCAAAAAGTGGAGTAAAGATGATTCTTAGAAATAAGTATCTTGCGCCGTATGTATATTCTTATATATCAAAGAACGGTATCCCATTTAAAATTCTTTTAAGGACTTTGCTGTTGTTGTGGGGGACACTTTTAATAGCTGCTATTTTTATTGCTAATAATATATATATAAGGCTTATATTGCTTGTAGTGGGAGTAGGAGTTACTATACACCTCTATATAAAGAGAAAAAAATGATATACATATTATGTATTTTTTGTACATTTACAGCAAATTGTACTTTTTAACAGAGATATAATTTTATAACTAATAAATTAACATAACTTAATAATTAATCAACTAATAATAACTAATAATGAAAAACTATTTAAAAATAGGGGTATTGTCACTTGGCTTATTTTCTTTAGGAGGAATTATAGCTAGTGCTCAAAATTCTGCTGATCCTGTTGTGAAAAAAATTATTGAAATAGGAACTACAGATAATCAAACGATGAATCATTTAGATATTCTTACAAATCGTTTTGGGGGGAGGCCTTTAGGTTCTGATGCATATACTAATGCTGCTGATTGGTGCGAGCATATGTTTAAAACATGGGGATTAGACGTTATACGTCAAGAGGCAGGAGAGTTACCAGTAGGGTTTAATCGTGGACCATGGTTTGGTAAAATGCTTGGTGGTAATGGAATGGCACTTCATTTTGCAACTCCTTCATTTACTTCTGGAACAAAAGGGGTTCAAAGAGGGCATGTATTAAGGGAACCAAAGACTAAAGTTGAATTGGCAAAAATGATAGGAGCTCTTAAGGGCGCATGGGTATTAATAAATGGAGAGAATAAGGGGTGGCCTATAGATTATACTGCTACCGGTGATAGTTTAAGGGCTATAATAATTGCAGAGAATGAAAAAATAGAAAAGCAAAATGATGAAATAAGGGAGTATAATTGGAGTATTGAGGATGATAAAACTAAAACACCTAAGGAACTTATTCCTTTAAAGGAAGAACCTGCTCTATTTTATAAAGAAATGCGTAATGCAGGAATATTAGGGATAATTCAATCTGCTAAAGTTCCTATTACTGCGTTATATGACAGAAAGAATATAGAAAAAATGACTTTTGAGACTCTTCCTACTGTTCCTGATATTAAATTGGATGAGGAACAATTTAAAGTTATAGCAAAAATGGTTGATAGAAGAGAGTATTTTCAATTGGAGTTTGATATAAGAAACCATTTTAAAATGGGACCTGTTAAATATCATAATATTATAGGTGTTATAAAAGGAACAGAATTTCCTAATGAGTATGTGCTAACAGGGGGGCATTTAGATGCTTTTGATGTTGCTACTGGTGGAGTTGATTGCGGATCGGGCATTACACCAAATATGGAGGCTGCTCGTCTTATTGCAATGGCGGGAGGAAAGCCTAAAAGAACTATTATGTTCTGTTTATGGGCAGGTGAGGAGTATGGATTGTGGGGATCAAAGTATTTTGTAGAGCATGGCAGTGAAATGTTGCCAAATATTGTAAACTATTTTAATAGAGATGGTGGTCCTACAGTACCAAATGGTATTACAGTTACTCCTGCAATGTATGATGATTTTGTAAAGGTATGCGAACCTGTAAATTCTATAAATAAGGATTTTCCGTTTGAGGTTAGAAAAAGGACAACTGAGCCTAAACCTATCCCAACATCTGCAGGTGGTTCAGATCACGCTCATTTTATGATGAGTGGCGTTCCTACAATAGGTTTTAGTACAGGAGATCCTAAAGGGTATAATTTTAGCTATGGCGAAATATGGCATACAGAGAGAGATACTTATAATAAGAGTATTCCTGAGTATCAAGAACAAACAGCCGTTGTTACAGCTGTTGTAGTTTATGGCTTAGCAAATTTAGATCATATGCTTAGTAGAGAGAATCTTTTTAAAGCACCGGAGAGCGCTAACGTTCCTGCACAAAAAACTAAGAAAAGAAAATAGATTATATTAGATTTTAGATTAAATATGGTAACTAAAAAGTCACTTTTTAGTTACCATATTTTTATCTCCTCAAAGAAATATTTTAATCTATGGAAGTTCTTTTAGTTTTGCTATCAGAAATTCAACACATTGGTTATCTAACTGTTCTTAAAACGAATACTTTTTACCATATTCCATCATTTGATCTAGGTAATTGTCGTTGTATTTAACGGCATAATCTATAATTTTACCATCTTTAGTTACAGGGGTGATAGTTGGATTTATAAAGCCGCGGTATGGTTTAAGGTTTAATGCGTTAAAGCGCTCTTTAACCTCTTTGTGTAGTGTGGAATTAATGTTAACTGCATATGTTTCAATAAGTTTTTTACCGGCATTAAAATCACCTTCCGATTTAACTCTTTGAATTTCTGCTAGTAATTGGCCAAATAATGTGCGTAATTTTACATAATCGTTTATTATAAAATACGTTTTGCCATCTCTTACTTTCTTTTCTATAATATCTTGAGTTGCTCCGGCATTATTGGCTTTAAGTCCTTTTTCATAACACCATTCCGAGATAAGTTTTCTATCCTGCATGTGTGCCTGAGTGTTAGTTTTGCCAAGCTCAACTCTTGTAAATTGTGTAAAAATGCCGTTCCTTATAAAATTAATATACTCAGCTTTATATGCTTCTTCCGATGGAACTATACCTAATTCAACTAGCTTTTTATCACCAAGATAGTATAGAGCAAATAAATCGGCGCGGGCCTCTTCTAGCGACGAAGAATACTCCCCTAAGGCAGCTTCTGATGTTGCAGGAAGTAGTTGTCCTGAGCCATGGCCAAGGCATTCGTGCAAATCGGTGTGCAAATTCCCTGTTAGTGGACCGTATTCCTTAATAAGATTTTTTTCATTTTCATCCCATGCAAATTCATTTAAAATACTTTTGGGCGACTCTAATGAAGCTTTTTCGTAGGCATCTGTGATATTTGCAATTGTTACTGATTTTGAGCCGTAATCTTTTCTTATCCAGTTGGAGTTTGGTAGGTTTATTCCTATTGCAGATGCAGGATATGAATCGCCACCAAGGCAAGCTACAGTTATAACTTTTGCTGAAACGCCTTTAACTTCTTTCTTTTTAAATCTTTGGTCAACTGGAGAGTTATCCTCAAACCATTGAGCATTGTCGCTTATAATTTGAGTTCTTTTAGATGCTTCTATATCTTTAAAGTTTACGACAGATTCCCAAGTGGCTTTACGTCCAAGCGGATCGTTATAACTCTCTATAAAACCATTTACAAAATCTACTTGTGAGTTATTATCTTGTACCCATGCAACATTAAAGTTGTCCCATGTTTTAAGTGAGCCTGTGGTATAGTACTCTATAAGTTGGGTAATATAGCTTTTTTGAACATCATTTTCTGCAAATTCTTTTGCTGCTTCTAAATGTGAAATAATTGCTTTTAAGGCGTTGGAATATTTTCCTCCAACTTTATAAACCTCTTCAATTAGTTTCCCATTTTCTTTAACTAGTTTGCTATTAAGGCCATAAGAAATAGGAGTAGTGTCTTTTGGATTTTCCATAGCGGAGTAAAATTTATTAACTTCGTCTTTGGTTATATTATCTCCATAGAAATTTACTGCAGAGGATTCTATTAAATCTTTTTCTTTACCTGTGTATTTCCTTTGTGCATAAAGATTGGGATCAAAAATTATTGGGAGTAACTCTTCGCATACTGCTTCTTGTTCTGTTGCAGCCATTAGCGATTTAAAATAATCTTGTGAGCATGTTGGAAGAATTTTATCTTCGGCATAGTGGTGGTGAATACCATTGCTAAAGAAAACTCTTTTTGCATAAACAAGAAAATTCTTGTAATCGGGACTCTCTTTATCTCCTTTGTAGTTGTCAATAATTTTTTCCAGAACTTTTCTTATTTGTAAATTATATTTAAAATTTTGATCAAAGAAAATATCTCTTCCACATTTTGCCGCTTCGCTTAAATGATAAATATAAGCTTTTTGATTTAGCGATAATGAGTCCCATCCTGGAATTTTATAGCGGAGAATTTGTAAGTCTGCAAATTCATCAACAGTATATTTAAACGGTTGTTCTTCTTTTGTTTGGCTATTGTTACCGCCAGTGCACGATAACATAGTAACACCAAACATACATGTGTATAACATAGTTTTTAATATGTTCATTATTGTTTTTATTTGAATTAATTTTCTTCTGTAGTGGCAGAGTCTGAATTTTTTCTGTACTGCGTAATAGTATCTTTTACAAAGTTAAATCCCCTGTAAAAGTATTTTATTATATTTTCTACAGACGTAAATTTTATTATAAGATTACTAATATAGTTTATAGGGTTAAGAGCATCTTTAAGTTTGCTGTATTGAAAATTGAGCTCTATTTCTTTATGCGCAATTTTAAGATCCAACTCTTTGCGAGCGTTTTTTAGGTCTTCTAAATTTGATATTGATAGATAATCAACAGTTTTTGAGTATTCTTTGTATCCAGTGCTAAATAGTGTCATAATTATCCTTTTTTATTGCTTTTTTTCAAAGAATATCTTTATAAATAGAGATACTAGTTTATTGGTGAATAATTTATCTCTGCGTAAATAAATCACTAGTAATATTATGATAAATATTACAGATGCAATAAGAAACCCTAGAGCAATATTACCTACAAGTTGCCCTATAAAATATGATATGGCCAATCCAATAAGTTGCAAAATTGCTCCTCCTAGCATTGTTGCAATTAAAATGAATATAAGTTTATTGGAAAGCACCGATAGATGTTCTACCCCCTTTAGCTTGTATTCGTCAATTTTTAGATTAACGTATTCCTTTGCAGATGAGGAGAGTATATCTAACGGTGGCTTGTTCTCAAAATCATCCATAGTGTGCTTTTTATTCGGCTTTATCCTCTACACTGCTTGTATTGCAGCCGTTGCGTTTATTTATTTTCTCTTTTAGGATTTCGTATTCTTCCTCTGCTTTTTCTCTTATTTTTTTACGAGTGTTTGCGCCAGAATCTGGTGCTAATAATAGAGCTGCTACTGCTCCGGCAACTGCTCCACCAATGAATGCTAGTAATGTACTCTGTTTCATAGTAGTTAATTTTAATAATTAAAAATTGTTTCTTTAGATACCTACAAATATATACTTTTTTTTCATACTTTTGTAAGCGAGTTTTTATAATAGCATAATTTGAATAATTAATGTTTTAAAGAGGTCCTATGTATAAGGGGTTATTAACGGTGTTTTTACTTGTTGTGTCAAATAGTTTTATGACTTTAGCATGGTATGGGCATCTTAAATTTGGTACAGATAAGTTATTCCCTAAATGGGGTTTGCTAGGAATAATATTAATAAGCTGGTCGATAGCGTTTTTTGAATATTGTTTTCAAGTGCCGGCAAATAGGATAGGGTTTAAGAGTTTTGGAGGCCCTTTTACCTTAGTGCAGTTAAAGGTGGTGCAGGAGGTAATAACACTTCTTGTATTTGTTGTTTTTTCATCGGTGTTTTTTAAAACGGAGAGTTTTAGAATGAACCACCTTATTGCTTTTGTGTTTTTGGTGTTAGCGGTTTATTTTATTTTTAAAAATTAAGATTGCAATGATTTCCACTTTAATAAAAAAATATAAATTTAATATAAGCGTTGTGTTTGTATTAGTTCTACCAATGTTATTAATTTGTGCTTGTGAAACTATAAGCGAGGATTTGCCTGTGTTTCCTGTAAAAAATAAGACAGTATTTGTTTATTTAATTGCAAATAATAATTTATCGGGAGATGCAATAAAAAACATAGCTGAGATAGAGAGTGGTTTTGTACCCAATGATGATGTTGATAATTTGGTAGTTTATAGTCATACTGTAAATGCTAATCCAAAGTTGTTGAGAATATATAAAGATAAGGAGGGAAAAGTTGTAAGGGATACGGTTTATAATTTCCCTAAGACTAATTCTGCAACTGCAGCGGCCTTAAAAAGTGCTATAAGTGTAGTTACAACAATGTATCCCGCCCAAGAGAATGGACTTATATTGTGGTCGCATGGAACAGGTTGGCTTCCTAGGGGCTATTATGCAACTGGAGGGTTTCCTACTAATGCTAATTTTTATAAAAACGAAAAAATGAGGACTGAATTTCCGTGGCGGGGGTATCCCGGTGGAATTGATCCTTATGCCAATATGGTTAAATCTTTTGGTGCCGATGGAAATAATGAAATTGAAATATTTGACCTTGTTAAGGGACTTCCGCATAAATTTAACTATGTTATTTTTGATGCTTGTCTTATGGGTGGAATAGAGGTTGCGTATGAGCTTAAGGATAGTACAGATTACGTTATGTTTTCTCCAACTGAGGTTATAACATCGGGATATTGCTATTCACAAATGATGAGCTATCTTTTTCAAACGCCTGTAAATCTTACAGGAATGGCTCAAAATGTTTATAATTACTATAACTCAAAACCCCAAGGATACCAATACGCTACTATTTCTCTTGTAAAAACTTCAGAGCTTAAGGCAGTGGCCGATGCAGCAAAGGTGGTTTTTAATAAATATAGAGCTAATATTTCAACTCTTAATATGGAAGGAATTCAAAAATATTTTAGGGCTGATAGACACTGGTTTTACGATATAAATGATTTTATTGGTCAATTGGCCGGGCACAATGGGGCTGTGGATGCTGCAGCTTTTAAGGCTGCTTTAAATAATGCAGTAATATATAAAGCAACAACACCAATGTTTCTAGATATTTCAATTGATGAGACTAAGTATTCTGGGATTAGTACTTATATTCCCAATCCTAAAGATGAAAAATTGATGGAATTTTATAAAAAATATCAATGGGAAGTTACTGTTGGAATGACATCTAAATAAAAATATTAAAAATAATTTGCAGATTTAAAAAGTTGTTTTAACTTTGTATCAAATAATATTTATTATAAACAAGTAGTAAATGACAGATTTAATCTGTTTTAAATATAACAATTTTTAAAAGTGAAAATTATGAAAAAGAAATTTATTTGTACCGTATGCGGTTATGTTCATGAAGGTGATGCAGCTCCCGAGAAGTGTCCTATTTGTAAAGCTCCCGCAAGCAAATTCAAAGAAATGGTTGAAACTGAGGGCGCTTTAGTGTGGGCCGATGAGCATAGAATTGGTGTTGCAAAAGGTTGTGATAAAGAAATTTGGGATGGTTTACAAGCTCATTTTTCTGGGGAATGCTGCGAGGTTGCAATGTATTTGGCCATGAGCCGTCAAGCAGATAGAGAGGGATATCCCGAGATTGCTGAGGCTTATAAAAGAATAGCGTATGAGGAGGCAGACCACGCTTCTAAATTTGCTGAGCTTATTGGAGAGGTTGTATGGGATACTAAAACAAACCTTAAAAAGAGGATGGAAGCAGAAAATGGAGCATGCGCGGATAAGAAAAGAATTGCCACTAAGGCTAAACAACTTAATTTAGATGCAATTCACGATACAGTTCACGAAATGTGTAAAGATGAA
The DNA here is from genome assembly GCA_036659275.1 of Bacteroidales bacterium. Classification (GTDB taxonomy): domain Bacteria; phylum Bacteroidota; class Bacteroidia; order Bacteroidales; family UBA932; genus Egerieousia. The sequence goes on along the minus strand of JAVXCW010000001.1, from coordinate 18,544 downwards.
GCGCGTCACGGACAGGTTTTTGAAGGATTATATAAGAGGTTTTTTGGTGATAAATAGTAGTTTCTAAGTAACATATTATATAACTCCTGTATATTGAGTGGTTGCAATATACAGGAGTTTTTTAATTCATTTTTTGCCGTTATAAATAAAATGACTACATTTGCGCCTCACAAAAAGGGAGATAAAAAACCTTTTTTGGTGCAATGGGGTTCGGAAAGCCCGAACTGAGTAACACATTTTTAATTAAAAAATAATGGAAACAATTAAGCTTAAAGGTAATGCCAGAAAAATTGGCACAAAACAAGACCTTAAACAACTTCGTAGAAATGAGGAAGTTCCTTGTATTATCTATGGACAAAATGTAGAGAATGTTAATTTCTCTGTTAATGCTAAAGAGTTAAGAGCAATTACACATACACCAAAATCATATATTATTGAGGTTGAGGTTGAGGGTAAAACTTATAAATGTGTTTATCATCAAGCTCAGTTTCATCCTATAACAGACGAAACTTTACATATAGATTTTCTATCTGTTTCAGAAGAAAAACCAGTTGTAATAGATGTTCCGCTTAACGTATTTGGTAGTTCTGATGGTGTTAAACAAGGTGGTAAACTTCTTGTTTCTGCAAGGAAATTAAAAGTTTCTGCACCACTTGATAAATTACCTAACGAGCTTCCTGTAGATATTACTACATTACAATTAGGTAAAACTGTTGTTGCCGGTGACTTATCTTTTGATGGTATTCAAATAGTTTCTCCTAAAAGTACTATTATTTGCTCTGTTAAAATGACACGTGCCGCAATTGGTGCTGCCGCAGCTGACGCTACTGCTACTACAGCTACACCTTCCGCACCTGCTGCCGCTCCAGCTAAATAATAATTGATTTTTTAGAATATTGTAAAATTGTTCCTAGTATGAATTTTTTAATTGCAGGTTTGGGAAACATTGGTGCCGAATATGCAGATACTAGGCATAATATTGGATTTAGAGTGTTGGACGCTTTTGCAAAGGCATCCAACACTTCTTTTGTTTCTGGGAGGTATGGTTCAACAACTGTAGTCCCTTTTAGAGGACACAAACTTATTCTTCTAAAGCCATCTACCTATATGAATCTTAGTGGTAAAGCCGTAAATTACTGGTTACAATTAGAAAAAATACAACAAGAAAATCTTCTTGTAGTATTAGATGATTTAGCCCTTCCATTTGGTACTTTACGAATGCGCAAACAAGGAAGTGACGGTGGCCATAATGGCCTTAAAAACATAACAGAGTGCTTGGGGAATAATTCTTATTCACGTTTAAGGATAGGCATAAGTGATGCTTTTTCTAAAGGGCATCAAATTGATTATGTGCTTGGTAAATGGAAAAGCGATGAGGAAAAAGAACTGCCATTTATTGAGGATAGGGCGGTTGAGGCGGTTAGGGCGTTTGTTGCTTTGGGGCCTGATAGGGCTATGAATGTGGCCAACACAAAATAAATTCATATAAAAAGGCACTTTTTGCGTTATGCTTGCTTCAAAAATACTCATTTACTAAAGTAAACTCCGCTTTTTTCATCTGCGCATGCCTTAAAATTTCACTTTTTATATAAATTTATTACATAGAATAGGTAAAAGGCACTTTTTGCGTTATGCTTGCTTCAAAAATACTCATTTACTAAAGTAAACTCCGCTTTTTTCATCTGCGCATGCCTTAAAATTTCACTTTTTATATAAATTTATTACATAGAATAGGTAAAAGGCACTTTTTGCGTTATGCTTGCTTCAAAAATACTCATTTATCCACCCTATAATTCTTCTAGTAGACGATCTATGTCTCTACGGTCTTTTTTTGTTGGGCGACCCGCACCACGATCGCGTTTAAGAAAAACAGTTTCATTAGGTGCGGTTAGTTTGTCTAGTTCGGATTGTGGCGTTACATTAAGGGCATATTGTGGAACGAGTTGTGCCCCTTGCCTTCTATCTATAAGTGATATTACAAGATATTCGTATCTAATGGCTCCTTTACGTACAGTTATTTTATCTCCTTTTTTTATTCCTCTCGATGATTTTGCTTCCTGTCCATTAACAGCAACCTTTCCGCTTTTACAAGCATCTGCAGCTTCCGAACGAGTTTTAAATACCCTCACAGACCATAAGTATTTATCAATCCTAACTTCTGTTTCCATAATTTACAAGGAATTTTTTTTATGCTCATTACCGAAATGACAATTATGCTCCCCATGTTCTTTACTATTGCAGTTGTTATCTTCTATACTATCGTGGTCATTAATATAGCTGTCATCTTCTTCTAATTGAGGCATATACACCTCTAATAGGTGTGGCTTGCCATTTAGTGGAGTTAAAAGAAAGTCATCCATTTCTGCAGGAATAAGAATAGTTTCTCCTTGCTTTATTGAGTATATTTCGCCGGTATTCATTTTTATTTGAGCTTCTCCTCGGGTGCAAATATATATTACAAAACTATTAACAATATTAGGAACAACTCTAATACTCTCTGTAATATCAAATGTTTTTATAATAAAATGAGAAGAATCAACAATTGTCTTGCTTCCGGTTACTTGCTCAAAATAATATTTCTCTTTTTTATACTTTTTATAATCAATAATATCTATGGCATCCTCTAAATCCATGCGGCGTGCAGTTTTAGGATTATTTTCTCTTCCCCAGTCGTATAGTCTGTAAGTTACATCGGATGATTGTTGTATCTCTGCAATTACAACGCCATTTCCTGCAGAATGGACACATCCTGGTTCTACATAAATGCAATCACCGGTATGCGGAGTAAATGAGTTAAGTACCTCTTCTAATGTACCATTCTTACATCTTTCATAAAACTCTGTTGGGGTAATATCTTTATTAAATCCCATATAGATTTTAGCATTTGGCTGGGCATCTATAACATACCAAAATTCGGTTTTCCCATAAGAATCTTCTCTCTCAAAGGCTATTTCATCGTTTGGGTGTACTTGCACCGAAAGTCTATCTTGGATATCAAGTATCTTTATAAGAAGAGGAAAATTTCCTTTATAATATTCAAAAATTCTTTCACCCATTATATCGCCCATATAAGTTTCAATTAAATCGTCAAGCGTATTCCCGGCAAGAAAACCGTTAGCTACGGTAGAACTTCCACCAAAAAGGCTCCATATTTCCCAACTTTCCCCGATAGTTTTACTTTCAAACTCTTTTCCGAGTTTTTTTATGAGATAATCTCCACCCCAAACTCTTTCCCTTGGTTCAGCGGTAAATTTTATAGGATATAATTTATTCATTTGTTAAAATATTTTTTGCTACTGCGGAGTTAGGCGTTTGATATTGATTAAAACCGTTAGTAGGTAATTTTTTGTTTAAATAGTAAATAGATATAATTAATATTATTATTAAGCTAGCATATGTAATGGGATATATATTTTGTCCCAAGCTAGATAAAATTTCTTTTGTTGTAACATCAATTGCAATATTTGGAAATAAGTAAGAAAATAAAAGGACAGATCCATTATTTATAAAATGGATAAAAACGCAAGCTTTTAGCGAGTGCGTTCTCCAATATATCCATCCAATAAAAACACCTACTGCAAAGGCTGGAATAGCTTGCCATGGATTTAAGTGTATAAATGCAAAGAAAAATGCACTCCATAAAATTGCTTTAGTAGGAGTTGTATTAATAAAAAGCCCTCTAGCCATTATTCCTCTTAAAAAAAACTCTTCAATAATTGGAGCGGCAATTACAACAGCAATAAAAGTCCAAACAGATTTTTGCATCATACTTTCAAAAAGCCTCCTTATATTCTCCGGCATTTCCATCCATGACGTAAGAGGCTCTGTTACAACACCTATTGCTAACCCTGCAACAGCACATATTACAACAAAAATGATGATATTTGCGTTACCTAAATTTGTATTATTAAGTGGAATAGGCTGTTGTATATGCTCGTCCAATTCTCTCTCCCTAGCAATAATATTATTTCTTGCTATCTCCTTCCCCTTATAAAGGATATAAAGGAATGGTGGAATCATTGGAATTAAATAAGAAATTAAAGCATTTACATTTCCAATTTTTCCGCCGGAGATAATTTTTATAATCTCTACAATTGAACCCCCTCCAATTGCTCCAATAACGCACATAAAAAAAACTATCACCCAACATTGTTTGAGCGTTGGAATAAAGTATTTTATTTTTTTTAATATAAATATCATTGATATGTATTTTTTGCTATTTTTGTGTAAAAATAATAAAAAATATGCTACAAACATTCTTTAAGGCAATAAATAAGGCAACTGCAAATTCTAAAATTTTTAGAGTGCTTAAAAATAAGTACTTTTTAGTTACTTTGTTTTTTGTTGTTTGGGTTGTTTTTTTCGATTCCAATAATCTAATAAACTGGTATGCAGATATAAGAACAGTTATATCTCAAGATAAGCAAAAGACTTATTATAAAGAATCTATTTTACAGGCCGACGAAAAACTTAAAGAACTTAGTTCTAATATGGATAGTTTGGAGAAATTTGCGAGGGAACAATATTTATTTCATGAGCAAGACGAAGAACTTTTTATTATGAATAAATAAGTTGAAATAGTTAATTAAACAACTAAAATGGATAAACTTAAAATAAAAAACATTAATCCTCTAGTCGCTTTTTTTGGTAAAGAGCCAAAGGAGTTCACTAAGAGTGATATTATGAGGTATGTTGCAGAAAATGGAGTACGCATTTTAAATTTTCGCTATGCCGGTAATGATGGTAGATTAAAAACACTTAATCTTCCTATATTAAATGAACAATATTTGGATTCTTTACTCACTTATGGCGAGAGAGTAGACGGTTCTAGCCTATTTCCGTATATTGAAGCAGGATCCAGCGATCTTTACGTAATTCCTAAGTTTAGAACAGCTTATGTAGATCCCTTTGCAGAGATTCCAACATTAGGAATATTGTGTTCTTTTTTTACAAAAGACGGGCTTCCGTTAGAGTGTTCTCCAGAGTATACATTACAGAAAGCGCAGAAAGCTTTTAAAAATGCTACAGGGTATACATTTGAGACCATGGGAGAATTAGAGTTTTATGTTATTGCAGAAGACGATAATTTATTTGCTACTCCCGATCAAAAAGGGTATCACGAGTCTGAACCGTTTGCTAAATTTGGACAATTCCGCTGTGAGGCTATGGACTTAATAGCAAAAGCAGGAGGACAAATTAAGTATGCTCACTCAGAAGTTGGAAATTTTCGTCTTAATGGCAAAATATACGAACAAAACGAAATAGAATTTTTGGTTAATCCGGCAGAAACAGCAGCAGATCAGCTTCTTATTGCAAAATGGATTCTTCGTACATTGGCTTATAGCTATGGCCTAGATATTACATTTGCCCCTAAAATTACAACCGGTAAAGCAGGTAGCGGACTCCACTTTCATACGCGTATTGTTAAAGACGGAAAGAGTTTAATGATTGAAAATGGTGTATTAAGTAATATAGCCAGAGCGGCAATTGCAGGTTATATGACCTGTGCTTCATCTATAACTGCATTTGGAAATGCCAACCCATGTTCGTATTTTAGGCTAGTACCTCATCAAGAGGCTCCTACAACAATTTGCTGGGGAGATCGTAATCGCTCGGTGCTTGTACGTGTGCCACTTGGATGGACTGGAAAAAATAATATGTTACAAATAGCCAATCCTTTAGAAGGAGACAATACAAATATTCCCGATAAACAAACAGTTGAATTGAGGTCTCCCGATGGATCTGCAGATATTTATTTAACCATGGCCGGCCTTATTGTTGCCGCAAACTTGGGGCTACATAAAAAAGATGCCCTTGAAATTGCCAAAAGATGTTATGTGGATGTAAATATTCACGATGAGTCAAACAAAAATAGAATGATGGCTTTAGAGCAATTACCAACATCTTGCTATGAATCTGCATTATGTTTAGAAAAAAACAGAGCCATTTATGAAGCTGATGGTGTGTTTAGCCCTATGCTAATTGATGGTATTATAAAACAGCTTAAATTGTTTAATGATACTAAAATAAGAGCACAAGTTGCTAATAGCCCCGAGATGATGCAAGAACTAGTTACCCAATTCTATTATTGCGGATAATTTAGAGGAGTATTTCTAGTAGATTATCTGATTGATAGGTTGGACCTCCGTTGCATGGTTTGTGATTGGGATTATAGTAAAATTGGTCTATACCAAATATTTGAGCACCTTCAATGTCATTGGCAAAATCATCACCAACCATTAAGGTGCTTTTTTTTATAGCAATACGGTTTGTGTTATATTCATTTGCAGGGCAGATAGCCTCTATAGCTTTTTTAAACATTATTGGATTTGGTTTGTGAAAACCCACTTCTTCCGATATTATTACGGCATCTGTATATTGCAAAATTTTAGAGTTGCTAAGTTTGCGATATTGTACTTCTTTAAATCCATTTGTAACAATAGCTATCTTTGCGTCCTTCTTTTTGAGTGTAGTAAGTAATTCTAAAGCGTGTGGCTCTAGTTCTGTTTCAAAGGCCATTTGAGTTAGATAGGACTCTCCAAACATATCTGCAAAATTTTGTAATTGTTTGGTACTCCAATTTATGGCATTAGCATGGGTGTTAAAATCTTCTTTAAGGTAATTATTAAATGCAGTGTAAAAACGGGCGCTTCTTAGATGTTCTTTTGTTATTTTACCTGTTTCGTATTCATTCCAAAGGTGGTGGTTTATAACTTCGTATTTGGCAAAAAAATCTTCTTTATCATTAATACCAAATAAAACGGAGAGGCTATATTTATCAATGAGTTTAAATATAGCACTCTTCGAATTTTTATCAAAATCCCACAATGTACGGTCTAAGTCAAAAAGGAAATATTTGTACATTTATTTGGTGTAGCTGTCAATCATTTTGTTAATTGCTCTTTGGCATGCAGGGCAGAATCCCTGTGCAGTATTATTTTTCATACGGCATTCGTAATACGGTCTATATATTCCTTTTGTCATATATCCGCCACCCTCAAAAACTCCTAATACATTTAAATATTTAGGGTCATTAGGGGTTGGTATAGGAGTATCCTTAGAAATTAAATCTTGCCATTTACTTCCAAAATTTACTAGTGTTGTAATATTTGGCTCCCAAGGCTCTGTCTTAAGATTGTAAAAATCTTCATAGGTTGTTGCTGAGTCGTAGTATTCATCTGCTAATCCGGCAAAACTATGTCCAAATTCGTGTACAAAAACAGGTGCTTCTGTTTTATGATTGGCCATGCTTAATCCGTAAAAGTTATATATTCCGCCACCTCCGTATTTGGTTGTATTTACAATAACGTATAGTGCATCGTATGGGGCGTTTGAAGCTATTTGGCATATAAGTTTTTGGTTGGGAGCTGTTAGGTAGCGATCTATCTTAAATGTAAAGAAATTGGAACCGGCCACTGTCTCTTTCCATATATCTTGGTGAGGGATGTCTGTGCCTGAGTCTTTTGATATAGATTCTATTGCCCAAATATTAAAATCTTGTTTTCTGCTTTTATATGGTTCTATATCAAAAAGATATCCTGCAAACTTAGTAGCATCTTTTCTAAATTTATCCATTTCTGTGGCAGTGTAGCCCTCTGCTATAAATAGAATGTCAACTTTTTCGTTTGAGTTACCGTTATTAACAATGGGAGTAACTTTAAAGTTATTTGTTGTTTCTTTGCTTATTAGTTTGTCTGATGGGTCTATTGCAATTGAATAAATTTCTTTAAATTTTCCGGTTAACTTAACTCTTTCTGAAACAACTAATTGTACTGTATCTTTAGGGTATGGAATTATGTATGAGCTGTTAAAAGATTTAGGGGTTGTTTTGGCTTCGGGTGTTGTACGCCATTCTTGGAATAGTGTGTTAAATCCCTTGGAGTAAATTGTTTCTCCCGCAAGAGTTTTAATTTCTAAATAATATTCTCCGTAGTTAAATTTATCTACAAGATTGGTTTTAGAGCCACTCCAAGCACATTCTTTTGCTAATCCGTCTAAAAATATGTGTTGTGATGATGCGTTTCCTGCAAAAACTAAGTCTATTCTAAGTCTATCGGGAGTAAAATAAGTGTCGTATTTAGTTTGGGCATTTGCTGTTATAGCAACAAAAAACAATAATAGTATTAAAGAAACTTTTTTCATATTAAATTGTATTAAGTTATTATTTTCCTGTGTAATTTTGTGGTGTTATAACCATAATTTCTGCTTTTACAGTGTCTGATATATTAAGCGAGCTAACAAATTCCAGAATGCTTTCTTTTGTAATTCCTGCATTACCACGTGTTAGTGCCTTAAGTGCTTCGTATGGATTTGGGTATCCTTCTCTGCGTAGTATGGTTTGGATTCCTTCTGCAACTACTGCCCAATTATTTTCTAAGTCTCTATTAATTACTTTTTCGTTAAGGATGAGCTTACTTAATCCTTTTTTTAATGATGTGAGTGAAATAATTGAGTGAGCTAATGGAACCCCTATATTTCTTAAAACTGTAGAGTCGGTTAAATCTCTTTGTAATCTAGAAATTGGAAGTTTGTTTGCTAAATGAGAATAAATTGCATTTGCAATGCCAAAGTTACCTTCGGCATTTTCAAAATCTATAGGGTTTACTTTATGTGGCATTGCAGATGAACCAACTTCTCCTGCTTTTACCCTTTGACGAAAGTATTCCATTGAGATATAAGTCCACATATCGCGCGATAAATCTGTGAGTATATTGTTTATCCTTTTGAGATTATCAAATAAAGCGGCTAAATTATCGTAGTGCTCAATTTGAGTAGTTGGATATGAACGCTTGAGCCCTAGGTTGTTCTCTACAAAATTAACTGCAAAATTATTCCAGTCAATGTTTGGGTATGCAAAGTTGTGAGCGTTAAAATTTCCTGTTGCTCCACCAAATTTTGCAGAATATGGAATTGTTTTAAGTAATCTCATTTGCTCTTCTAAACGGGCAACAAAAACATATATTTCTTTGCCTAAGCGCGTTGGAGAAGCCGGCTGCCCATGGGTGTGTGCCAGCATTGGAATATTTTCCCACTCTTTTGCAAATCCTTTTAGCAAGCTAACAATTTCGTTAAGTGCAGGCATATAAATATCTTTAACTCCGTCCATTAAGCTTAGCGGAATTGCAGTATTATTAATATCTTGTGATGTAAGTCCAAAATGAACAAATTCTCCAAATTGCTCTAAACCAAGCTCTTTAAATTTCTTTTTTATATAATATTCAACAGCCTTAACATCGTGGTTGGTTGTTTTTTCTATCTCTTTAACTTCTTCTGCATTAGCCGGAGTAAAATTGTGATAGATATCTCTTAATTTATTGTAGATGTTTTTATCAACGCCTGCTAGTTGTTTAAGAGGCATATCGCATAAAGCAATAAAATACTCTACTTCAATTTTTATTCTATATTTTATAAGAGCATATTCCGAAAAATACAAACTTAGATTCTCAACTTGTTTCTTGTATCTGCCGTCAATTGGAGAAACGGCCAAAAGTGCATTGTATGACATATTATATGATTATAAATTATTTATTATTATTGTTGTATGGTATTGTGAGACTAAATGTAGAACCTTTACCAAGTGTAGATTCTACACTAACATCTCCATTCATTGCTATTGCAAGTGCTTTGCATATAGGCAATCCTAAACCTGTTCCTTGTACAAATTCGTTTATTTTTTCAAAACGATTAAAGACCTTAGTCATATTTTCTTCAGAAATACCAATTCCTGTATCTGTAACAGAAATAGTGATATATTCATCTGTATATTTGTAATCTATTGTTACACTCCCATTTTGGGTAAATTTAAAGGCATTAATAACGAAGTTTGTTATAATTTGACTTATTCGTACTTTATCTGAATAAATTTTGAAATCATAATTGTGTTTAACCGCTATAAATTCAATATTTTGTGGCTTGCGGAGCAAAAGTATTGTCCCCAATTCATTAAAGAATTCATTAAAATTAAATGTTTTGTAGTGAAATTCCATATACCCTGCTTCTATTCTAGATAAATCTAAAATATCGTCAATTAATTGTAGAAGAAGTTCGCTGTTTGTTTTAATAATTCTCTTATATTGTCCTTGATCTTCTTTATTATCAGCTTCTGAGATAAGGTTTGAAAATCCAACTATTGCATTAAGAGGAGTTCTTATTTCGTGACTCATGTTTGCTAAAAAAGCAGATTTGAGTTTGCTCGATGCTTCGGCTTTGTCTCTTAAATTAATAAGATCAACTTCTATTTGTTTCCATTTAGTGTTATTACGCCTAATACCTAAGTAGCTTGTTATTTTACCGCTATCGTCATGTCTATATGCTACTGTATCAATTGAATACCATTCATATTCTAAGTTGCTAGATAAGCATCTAAATTCGGTAGAAATGCGCTCTTGCAGATGCTCCTCCATATTGGTAAGAAATTTTTCTACCAACTCTATGTCTTGTGGATGTACTATTTTTAGATATTCTTCTCTGGTATATCCGCTTCCTTTATCATTTTCTCCAGAGTTATTAACTTTAATAAATGTCCTATTTATAATATTGTATTCCATTAAAACTATACCATTAGTGTCTGTAATAAAGTTAGTTTTAATTTTATAATCTTCTAATTTATTTTTTAGTTTTACTTCGGCTGTAACATCTTTTAATGTTCCTACAATGTGGCAAGGAAGATTGTGCGTTTTTTCAATCCTTCTCATTATTGTTTCATAAACAGAGTAGTAGTCATTGCTATCTTCTTTTATTCTAAAACATTCGTAGGTTCTTATTCGTTCTCCGGTAGATAAATCGGTAAAAGATTTTACTAAATTGTTGCCATCATCGGGATGAATTTTTTTTAATATTTCTTCAAAAACTTTTCCGTCTTCAACTATAAGCCCATGTAATGAGGAAATTACATGATTATCAATATTATATGTCCATGCACTTATTTTTCCTGCGTCAATAGCCATTTCTAATTCTTGCTTAGAATTTGATAATAATAGAGTGGCTCGTTTAACTTGTTTACGTAATAGCCATAAGAATAGAAGGAGTAAAAGGATTAGTGCAAGGAGTATCACAAGAGCTGTAATAAATGTTTTTAGCACACTATTGTTATCACTAAACACACCAAACCACTTATTGTAAATCTCATCATATTTACCATTTGTTTTAAGGGATTGTATTCCAACATTTAATTGATATAATAATTCTTCGTTATTTTTATTTACTGCAAGAGAGTAATTTTGAAGTTGGAGCCCCAAATTTCTAACAGATAATTTTTTGATATTATTGGCTTTTATAGCGTAGTAGGCTACTAATTCGTTACCTAACACTGCATCTCCTATTCCCTGTGATAATAATTTTATTCCACGTTCTATGCTTGATACCGCTATAATATTATTTGTGATATTGGCTTTAACAAGAAAGAGGTAACTCCCGCTATTCCCCTGTACAATAATACTCTTACCTCTTAGTTCTTCTAATGTACGATAATTGTCTTTTTTCCTACATACGATGCTATTACTTACTGTGCATAGTGGAAGCCCAAATTTTACATATTGGCTCCGCTCGGGTGAATACGTCATTCCTAAGACAATATCAATTTTATTATCTTTAATATCTCTAAAAACTGTATCCCATTTTTGAAGTTTTATTTCATAATCTGTGCACTTGAGTTCTTTCATAAGTGCTTTTGTAATATCAACTGTAAATCCATCGGGAACTCCTTTATTATTAATGAATTCAAATGGAGCAAACCCATTACCACCTCTTATTATTAGTTTTCCTTTAATGGCTGAATTTGTTGCAATTGCGTAATTAGATATGGCACAAATTAATAAAGCCGTAAGAAACAGATATAGAAATTTTTGATATTTAATGAAATAATTAATCATCTTAGGCAGCGCTAATAATTTGCATACAAAGGTAATTTAATTATGCAAGTAAACAATTGGCTTTTATTAGTTTTTGAAGCTTAATGCACTGCATGCCTTCTTTTATATCGTGTACCCTTATTATATTTGCGCCATTTAACAGTGCTTGCAAGTTAAGTGCTACGGTTCCGCATAAGGCTTCGTCAGGAGTAATATTAAGAGGTTTCCATATCATTCCTTTACGTGATATACCCACCAATATATCTCTTTTAATGCCTAATTTTTTATACAGTGTTTCTTTTATTTGTGCTATACCATTAAATAATTCGTAATTCTGTTCTATTGTTTTGGCAAAACCAAATCCGGGGTCTATAATATAATCTTTAATACCATATTTTGAGGCTCGCTCTTCAAACTCTATAAAGTAACTTATTACCTCATTTACAACTCCATTAGGGTAGTTGCACAATTGTTGCATTGTGTTAGGTGTTCCCCTCTTGTGCATTGCTATGTAAGGGAGATTTAGCTCACCTACCGTTTTTAACATTTGCACGTCATCTTCTCCGGCAGAAATATCATTAACAATAAATTCGCCTAAAATATCGTAAACTCTTCGTACTATTTTGGAGTGAAATGTATCAATTGAAATATTTTTGCTGTTTATATATTTATTTCCCGATAGAAATTCTTTTGCAATAAATTTAAGAGGTTCCTTAAGATATTCCCATTCTTGCTCCATGCTTATAGGTGTTGATCCGGGCCTGGTAGAACATGCTCCTATATCAATTATATCTGCCCCGTTTGCAAGCATCTCTTTAATACGAATATCTATCTCATTAATATTAAGACAGCGACTCCCTTTATAAAAGGACTCATTATTTATATTTATTATCCCCATAACTTTTGGGGTTCTGTTTGTTTCCATTTTTTTATATCTTTGTAACCAATACAAAAGTAATAAAATTATGTTAATTGTTATAGAGGGTTTAGATGGAGCCGGAAAAAGTACGCAAGTAAAATTGCTTAAAGATTATATAGTTTCAAAGGGATTAGAGTTAAAGTATTTGCATTTTCCACGTTATGAATCATCACTTTATGGAGAACTTATAGCCAAATTTTTAAGAGGAGATTTTGGAGCACTAGAAGACGTTCACCCACAATTAGTGGCATTGCTGTTTGCCGAGGATAGGAGAGATGCGTCGGCCGTAATAAAAGAGTGGCTTAATAATGGATATTGTGTGCTTTTGGATAGATATGTTTATTCAAATATAGCGTATCAATGTTCAAAATTAAAAGATAAAAAAGAGGCAAAAGCTTTGGAAGAGTGGATATTTAATACAGAATATAATGTGTTTGGTATCCCCAAACCAAATGTTAATATTTTTTTAGATGTCCCAATAGGCTTTGTAGATAAAAAATTAAAAGAGTGCCGTAGTGGAGATGATGATAGGGAATATTTAAATGGGAAGGCCGATATACATGAAGCCGATATTAATTTTCAGATAGGAGTACGAGATATTTATTTACAGCAAAGTATTAGCGATGCTAATTTTATTAGGATAGATTGTTCTGATATAACAGGAAATATGCTTCACCCTGCGCAAATTTTTAGCAGAATAGAGACTGTTGTAAATAAAGTTATAAAATAGAGTATTTACATTTATAAGTATGCACATTTTAAGGGCAATAAGTAGAGTTTTAATAGGGGCTGTGTTTATCCTATCCGGGTTTTTTAAGGCAATTGATCCTATTGGGGGAGGCCTTAAGATTAAAGAATATCTTGCAGCGTTTCATTTGGGATTTATAGACTTTATGGATATCCCTTTTGCAATTATGCTTGCTGTAGCAGAGTTTATCATAGGCGTTTCAATTCTTAAAGGGCTTAGAATGAAATTCTTTGCAATTGCTGTCTTTTGGTTTATGTTGTTTTTTACAATGTTAACTCTTTATTCTGCTATCTATAATCCTGTTAAGGATTGTGGCTGTTTTGGTGAAGCTGTTCATCTTACAAATTGGCAAACATTTTATAAGAATATAGTTTTAATTTTAGCTGCATGGATATTATATTTGCAACGGAACAAGTTTGAGCCTATAGCCGGGAAAATAGTTGAACGCACATACATTGTAATATATACAGTTTTTATACTGGGAATTTCTTTGTATGCGTTTGTTAGAATGCCTCAAATAGATTTAGGAGATTATAAACCCGGAACAGATTTAATTGAAAATGGTGGAGGAACAGAGAGGGTTTATAATACAACTTTTATTTATTCGAAAGGGGGGAAGGAGCAGAATTTTACAATAGATAATATTCCCGATAGTACATGGAGTTTTGTAGATTCCAAAACGATACTTGTAAACGAGGGAGAGGCAGCCAATAGGGTAGATTTTATTCTTAAAGACAGTAATGGAAATTATGTGGCTCAAGATATTCTAAATATTAGTAAGCCTCTGTTTTTGGCTTCATTTTATAATGTAGATAAAATCTCAAAAAAGGCCATCGGGAGACTTATGCAATTTAAGGATACTATTGCTGCAAATGGAGGTGTACTTTATATTGTTAGTGGAAGTAGTGTTGAGCAATCGCAAAATGTTTTTAATGAGTGCGGCATCCCTATTTTATATGCAGATTATAAAACTATGCTTTCTTTTAATCGTTCAAATGGTGGGCTCACATATATTTATGATGCGGACATTATAGGTAAATGGGCTAGGGGAAATTATCCGTTTTTAACTATTCGAAAGATTTTAGATAGAGACCCCGAGATTTTAATGGCTAATAATATAATTGGAGATCAGTTATTTGCCGAGATTTGTATTGCTCTTATTTTCTTTATGATTGTAATTTTAAGGTTTGTATCAAAATTTATGTATAAACGATACCTTTTAAAGCTTAAAGCATTAGAAATTGTTTAAAACTTAATATAAAAACTATGAATATTTTTAAATCAAAATTTTTACCGGGGGCAATATTATTATTTGCCATTTTTGCTATTAATGCAAATTGTTATGGAAAAAAGCCAACTAAAATCCTTTTTAAAACAACAAAAGGTGATATAACATTGGCGCTTTATGATGAAAAAGTTCCTGCACATGCAGCCAACTTTAAAAAACTTGTTAAAGAGAAATACTTTAATGGTACTCTATTTCACAGAGTTATAAAAGACTTTATGATTCAGGGAGGCGATCCCGATTCAAAAAATGCCGCTCCCGGAACTATGCTTGGGAATGGCGGTCCTACATATACTCTTTCTCCAGAATTTAGAATTCCCCAGATAATTCATCGTAGAGGCGTGCTTGCTGCTGCTCGCGAGGGAGATGATGTTAATCCTAAAAAGGAATCAAGTGCGTCACAATTTTATATTGTATGGGGCAAAATTTTTGATGATGCAGGATTAGATGCAGTTCAAGCTAAATTAGATAAGCGTACCGGAGGTACCGTAAAACTTACCCCAGAGATGCGCCAAATTTATAAAACTGTTGGCGGTACTCCTCATTTAGATGGGTTATATACTATATTTGGTGAGGTATTAAGCGGATTAGAGATAGTTGATGCAATCCAAAATGTATCAACAGATAAAAATGACCGTCCTATAGAAGATGTAAGAATTATTGAGGCAAAAATTGTAAGATAAAATTGTGGTCGGGTATAAAAACAAGTAAGGCAGAGCCTTTTTATTCTCTGCCTCTCGGCTTGCTTTGCGATTGGCTTTGATGTAATCACGCTGGGTGATTCTCATCTTCTTCATAACTTGATATTTATACGGCTGCAAAGATAACGTAATTTCATGGGATTTTATCGTGCTGCCATTACTTTTCTGCTGATTATCAATTTATTTTCATCACAGTTGCATTATTTTCACGTACACTGAAAACAGTGCAAGTGCTATTTGATAACACAATGCAGATAATTTATTTTTTATGCAATGCTAACTATTTGGTATATACCGAATAAAATAGCTATATTTGCAATTCATAAATCGTAAATATAATGAGCATATCAATTAAATCACAAGATATTTTGATTTTGCTGTACCTGCTTACTCAGCCGGAAGGTTGGGTTCAATCAGAGGTCGCAGAGTCACTATTGCTTAGTCCATCAGAGGTATCGAATGCCTTGAATCGCTGTGTGGTAGCGGGACTTATCAATGCCGACAAAAGTCGGGTAAACAAACTTGCCTTAAGAGAGTTTCTCATAGGCGGTCTGAAATATGCTTTTCCGGCAGAGATTTCCGCAAAAGTTAGAGGCATTGCCACAGCCCACTCCGCATCTCCCATCAAAGAGAGAATAGCAGAGGGGGAGGATATCTATGTATGGTCACACTATCTCGGCACTCGCAGGGGCTTTGGTGTAAAGCCACTGTATAAGACAGTGCCTAAAATTGCTGAGAAAAATCCTGCTCTATATGAATTGCTTGTTATTGCAGACACGCTTCGTATTGGCAAAGTACGTGAAATAGAAATTGCGATTGAAGAACTTGATAAACGATTGAATAATGTCTAAGAATATAGAAATGCTCGCTGTGGTCGCAAATGGGCTGGGCGAGATGAAAAACGAAGTTGTATTTGTTGGTGGATCTGTCGCTGAACTTTACGCCAATGACCCTGCCGCCTCTGATATTAGGGCGACACTTGATGTTGATTGCGTAGTTGAGATTAGCAGTAGCTTAAATACTATGAATTGGAAGAACTACTACGTGCAAAGGGATTTCATAACGATACTACACCGGGAGCTCCACTTTGTCGATGGGTTTACAAGCAAATTATTGTAGATGTAATGCCGATTGACGATAATATACTTGGATTCAGCAACCAATGGTATGGTAGTGGAGTTGAGAACAAAATCACTCGTACTTTGCCAGATGGCACAGATGTTTTCATCTTTTCCGCACCCTATTATCTGGGATCCAAATTTGAAGCAATGCTTTCTCGTGGAGGTAATGACCTTCGCATAAGCCACGATTTTGAGGATATAATCTATATTTTGGACAACACCACTGATATTATTGAACAAATATCAAAAACGGATGAATCTCTAAAAAACTATTTGGCAAATCAGTTTAAGGCTCTGTTGGCAAATTCAAACATTGAAGAGGTAATTGAGTGTGTTTTGCCTTACGGAGCTGACGAGCGAGTAAAATACATTATTGAGATTTTGAGCAATGAATATACTCGATTATAATAATTACAATTCACTTTGCGTCTGCGGGGATATTCACGGAGAGTTCCGCACGTTGATGTTCAACATCAAACGTCTTGGAATTGAAAACTCGGTGATTATCGTTGCAGGCGATTGCGGTATTGGTTTTGAAAAGGAGTTGCACTACACGCAACTGTATAATAAACTGGCAAAAACGCTTGAAGCAACAAACAACCTACTGTTATTGGTGCGGGGTAATCACGATGACCCAGCTTATTTCGATGGCGAGAAGATTGACTTTGAACGAATGAAGTGCATTTCCGATTATTCGGTTGTGCTTGCAGCAGGTCGCAAAGTACTTTGCATTGGTGGTGCGGTCTCCATAGATAGAAAACATCGTCGAGATTCAATGTGGATAGACCAACTTAAAAATAGAAAGGCTCGACCGCTCTATTGGGAGAACGAGGCTGCCGTTTTTAATGCTCAGGCATTGAACGAACTTCGTGATATGGCAATCGACACGGTGGTAACACATACTTGCCCATCATTTAGCTATCCCGTTTCCAAGGCAGGAATAGAGAGCTGGTTACTTAAAGATTCAGAGTTGCTGGGCGACTTGAATGCAGAGCGTGAAGAGATGGACAAGATATACAATCAGCTAATTGTCGATAATCATCCATTGAAAAATTGGTATTACGCACACTTTCACCAGTCGCACACGGATTTCATCGACAACATTTCGTTCTCGTTGCTCACTATTATGGAGATTAAAGAGGCATAGGTTATAATTCCGCCGTCTTTTAATCAGCAAATTTAAAAGCATCATTTTTTGGCAAGACCGTGTTTACAACGTACATGCAACACGTAATTATAAACCGTCTTGGGATTAACACAAGGAAAAGACGGATAATGCTCTTTTAAACGGTCATGAATCTGGCTACTAGATAAATAAGGATGTGAGGAGAGTTCACTACGAATATAATCCTCATAAACATCAAGCTTATGGGAATAAAGGCGACGATAGCTGTTGCTACAAAGAAAGTCATCCTCACTCATAAGAAGATACTTGCGAACCGTGCCGCGATAGATACCCAACTCCAAAGATAAGAATGCTATTTTTTTGCCCTAAACTGATGATTTAACTTTGCCATTTTTTGATGGGGCAAAGTTACCGATTACATTATTCAGTGTAGCGTACAAATCGAGTTCCGAAATCGCCTCAAACTGCTCGTCGTTACATAGTTTATGTATGGCAGAAACAAGTCCCATATCGAAACACCCTGCTGACGGAACAGTTGGTGCAGCTACTGGTTCAACTGTTTTTATTTCAGTGGGCATGTATTTCTCGACAATATCTTGAAACGTCTCAAACAGGTCGCACAGGCTTGCAAAGGGATTGAAGTGGTATTTCTTTGCAATAGCATCGCTCTCACTTACCCCCTCCGGACGCTCACGTAGTTGCGGCAAGAAGTCCGTTATTTGGCTCATAGTTACATTATTTTTTTTAGCCTCTCTATAAATATCTCTTTTACTTGCTCATAAGCCTCTAAAGCTT